>NZ_JAFCUF010000004.1:0-467801 GCF_049896385.1 Hymenobacter sp. B1770
CGGGCTTCAGCAGCTACGCTGCTGAAGCCCGGCTTTTGCGTTTTCTTATTTATTGAACTGCAAGGCGCAGCAGCGTACGCTCAATCATGGCATCGACTACTGCACTGGCGTTTTCGGTAAATTCCCCAGTGGCCCGGTTGGCCACAATGGCATTTAAGGAGAGCACCTCGTGCCCCAACAGGCGGCCCAAAGAATAGTACCCCGCGGTTTCCATCTCGAAGTTGGTGAGGCGGAACTCCCCCTCCGCGCTCTGGTGGCGGAAGTTTTGCAGGCGCGAAATGTAGTCGGGCTGCCGTAGGTCGAGGCGCAACACGCGGCCCTGGGGGCCATAAAAGCCAGGGCAAGTGAGGGTATTGCCCATCACCATGCCAGCGCCCAGCTGCTCGCGTAGCAGGTCGGAGCCCCGCACCACATACGGCGCGAAGGGCAACTGAAGGGTTTGCTGAAGCTCGGTAGCAATCTCAGTTTCGAGGCCAGTCTCTACCAACGGGTAAAACTGCATCAGGCTGTCGAGGCCCACGGCGTGCTCGGTGGCCAGCATTGACCCAACGGGTACATCGGCCTGCAGGCTGCCGCTGGTGCCCAGCCGGATGATGCGCAGGCTCATGCGCTCTTCGACCGGCCGCACGGTCCGCGATACAAAGTCAATGTTCACGAGGGCATCCAGCTCGTTCATCACGATGTCGATGTTGTCGGTGCCCATGCCCGTGCTTATCACCGCCAGGCGTTTGCCGCGGAAGTAGCCCACATGCGTCACAAACTCGCGGTGGGTGGTCTCAAACTCCACTGAATCGAAGTGCCGGCTTATCTGCGCCACCCGGGCGGGGTCGCCCACGGTGATAATGGTATCGGAGAGGTGGTCAGGCATCAAGTTGAGGTGGTAGATGCTGCCGTCGGGATTGAGAATGAGTTCGGAAGAAGGAATCATGATGAGAGAACAGATACTCCAAATGGAGCAACGGAGAAGAATGAAAGCATATAAAGCCAGTAGCGCCTATGTAGCTTTAATGCCACTACAGCTCGTGCTTTACGCCTTATACGAGGCTAAGCCCTGAGCAGGGTTATAGTGATTGCTAACCTTGGGATAAGCGCCAGTGCCATCGTAAGGGCGTTTGTCGGGGTGTGCGGCGCAGGCTTCGGAACAGGCGCCCTGCAGTTGCTCACCACAGGCCTCGCAGAGCGGCAGGTGGGCGTTGCAGTGCGGGTTGGCACAGTTCACGAGGCGGTTGCTGGGCCCTTGGCAATGCTGGCACCGGGAAATGACGGTGGGGTTTACTCGGTTGACGTCCACGGCCACTCGGTTATCGAACACGTAGCACTGGCCATCAAAATCTTCGCCGCCCGCTTCGATGCCATACTTAATGATGCCACCGTGGAGTTGGTACACGTTTTCAAAGCCCTGCTCGAGCAGGAAAGCGCTGGCTTTCTCGCATTTCACCCCGCCGGTGCAGTACGTCAAAATCTTCTTGTCTTTAAACTCCTTGAGTAGCTCGACCCGCTCGGGGAAGTCGCGAAAGTTCTCTATGTCCAGCGTGACGGCGTTTTTGAAGCGGCCCAGGTTGTATTCATAGTCCGAGCGCACATCCACCACTACCACGTCGTCGCGGTCTTTCAAGGCCTTGAATTCCTCGGGCGATAAGTGTTGGCCGGTTTTCTCGTGCGGGCGCACGTGGCGCAAGCTACTGTGCACAATTTCGGGCTTCACCCGCACGTGCAGCTTCTGGAAAGTATGGGCAGGCACGTCGTCAATCTTAAACTCAAGCGCGGCAAAGCGCCGGTCCGCCTTCACGGCCGCCATGTAGCGCGCGCAGCTCTCCACAGTGCCCGACACCGTGCCGTTCAACCCTTCGGCAGCCACAATGATGCGCCCGCGCAAATCCAGCTCCAGGCAAAAGCGATGGTGCTCCTCCCGGAACTGCTCCGGATTTTCGAGGGGCGTATAGCAGTAATAGAGAAGAACCTGGTACATAAATTGTTATGATTAAAAATTATAAGTCATGAATTGCGGGCCTTGAATTGTTCTTGCTGTCGTAAGAAAATTCTTAACTCAAAATTCATAACTCATAATTCCCCTAGACTTTCACCGCAGGGTTTCCAAAAACAGTTTGGCCACTGGGGACATCGGCCACCACCACCGAGCCTGCCCCAACACGGGCTTTGTCGCCAATTTTAACGCCGGCCACAACCACCGCTCCCGCTCCGATGAAGGCCAGCTCGCCCACCTGAACATCGGCCCCGAGCAGCGCACCACTGCCTATCTGGGCGAAGCTGCCAACGGTGGCGCGGGCTTCGACTACGGCATTTGCACCTACCAAGCAACCATCGCCGAGGGTGGCGGTCCCTACCACAACTGCGTTAGGACCGATGTAGTTGCCGTGCCCGAGGGTGGCGTGCGCCGCCACGCTGGCGCGCTGATGGATGGCATTGACCGGTACAGCTTCGTACTCGTTGCGTAGCATCTGGGTGAGGCTGCGACGGCTCGCGGTGTCATCGGTGGCCACGAAAACTTCGCACTTCTTGCCGAGTAGTTTGAGCAGTTCGCCGTCGTCAGTGTTACCCATCACGGGCACGTCGAGCAGTTCGGTGCCTTGCAGGGTTTTGTCGTCGTCGAGCAGGCAATACACCACGATGTCATTCGACAAAAAGGCGTCGAGCACAGCTGTGCCAACCGTTTGAGCACCAAGGATGATGACGGGATTTTCCATAAGAAGCAATTTCAATTCAAAGTTCGTGCGCGGGACATGATGGCCCCGCCGACATAGGAACAAGCCGCAAAGTTACGCCACCGGCCGGGCAAGCCATTTATACGGCTCTTAAACAACCATACATCTGCCTTTAGCCGGGCCGGCTAGCCCCACCCGCCGTAATAGCATGGCAGCGCAATCATTTTGCAGCAGCACCAAAAGCAGAAACGGCAGCAGTCCACTTTTATAACGGTTCAGCGAACCTAGGTTGGGAGTAGTGAGTCCCATCAGAAAAGCTAGAATCACGCAGAAAACCACCAGCCCCAACCCCAAACCAAAGGGAAGTCGCCCGGCGCGTCCACGGGCTACGGCCGCTAGCGCGAGGGCAAGCAGGCTTAAAATTGCCGCGTTTTCCAGCCCAGCAGCTACGTAGGTTGGCTGCCTCGACTCGCCGAGCCAAGGTCTCGTCAACACATTGGCCACAGCAAGCGGGGCGTGTGCCACCATACTCTCGAGCGTAGGCCGCAGGTCCGGATACTCGAAGTGAGGTTTCCCAGCTGAGTGCGCAACCTCGAAGGTGTAAACCTTAATCACCTGATTGGTGAATTTATTGGCACTAAAGCCCATACTTAGTTGAGGAGCTAGCCATATTCCCAGCCCCAATACTGTAGCCAACACCACGGCTTGCACCCAGCGGTAACGTGCCAACCCTAGCTGCTGCAGCCAATGCCCCAGAGCTACCCCGGCCAGTACCCCAAGCAATGGCACGGCAAAAAAGTAGCGCATTTTAAAATGTAAATACGCGAGGCCTATTGTCAGCAGCCCCCAGCCCAAGCGGTTCCAGACTCTTTGGGGTTGGTCTTGGACCTTTCCGTAAAGAAGGTCCAGCACTTGGGCTGTAAGCCAGGCGCCACTCCCAAGCAGAGCAGCTTCTTTACTGATGCCAGTAGTCCAGAACCAAACCGAGGGCCATAACAGAAAAGCCACCACCCCGGCCCCGTTTGGCGTGTTTGGTAGCACCTCTGCCAGCGTACGCACCAATTGCCAGCACCCTACAAAAGCGAACAAGCTCAGATACAGTCCATTTAGCCAATCTGTTTCGAGTGAGGCTAGGTTCAGCAATGCCAAAAGCTTGATTAAGTACCAAGTGTTAGATAACCCCTGGTATACGGCATCATAGCCAGTGCCGTCGGCATGAACTATCCGGAACACATTCACGGAGCCAAACAGCAGGCTTGTGGCCTCCTCAAGGCCCGACCATAGCCTTGTGGTGACTTGTCTGCCCAAATACGTCATGAATTGGGCATCCAGCTTTGGGGTCCAGCTACGGGCCACCCCCACCACTATCCGCAGAGCCAGCCCTACTCCAAAAACGGCTCGCCACCAGCCCGCGCCCGCCCATCGCCACTGCCGAACCAGCCAGGGCAGCAGCAGGGCCAATAGCCCGGCGTTAAGAAAAATGGCCAGTACTAGCTTCACCGGGCTACGCGAGTTTGCTGCACCAAACGGCTACCGATAGCGCAGTGCAGGCAGCGGCGTGGGGCACAGTAGTTCTTGTGCAAAGCCAGCAAACCCTGCGAATCTGCAGCGCTGCCGTGAGCAAAGCCCAAGGCATCATAGACATCGGTGAACTGGTTGTGCTCAGGAGGCAATTCGCTGAGCAAAGCGACGCTGCTTTCGACCAGGGCCGGCTGGTCCAAGTGGCGGGCATAAGCCACTCGCAGGGGTACCACTACGTTGGTGATGAGCAAATAAATACTGCTTTTGCCCAAGGCCGGCGCTTTACCAGCGCGGCCGGGCCGGAAGTGCGTGCGCCAATAGTTTGACACCGGAGTCTGGAAAAACTCGGCCAAAGCCGGCACACTTTGCGCCGTCAGCAAGGCATCAAACAAGGTGGGGCGTGCGTGAAGCAGGCCCGCCAGCTGCCCTAGCCGCACGGAAGGGAAATTGGCGGGGCGTAAACGAAGATAGTTCCATTCGTGAACCTGCAGTGCCGCAGCGCCCAAGTTGTATTTGTGCCGCAAATACTCGTGCTCCTGCTTCAAGTCCTGAATGTACCTATCGGCAATTGTCTCCTCATTATCAAAGAGAAAACCGGCCTGTCCAAATAGTAGCGCCTCCAGTTGGTGCGGGTTGTGCCGGTGCCGGCGCAGCACTGCTAATGGCAGTGCTTTAGCAAGGCGTGACAGGGGCTCACTGTTTTTCTGAAAGCCGAAAGCCGCCATCAGTGCGTGGTAAGTGGTGGCTTCCCAGTCTTGGCCAAGGTGCTGGTGAAGAGCCATAACCGCATCCGCTTTTCGCTCCACTCGCTCAAGCAGGGCCTGCTCAGCCATCATTGTTTTGGTGATGTCGGGCACCAGGCCAAGCAACGGCGCACAGGGCAGCGGGGCAGCCGCAGGCGCTTCCACCAAAGCGGTGTAGCGCCCCAGCAGCTCCGGCATTAGGCGGGGCTGCAAGGCCAGGGTTGGAATCGGGCTGCCGTTGGTACGGAGCACTTCGGCATCGTGGCTGCCCACTACGTGCAAAATAACCTGGTCGTACTTGGGGTCGGTCTGGTGGTTGTGCCGGGCCCAGTCCGAAGCCCGCAGGTGGATTTCTACTGCCCCGTTCCACTCCACTTCGCCCAGGCGCAAGCGGGCATTAAGAAAGTCGGGGCCGGCATCGGCGTTGCGGTGGCCGGGGCGCAATACCTGAATTTCCTCCCCCCCGGCAGTGCGTAAATCAGCCTTGTCGAAATACTGGTGCTGCCAGATGTAGTGGAGAAAATCTTCGTGCATGACTACAAATGTAAAACGGCCCACCTCTTTCGAAGCGGGCCGTTTTTAAGAAAGTCTGGTAACTGATAACTCAACCGCGGGTTTAGCGCAGGTCTACCACCTTCACACCCTTGTATTTGGCCTTGTCGAAGGCAAACGTGTTTGCATCGATGGGCGGATTGGGCTGGAATTTCTTGATATTGAACGTGTACTGGTTGCCGTTCTTTTTGAACATCTGCCAGCTTTTCACGGAGGAATCTTTCTTACGCACCTTCAACCGCACTTTAAACACGTCATTCTGGCGGTTTTCGGGGGCCAATTCAATCACATCGAGGGCCTCGCCACCTTCCTGCACCTGCTGCACATAGGTATACTTGTAGCCCTTTTTGTACATGGTGTAAATCTGCGAAGGAGACATTTCCTGCGAATCCGGGTCAGAATCCGAGATATTCACCTCATTTTCGTTCTTTAGGTACGTCCAGGTAGTCTTACCGTCGTTGATAACCTCCTGGCCGCTGATTTTTAAGCGAAACTTCTGTCCGCTTACAAGAATATCACCACTAATATTTTGTTTCACCTTAGCCGCCGGGTTCTCCAGGGTTTGAGTAAAAGCAGCTTGGAATGCGTTTAGCGCCTGATATTTGGCACTCATTTGGTCCAGAATTTTGCCTGCTTTGGGGTCCTGTTGGGCAGCAGCGGGCAACGCCATGGTCGCCATGAACAGCAACAGGGAGAATGATTTTTTCATTTTATGAGGGAGAACTGAAAGCGTTTTTAACCGCTTCGATGGCCTGATACGGGTTCAGTAAACAAACGGCCGGCCAAAGTGCTACTTAAAGGACAATAAAACCAAAAAAAGTTTGGATTGCCCGCAGCCGTAATCGACAACGAGCTGGCCAAGAGCAGACATTGAACCAATCAAGTCCCTGTCACTCGGCCAGATCGTCGCAAGCTGCAGCGTATGCTACTTCATGGAGTTCAGCAGCTGCTCCAACTGGTACTCGTCGGGAATGAGCACGTCGCGGGCCTTGCTGCCCTCGAACGGACCCACGATGCCCGCGTGCTGGAGCTGGTCGATGAGGCGCCCGGCCCGGTTGTAGCCCAGCTTGAGCTTGCGCTGGAGCAGGCTGGTGCTGCCCTGCTGGTGGAGGACAATGCAGCGGGCGGCTTCCTCAAACATGGTGTCGCGCTCCGAGGGGTCCATCTCTTCGTTGCCACTACCGGCGTCGCCGTCGGCCCCAGCCACTTCGGGCAGCAAATATGCGTCGGAGTAGCCTTGCTGCTCGCCAATAAAGTCGCAGACGCGGTCCACTTCAGGGGTGTCGATGAAGGCACACTGTACCCGAATCAGGTCGGAACCGGCCGAGAAGAGCATGTCGCCCTGGCCGATGAGCTGGTCGGCCCCGCCGGTGTCCAGAATGGTGCGCGAGTCGATTTTGCTGGTCACTTTAAAAGAGATGCGGCAGGGAAAGTTGGCTTTGATAATACCCGTAATCACGTTTACGCTGGGGCGCTGGGTGGCCACAATGAGGTGGATGCCAATGGCCCGGGCCAGCTGCGCCAGGCGGGCAATGGGCGTTTCCACTTCTTTGCCGGCGGTCATCATCAGGTCGGCCAGCTCGTCGATGACCAACACGATGAAGGGTAGGAACCGGTGGCCTTTCTTGGGGTTGAGGCGGCGCTCGATGAACTTGTGGTTGTACTCTTTCAGGTTGCGGCAGCCGGCTTCCTTCAGCAGGTCGTAGCGCCGGTCCATCTCCATGCACAGCGAGTTGAGGGTATTGACCACCTTCTTCGTGTCGGTGATGATGGCCTCGTCGGTGTCGGGCAGCTTAGCCAAGTAATGGCGCTCAATCTTGTTGAAAATGCTCAATTCGACCTTTTTAGGGTCGACGAGCACAAATTTGAGTTGGGCCGGGTGGCGCTTGTAGAGCAATGAAGCCAGAATCACGTTCAGACCCACCGACTTTCCCTGGCCCGTGGCACCGGCCATGAGCAAGTGGGGCATTTTAGCCAGGTCGGCCACGAATACCTCGTTAGTAATGGTGCGGCCAAAGGCAATAGGCAGGTCCATTTCCGACTTGGCAAATTTCTCCGAGCCCAGCACCGAGCGGATGCTTACCATCTCCTTCTTTGTGTTAGGCACCTCGATGCCGATGGTTCCCTTACCCGGGATAGGGGCAATAATGCGGATGCCCAACGCCGCCAGACTCAGGGCGATGTCGTCTTCCAGGGCCTTAATTTTGGAGATGCGCACGCCCGCTTCCGGCACGATTTCATAGAGTGTGACCGTGGGCCCAATCGTGGCCTTGATGCTGGCGATGCTGATGCCGTAGTGGCCCAGCGTTTCCACAATCCGGTCCTTGTTGGCCTCCAGTTCCTCCTTGGTCACCTGGGCCTTGGCGATGCCGTAGTCGTTGAGCAGCTCCAGGGTTGGGAATTGGAAGCGCGAGAGCTCCAGGGTAGGGTCGTAGTTGCCGGGCGGCATGGCGTCGGCGTCCTCATCCTCGTCGGCCACGGCGGCAATGTCGGCCCCGGCGTTCGGGTCCAGGTCATCGCGGCCGGGGGTGGTGATTTCCAGCGTGCGCAAGGCGGACGCTGGCACTGCTGGCGTGGGAGCAGGCAGGTCGCCGTCGGCCAAATCGGCCAACGAAAGCGGGGTGGGAATGGTAGAAAGCGGCACACTGGGCGCAACTTCCGGGGTGGGCATCTCAATGGAGAAGGCCGGGCCTGTAGCCACCAAAGGCACTGCTACAGCCGCTGCCACAGAAGCGGCGGCCGGTGCTGCGGTGGTGCTGGCCACGCTCAACGCTACGCCGGCGCCTATCCGAGGCGCGGGTTCAAACTCGACGGGTGCCGGAGCAGACGTCAGTTCTTCCTCGGGCTCATCTATGTTGATGCCTAGGGCGGGCGCAGAAGCTTTTGCCCCGCCAGCCGAAGTACGAGCACTTGTCGTAGCGGCCGATTCCTGGGCGACGGGCTTGGCCTTGGCAGGAGCCGAAGCCACCACTGGGGCCGCAGCCGCGGCTTGTTCGGCAGCAATTTCAGCTTCTAGCTCAGCGTCTTCCTCGGCGTCGTCTTCAGCGCCCATGCGACGGAAGCTGCCCAGGTTGATGCTGGTGACATTGAAAAAGAACACCACGAACGAAATCAAAGCAAAGGCCAGCAGCAGCACCGTGCCCCAGCCAATGAGGCTATCAAGCCAAGAGGCTGCTTCAAAACCAACGCCGCCGCACAGGAAATCGAGCCGGTGGGCCAGCGCGGGGTCGGCGCCGGGCGAGGCTAGTGTCACTACCACGTAGCCCAGCAGCACGCTTAGCCATGCCATGGTGAACAGGCCCAGGGCCAGCACGTAGCTCACTGAGCCGGTGGCGGAGCGGAACACAATTTTATATCCCAGGAAGAACACTACCGGAATCAGCGCAAACGCGGCAACACCGAAGAGCTTGTAAATAAACAGTTGTGCCGCCCAAGCACCCAGGAGCCCGAGCCAGTTGCCCGACTCATGCCCTGCCTCTTTGAGCGAGGTAGTGCCCAGGCCCGCTACCACACTCTGGTCGGCGTGGCCCGTGAACAGGAACGAAGTGAAGGCAATGGTGAGGTACAAGCTGGCCAGCAGCAACCCAAACCCGATGAATAGGTGAAAGCGGCGGTCGCGCAGGATAGCCAGCAGGTTCCCTACGCCGGGTAGCGGCCCACGCGGGGCGCGGGATGGCTTGGGCACAGACGCTACCCGAGCAGCTTTGGGTACGTTGGTAGCAGCGGGCCGGGGTTCGGGCCGGGACTCCGGGCGGACCGGAGCAGGCTCAGGGCGGTTGCCCGCAGGGCGCGGCTCGTTCCGCCGAGGCTGCCGGGAGTCGGCAGGGCGGTTGGCAGAAGGGCCGGCGGGAGTGTTTTTATAACGATTATCTGCCATTCGAAAGAAGCATAAAGGCCAAATTTAAGCAATACAGGCTTGAAACCTGGCAGCGGGCCAGAAAATGAAAAGCTGACGCCAAAGAACCCCCAGCTCCCCTCCTACCCCAGGTCAACTGCTAGCTCCGCGGATGAAACTCGGTAATTACCTGACGCAGGTAATCCCGGTCGAGGTGAGTGTAAATTTCGGTGGTGGTAATGCTGGCGTGCCCCAGCATCTCCTGCACGGCGCGCAGGTCGGCTCCGCCCTCAATGAGGTGCGTGGCGAAGGAATGGCGTAAGGTGTGGGGGCTAATAGTTTTGCGCAACCCCGCTTGCTCGGCCAGTTTTTTTAAGGTGGTGAAAACGGTGATGCGCGAGAGGGGCCGCCCACGCTGGCTAAGAAATACCACGTCTTCGGCTCCGCTTTTGATGTCCTGATGCCCGCGCACTCCGCTGAGGTAAAAGTTGAGGTGCTTTAAGGCTTCGCGGCCTATGGGTACCAACCGTTCTTTGTTGCCCTTGCCCACCACTTTCACAAAGCCTTGCTCGGCGTACATGTTGGAAAGGCGCAGGTCGCACAGCTCACTCACCCGCAAGCCCGACGAGTACATCACTTCCAGCAGGGCACGCGCCCGCAGGCCCTCGTCGGTGCTCAGGTCGATGACGGCCAGCAATTCTTCAATTTCGGGATAGCTGAGGGTGTCGGGAAGGTGGCGGCCGGTTTTGGGAGCCTCCAGGGTGTCGGTGGGGTCTAGCTTCAGCAGGTCTTCCATGATGAGGAAGTCGAAAAAGGCCTTGAGCCCTGATAGCGTCCGTGCCTGCGAAGTGGCGCTGAGGCCCAAGCCCTGCAGGGTGCCCAGAAAATCGCGCAGCAAGGCAGTGGTCACCTGCGTGGGGCCAGCGTGCACTTTCTCCATCATTAAAAACTGCTGGAGCTTGGTCACGTCACGCACATACGCCTCTACCGAGTTGGGCGAAAGCGACTTTTCGAGCCGGAGGTAACCCTGAAATTGCTGAATAGCCTGGGGCCAAGTCATGTCATTTGATAGTTAGCAATGAACATCTACCCCGCTTGTGGCGCTAATTGGCGAACGGCGTAGCTTGCACCGGCAAAGGTCGGGGCAATTCGTTCGTAAAGCCCAGCACCACGCTCCATGGGCCGCAAAGTACGTTTTCCGGTTCATTGTAAACTGCTCACTGTTAATTGTTAAATGAACATTCTCATTATCAACGGCCCCAACCTCAACTTGCTGGGCCGCCGCGAACCCGGCATCTATGGCACCCGCTCGTTCGACGATTTTTTTCCCGAGTTAGAGACGGCTTTCCCTGACCTCACTCTCAGCCATTTTCAGTCGAACCACGAAGGAGCAATCCTTGATAAGCTGCACGAAGTCGGCTTTACCCATCACGGCATCGTGCTCAATGCCGGCGCCTACACTCACACCAGCATTGCCCTCGCCGATGCCGTGGCCGGCATCGCGACGCCGGTGGTGGAGGTGCACCTGAGCAACTTAGCGGCCCGCGAGGAGTTCCGGCAGAAAAGCCTGCTGGGGCGGCACTGCGCGGGCAGCATCAGCGGCTTTGGGCTGGAAAGCTACCGGCTGGCGGTGCAGTGGTTTCTGAACCAGCAGCCCAAGCGGGTCGGGTTTCGGGTGTAAGCCTGCGCCTCGGCGGATTTTGGAAAAGGCCCGGATTTTTGCGTTGTCCTCCTTCGGATACGGACGATTTCGCGCCGAACTTTGCGCCCGTGGACGATTCTCCGTCTACCTCCCCCGTTTTGGGCGCCCCGCCCCACGGCCACAGCCAATACACGCAGTAGTGTATTCGTTACAGCCCCGGGCCCACGCCGCGCCCCTACGTTCCCTCAACCCGAAAAATCCGTGCAATCCGTGGTTCAGCCTTTCACTTTCAACCCCGGGCCTTCGGCCGTATATCCCGCCGTTCGCCAATACCTGACCGATGCTTTTGACGAGGGCTGGCTCTCGGCCCCCCACCGTAGCGAAAAAGTAACCAGCCTGGTGCGCCAAACCGTGGCCGACGTTAAGGCCAAGCTGAATATCCCGCAGGACTACACCGTTCTGTTTACCAGCTCGGCCACCGAGTGCTGGGAAGTGCTGGCGCAAAGCCTCACTCCCCGGCGCAGCTTCCACCTCTACAACGGAGACTTCGGTGAGAAGTGGCTGAAGTATGCCAAGGCCCTGCGGCCCGCCAGCAGCGGCATGTCCTTCGGCCTCGATGAGCTGCCCGACATTGGGGCCCTGCCCTTTTCGGCCGAAGACACCGACATGGTGTGCATTACCCAAAACGAAACCAGCACCGCCACCCAGCTGCGCGAAGGCTTCATCCTGAATCTGTTCAACCGCCTCGGCGGCGCCTTGCTGGCTGTAGATGCTACCAGCAGCCTCGGCGGCCTCAATCTCAAGTACATCAAGGCCGATGTCTGGTTTGGCTCGGTGCAGAAGTGCTTTGGCCTGCCCGCTGGCCTGGGCTTGCTGGTGCTCTCGACGCGAGCCGTGGCCCAGGCTCGCCTCGTGAACGACCGGGCGCACTACAACGCCCTGCCCGCCATGTTGAGCCAGATGCTCAACTTCCAAACCAACTACACACCCAACGTCCTCGGCATTTACCTGCTCAGCCGGGTTCTGGCTGAACGGGAGCCCATCAAAACGGTACACCAGCACCTCGCCGACCGCGCTCAGAAGCTCTACGACTTCTTTGAGCAGGCCACACCGCTGCAGCCCCTCATTACAAATCCCGAAACCCGCTCCACTACGGTTATCGGCCTAAAGGGTGACGCTGCCATCATCGAAGAAATCAAACGCAAGGCCCTGGAAGTAGGCCTGCACCTGGGCAGCGGCTACGGTCCGCTGAAAAACAACACCGTGCGCATCGCCAATTTCCCCGCCGTGCCCGACGCCGCTTTTGAGGCCTTGGTTCAGTTTTTCGCCAAGGAATTCCCCGCTTAACGCAACAAGAGAACGTCAAACTCCCCTCCTTGGATAAGGGGGGATGTTGTTGCGCAGCGACAACGGGGGTGGTTGGATTCGTTGAACGATACCCGAACAATATCGTCAGCCCGACCCGAACCCAGTCGTGCAACGCTCACAACCACCCCCGTTCAGCCTAGCGGCTTAACGTCCCCTCCTTGGTAAGGAGGGGAGTTTGACGTGCTTCGAGCACGCTTCCCAACTAAAATTTCACCCCATGATTCAATTATTCACCGACGGGTCGGCCCGCGGCAACCCTGGCCCTGGCGGGTACGGGGCCATACTGCGCTACGGGCCCCACGAGAAGGAGCTGACCCAAGGCTTCCGCCTCACCACGAACAACCGCATGGAGTTGCTGGCCGTCATTGTGGGCCTCGAAGCAGTGAACCGCCCCGACCTGCCCATCCGGGTCGTATCCGACTCGAAGTACGTGGTGGACGCCGTGGAGAAAAAGTGGGTGTTTGGCTGGGAGAAGAAACCAGACTTTGGCAAAAAAGCAAACGAGGACCTGTGGCGGCGCTTTCTGAAGGTTTACCGCCAGCGCAAAGTGAGCTTTCACTGGATAAAAGGGCACGCCGGGCACGCTGAAAACGAGCGCTGCGATGTGCTTGCCGTGCAAAGCGCGCTAGGCAAGGGCTTGCTCATTGACGAAGGCTACGAGGCCATCGCCAAGGCGTCGCTCCTCTAACTGCGGCATGCCCAACGATTATTTCCAATTCCAGCAGTTTCGCATTGAGCAAGGCAGCTGCGCCATGAAGGTGAGCACCGACGCCTGCCTACTGGGCGCAGCAGCTACGCTCACGGACGCCACCCGGCTGCTGGATGTGGGCACCGGCACCGGGCTACTGGCCCTGATGGCCG
This sequence comes from Hymenobacter sp. B1770, assembly GCF_049896385.1. Lineage (NCBI taxonomy): Bacteria > Pseudomonadati > Bacteroidota > Cytophagia > Cytophagales > Hymenobacteraceae > Hymenobacter > Hymenobacter sp. B1770. The sequence goes on from NZ_JAFCUF010000004.1 coordinate 13,186, forward strand.
CCCAACGCCACCCCACCGTCCAAATCGAAGCCTTGGAGATTGACGAAGCTGCAGCCGCACAGGCTGCCCGCAACGCCGCCGCCAGCCCGTGGGCCGACCGCATCCGGATAAGAGCCGCCAGCCTGGCCGACTTTGCAGCTTCCACGCCGGCCCCTTACAGCCACATTGTTTGCAATCCACCGTTTTTCCGGCAGTCGTTGCCCTCGGCCAACGCCGCGCGCAGCACCGCCCGGCACGTCAGCGCCAGTTCCCTGTCGTTTGGGGAGCTGGCAGGCTTTGCCTCCCGGTTTCTGCTGCCGACAGGGGCTTTAACCGTACTGCTGCCGCCTCCCGAGATGCTTCACTTTGAAACAGCGGCCCAGCACGTGGGCCTGTATCTGGCCGAGCGTCTGACGGTGCGGCACCGCCCGGGCGGACGCCCCACCAGGCACATCAGTCGGTTCTTGCACACAGGTTCGGGTTCGGGTTTTGAAGAACAAGAATTAACAATTCACGCGGATGCGGGACCAGCCTATTCAGATGCCTTCCGGGCTTTGCTGTCGGGATTCTACCTTGCCCTTTAGGGGCTTGGGTAATAATGGATAGCGTATGCCGACAGTCTCAAACCAACGAATCTAGCAAGGCTAGCTTTCCATGGTGCAGGCTATTGAGCAAGTCACTTTCCAGCGTTCTGAACTCGGCCTCCTGGTAGTGGCGCTGCACGCGCCCGTCCACTAGCACCGTTATTTCATCGGCGGTTTCGGTGAGGGTGCCCAGAATGTGGGAGGTCAGCAGAATGCCGGTGCCCCAGTCACGCAGTCGGCATAGTATTTCTTTGAGCAGCAGGTTAGCTTCTAAGTCCAAGCCGTTGAAAGGCTCATCGAGAATCAGGTAGTCGAAATGCTGCACCAACAGGGCCAGCAGGGCCAACTTTTTGCGCATTCCGGCTGAGTATTCATCGGCATATTGGTCTAAGGGCTTTTCCAGTAGGCGGTTCCAGCCCGCAAAATCGGTGATGCGCCGGCCCCGGGCCTGCATGCAAAATTCCAGATACTCCCGCCCGGTGAGACGGGGGTAGAAGTAGGGTTGGTAGGGCAACAAGCCAGTGTGCTCCCGCAACGGCCGGCCGGCAGGGCCATGCACCTCGCCCGAGAAGCCGGTCTCCAGGCCGTAAAGACAGTTTAGCAAGGTTGTTTTGCCGGCGCCGTTGGCCCCCACCAAGCCGTGAATGGTCCCGGGTCGCAGGGTCAGGCTCACGTCGTGCAGCACAACGTGGCTGCCGTAGGCCTTGCGGAGGTTTCTAACTTCAAGCATCAGCAAATTTATTAATGGCCCAGTACGGTTCGCAGGCGATGCTGGCTCTGCCAAATCAGCCCTACGGCCGCTACCAGCAGCAGCACCGGATACACCGGGTTTCCTGGCAGGGCCAGGATTACTCCCACCACCAGCGCTTGGGTGATGCGAATGTGCATGGCGTTGGAATAGAAAGCATATTTCGTCAAAATCATTAATCCTACCAATCCCAGCCAGACCACGGCCACCGCCACGGCCCCGCCTATGCCGGCCGGGCCCACCGCCAGCAGCCACCAAAAAGGAGCCGCCGTGAGCCCTCCATACCCCAGCCCCAGTACCAGCCGATGCCCCAAAAACTGACTCGCTGAGCGCGCTGCCAGCACTAGCATGGTTGTCGGCTCAGGCACGCCATAGCAAGTCAGCACCACCAAAAACCACCCCACCAGTGCCAGCACCGGTCCAAGCGGCGAGGCGTGTTGCCACACAGCGCCCGCAAGGAGTACCAGCCACGCCCACCCTCCTGCGCGCATGCCACTCACCCACTCAAACGCCTCACTTCGAAACCAGCTTTGGGGTTTATTTCGTGTGCCCAGTGCCTCGCGCACCGGTGGCAACACGGCCACCCCAGGAGCCAGCAACAGTGTGAGCCCCGCGGCACCCCAGCTCTGAAACAGCGCCAGTACCACCGCCACCGGAATCGCCCACAGCAGGTATTCCACCACCAGCCATGACCGGTATGCCGAAGCGCTGATTGCCAGAAATTGCAAGTCGCTCCGCTGCCTGTGCGCCGAAGCCAGCAGCAGCGCCACGCTCATCGGCACGACCCATTGCCACTCAGGGCTGATTGCCGCCAGCACCACCACCCGCCCTACTGCCGCCAGCAGCATTGGCACCAGTAGTCCCAGCCGCACCCAGCCAACTTCTAGCAGCAGCCGGTCAATCAGCCGCCGACGCATAAGCAAATAGGCGAATAGTGCTTGTGTCATACCACCTCAACGCACCTACCTGAATAGCTATTGCCTGCCTTACTAGACGTCAGTTTCTTCCTCGCTGAAAATAATGCCGTAATCAGCCGCCAGTTCATCAAGAATGGGGTCGTAGAGGTCAGCCCCAATAGGCAGCAGCACTCCGGGTTTGCGGCCCTCGCCCCGTGCCAGGCGTCGCACCGCCATGCCCAGCGGCAAGCCTACGGTTTTCGCCATGCCGGTATGGATAGCATCCTCGCCCAGCACGGCCAACGAAGAAGTAAGCCGGTGCACAGCTCCGTTTAGCTCATACTCGAACAGGTGCTGCATCACAATCAGGTCGTGGTCGTGGGGCTGGAGTTGCCATTTCTCGCTGAGCAGGCGTTCGAGTAGTTGAGCAGGCGTAGCATTGGCACGGCCTACGGGCCGCGCCGAAAATAAGCCCAGCCAGTTGAGGCGGCCCATGTCTTCGCCTGTGGCCTCCAGGCCCAGGTAGGTGGCAAGGCGCACCGACAGGTCGAGTTTGGGAACGTGCGACAAGGGCAAGTAAGCTGCCACCAGCTCTGCCCACGTCATGGTTTCGGGGTTGCCCAGGTTCACCGAGTCATCGGTAAGGCCCAGGCGCACGAGGGCGTGCCAGGCAGCACAGTAACCAGGGCGCCGCAGGGTGCCGCGCAAGATGGTCGGAATGTCATCGAGGCCATACGGCGCGCGGTAGCTAAGCGAGTCGCGGTTGGCGTAGCCCTCGAAATCTCCGTAGCCCGGCAAGGCCAGCGTTTCGGTGCGGGCGAACAGCTGCTGATAGGGAATAAAGCGCGAATTACCGTTTTCCAAGTACTTGGCGGTGCTTTGGCCGGCCAGTACCACGTTGCGCGGGTTCCAGGTAAACTTGTATTTCCAGGGATTGTCGCCCTCGGCGGCTGGGGCCAATAACCCGCCGCAATACGACTTAAACGACGTAATTCGGCCACCTCGGCGCCGGATATGCTCAATGGCTCGCATGGCCGACATGTGGTCCAGTCCCGGGTCGAGGCCACATTCCATGAGCAGTGTAACGCCCGCCGCCACAGCTTCATCGTGCAGCGCTGAAATCTCAGGGCTGACGTAGCTTGCCGTGGCCAAATGTCGCCCGTGCCGCACGCACACGCGGGCCACTACAGGGTGCAGCATGGCCGGCAGCATCGAAATCACCACATCGGCCTGCGCAACCAGCTCTTCCAACAAGACAGCATTTTCCAAGTCAAAGGGCACGGCACGGGCGTATTCCGAATGTGCCGCCAGCACCGGCACTAAGTGCGCGTGATTGGCATCGGCCACGGTCAAAAACCACTTTTCGGTGGGCGCGTGGCCCAGTAGATACTGAATCAGGGACGAGGCAGAGCGCCCAGCGCCCAGTAATAACAAGCGGGTAGTCATGCGGCAAAAGTAGGGCGCCTACGCTACGCTGAACGAGGCCAAAGCAGCTTACCATGCGGAAACAGGCCGGAATTCAATGCGCATCATGTTCTTCATAGCCCTCATTCCGGCCAGCATCTTATCTTCGCCGCCCCCTTACCCGCACTACATGGCCCGAATTCCCCGCCAGCAGCTCATTGCCTACGAAGAGCTGGACTCTGCCACCGACCTTACTGCCGCCGAGCAGACTACGTGGCAAGCCGCCCGGGATGCTACCGCCAAGGCTTATGCTCCCTATTCTGGTTTCCACGTAGGCACAGCCTTGCTGTTGGCCGATGGCACCATTTTCCGCGGCACCAATCAGGAGAACGCCGCCTATCCTTCCGGCCTTTGCGCCGAGCGCACGGCGCTGTTCGGCCTAGCCGCTAACCAACCCGACCATGCCCCCATCGTGGCCATGGCCGTGGCCGCCCGCCCCAGCGACGGCGATTTTGGACCTGCCCTCCCCTGCGGCGCCTGCCGGCAGGTAATGCTGGAATACGAATCGCGCCAGGGCCAGGCCATTCCGCTGCTGCTGCCCAGCCGCACCGGTACCATTCTGCGCTTCAACTCCCTGTCCGCGCTAATGCCCTTTAACTTCTCGCCCGACGACTTGCCTGGGAGCTGAAGAGGCCTCGCAACCCGCTTGTTTAGACCGCTCAAATTTTTAATATGGAGCAGCCTCAGTCGCCTTTAAGCTTCCGTAACAGCATGACCGAGCATCACCTGGCCGTAACTCGCACCGCTCGCTACTATCAATTGGGCGAACTATCGGCCAGCACTACCCGGGTGTGGTTTGTGTGCCATGGCTATGGGCAGTTGGCCGCTTATTTCTCCAGGCATTTTGCTTTCCTAACTGAAGCCGACCCCCACACTGTAGTTATTGTACCGGAAGGACTCTCGCGCTTCTACCTCAGCGGCAATGGCGGCCGAGTCGGGGCCAGTTGGATGACCCGCGACGACCGCCTGCATGAAATCGAAGACCACATTGGTTTCCTCAATCAACTGGCCGGTCAAGTGCTGGCTGCCAGTTCCCCCAAGGTTCATGTTACTGTTCTAGGCTTTTCGCAAGGCACCGCTACCGTAAGCCGCTGGCTTACCCGCGCCCACTTAAGGCCTGCACACTTGGTGCTGTGGGCCGGCAGCTTCCCTGAAGACCTGGAGCCTGCCGTAGCCACACGCCTGCTCCAAAACCTTCCCCTCACACTCGTGGTCGGCACCGAAGACGAATACCTTTCTGACACGATAATAGCGCAGCAGCAAGCTCTGCTTCAAGGTTTGGGGGCCACACCGCAACTGGTCACCTTTGCGGGCAAGCACGAGCTCAACCGCCGCGTGTTGGAAGACATTGCCGACACCACCCACCCGTAACAAGAGCCAACCCTTTCATGCAGGCAGCCATCTTTTGCTACTTCCTGACAATGGTAGTGGCAGCCCCCTGCGCGCCAGCCAGCACCAATACTTCGGCAATGGTTACGTGTGGTGGCCGGGTGACCATAAACACAATAACTTCGGCTATGTCCTCCGGGAGCAGCGGCTGAAAACCTTCGTACACTTTAGCGGCCCGCGCCTCGTCGCCTTTGAAGCGCACGCGCGAGAATTCCGTCTCAACCGCTCCTGGGTTCACTTCGGCTACGCGCACGCCGGTAGGCAATAAGTCCAGCCGCATGGTCTTGGTTAGCATGGCCACCGCAGCTTTGCTGGCACAATACACGTTGCCATTGGCGTAAGCTTCGTGCCCCGCAATTGAGCCCACGTTCAGGATAAACCCCGTCTGCCGGGCCGTCATGCCCGGGAGCAGCGCGTGCGTGATGTTCAGCAAGCCCCGCACGTTGGCATCCAGCATCTGGTCCCAGTCGGCTGGATCGCCGGTCTGAATGGGTGCCAGCCCATGCGCACCGCCCGCATTGTTCACCAGCACATCGGGAGCCTGCAACGCGGCCGGGAGTGTAGCTACAGCCGCCTGCACCGCCGCACGGTCGCGCACGTCAAATACCAGCACATGCACCGGCACCGGCGCCAATTCGGCTGCCAGTGCTTCCAGCCGCTCGCGCCGCCGGCCGGTCACTACCAGCTCAAAGCCGGCCCCGACCAGGGCCACTGCCGTGGCGCGTCCAATTCCCGACGAAGCGCCGGTTATAAATGCAGTCCGCATTGGTATCAGGTGTGAGTTGCAGGTTGCTCGTCGTATGCTTCCGCCAAAGAAACTCTAAGCGAATAAAAGATTACAAACACCCAAACTAGTTTTGAATATTTATGTACAGCGTCACCGTGTTGGTGCTCATGCTCTGCAAGCTTCGGGTAAACACGTCTTTGTCGCCAGCTACCAATAGGTTTCGCAAGCCGTGCGAAAAGCGCAGTTCCGGCGCCAGTTTAAAAAGCGGATAGAATAAGTCCAGCCCTACGCCGTACTCCACCGTCAGGTCGCTGTCCAGAGCGCGGAGTTGGTTGCGCAAGGGGTCGCTGCGGCGGTTGCTGGCCGTTAGGCTGGGGCTCAGACCGGCAATCATGTACACGCGGCTGTTGCGCCGACGGTCCGACTGGTACTTGAGCAGCACCGGAAACTGAATCACCGTGGATGTTACCTCCTGCGTCACAATAGAATCTGGATTTGGGTAGCCCCGCGGCCGAAACTCGACGCGGCGCGTCAGAAAAGTAACCCCCGGCGCAAAGCGCAGCACAAAAGGCGACTCCGGAGCGCCCAGCCGGGCATCGCCAATGAACCCCACCCCCAAGCTCGGGCTGACCACTGAATTGGCGGTGATGTTTTGATTATTGATATAGGTCTGCGACTGCTCAATGATAAAGCGCGAGCCCGAAAAGCCGATGTACATGCCCGGGTGAAACCACCGCTCATCGTAAGCCGGCAGGTTTTTCACGGTGATGGACTTCACAGTGCCCCCCTTACCACGGGTGGCCTTGGAACTGGCTTTGCGCTGCGCCATGGCAGCCGTGGGCACCAGCAGCCCCAACAGGCCCAGCAGGGCCATGCGCTTTATTTGTGCGCCGTGTAAATGGAGCTGATACCGAATGTGAGTGGTTGCCATGCAGGTTCTTTAAAACCGACTTTGGTCAGGATTGCCAGGAAGTCGGTGCCGTCGGGAAAGGCCTGCACGGAGGCAGGCAGGTAGGTATAAGCCGATTGGTCTTTGGAAATCAATTTCCCAAAGACTGGCAGCACCCGTCGGAAGTAAAAATTATAAGCTTGCTTGAGCGGAAACGCCGTGGGCTTGCTGAATTCAAGGATAACGAGCTTGCCACCCGGCCGAAGCACGCGTAGCATCTCAGCCAGCCCTACCTCCAGGTGCGCAAAGTTGCGCACACCAAAAGAAGCAGTTACGGCGTCAAACTCCCCATCACTGAAAGGCAGGTTCTCCGAATCGCCAAGCTCGAGCTGGATGCGGTGGCCCAAGCCCTTGGCGGCCAGTTTCCGCCGCCCCACATCCAGCATTCCTTCCGAAATATCCACGCCAGTCACATGGGCATCGGCCGCAGCTGTGCGCAGCGTTTCAATAGCGAAGTCGGCAGTGCCGGTAGCAATGTCCAGAATGCGCGCCGGACGCAGAGCTTTCAACTCGTCCACTGCTTTGCGCCGCCAATAGATGTCGGTGCCTGCACTGAGGAAATGGTTCAGGAAATCGTACTTGCCCGCGATGGAGTTAAACATCTGGGCAACCTGCGATTTCTTATCGGCGGAATTGTCTTTGTAAGGTACTACGGCCATGAGCGGGCGCAAAGAACGGAAATGAAGCGAGAAAATTGTTCTCCCCCAACGCCCAACCGGGGAGTATTGTTAGCTGAACGGGCTACAAATGCACCATGCAGCCCCAGCAAAGCTCATAAAAAAGCGGGCCGGACAATTTGCCCGGCCCGCTCCCCTTATTAGAGGCCAAAGCCACTAGTCAACTTTGGTCTTGATTTTGGTCTTGTTGCCATCGGCGTCCTTGGCTTTGCCATCCAATTCACCATCCTTGGTTTTGGTTTTGGTATCGCCTTCGGGGCTCTTGGTTTTAACCTTCACTTTATCCGAGTCCTCGTCCACTTTGGTTTTCACCTTGGTGCCGTCGGCCAATTTCACTTTGCTCTTGCCAGGGGTCAGCGGAGCGGCAGTGCGTGAAGCACCGGCGCCCGAAAGGGTGCCAGCATCGGTACCGGTAGCACCCGTGCCAGTAGCGCCCGTGGTGGTGGGGTTCAGAGTAGGCATGGTTTCGCCTTCTTTCAGCACAATCCTAAACTCGTCGCGACGGTTGAGCTGCATGTTCTCAGGCGAATCGTTCGGCGCGGCCGGACGACGCTCGCCGTAGCTCACCGTGGTCATGCGGGTTTCGGCAATGCCCTGCTTCTTAAGGTAGTTGTAAGCTGCCTCGGCGCGGTTCTGGCCCAGTACCATGTTGTACTCGTCGGTATTGCGCGAGTCGCAGTGGCCCTCAATCGACATGTTGATGCCGGGGTTAGCCTTCAGGACGTTGCTGATGTTGTTCAACTCCTTGATGGACTCCGGACGCAGACGGTACTTGTCGGTGTCGAAGTAAATATTGGCGAAAGCATTTCTAGCCGTCGTATCGATGTAGTTCACGTAGAAGTTCTTCGTGATGGTCGTCGAATCATTCGTCGACACGGGCACGGCGAACTCCTGGGTTTCGATATTCTGACCGTCTTTGCTTACTGCCACCTGGTAGGTACGGCCCGAAAGCACAGCTACTTGGTAGCCGCCGTCAAACTTGGTTACGTCGCGGAAGCTCAGAGCCGTTTTGTCGGCCTGGGCACCGCTGAACACCAGCTCAACGCCGGGGATAACCGAGGTGCTGTCGCGCGACGAGAACACCTTGCCTTTGATGATGGCGTTCTTGATGTAGTTGATGGTGTAGATGTCCTTTTCACCGTAGCCGCCGATGCGGTAGGAGCTCAGGTAAGCATACGAGCCATCGGGGCTCAAGCGGTAGTAAGAATCATCATCCGGCGTGTTGACGGGATAACCGAGGTTTTCGGCCTGCCCCCAACGACGGGTTTCCGCGTTGTACTCCGACTTGAAAATGTCGTAGCCGCCCATGGTGTTATGGCCACGCGACGAGAAGTACAGCGTCTTGCCGTCCTGGCTCAGGTATGGGCTGTCGTCGTCGTACCTGGTGTTGATGGCACCACCCAACGACTTGGCCGGGCCAAATTCAGCCGTAATGGAAGGACGGGTCGACACGTAGAGGTCGAGGGTTCCGTCTTCCGAATAACGACCGGTTGAGAAGTAAAGCGTCAGACCATCCTGCGTAATGTGGGCATCGCCTTCGTACGACTTTGAGTTGATGTTGCTGCCCAAAGGCTTGGGAGCGGTCCAGTCACCGTTGGGGCCTCTTTCTGCTACAAAGATGTCGCCGTTGTTATCGTTGCGATACATCAACAGCTTGGTGTCGTTGTCGAACAGTTGGGTCGAAGCATCGTGGCCACGGCCGTTGAGCGAAGCGCTCAGCGAGCGGGGCTGCTCCCAGTTCTCGTCATCAACGCGCTTGGCTTCGAAGATGTCTTCGTAGTACTCACCGTCAGCGGCAATGCTCTTGTTTTTCTTGTCGCTGGGCTGGCCGGTAGCACCGGTCACTTTTTCACCGCGCGAAGTAAAAATCAGGGTCTTGTCATCCGACGAGATTACGGGGCTGTGCTCCGAGAACTGCGTGTTGATGGTGGGGCCAAGGTTCTTCACGAAGATGTCCTTTGGCGAGTTGAACTGCACCTTGGCATTCTTGCTGTGCTGCATCAGCTGAGCAATCTCCTCTTTGCGCTGGTCGTTCTTTTTCAGCGTAGCGTTGTAGGCCTGGAAGTGGGCTACTGCCTCATCGAAGTTGTAGTTGAGGTGGTCGACCCGGCCCAGCCAGTACTCCACGTCCTTCGAAACCTTCGGCTTCAGTTTTTGCGCCTTGTAGATGTAGTCGCTGGCCTTTTCCTTATCGAACGACATATAGGAAATACCGGCGTTGAACAATGCTTTGGCGTTGTTCGGGTCTTTGGCAAGTACTTTCTCGTAATAAGGAAGCGCAGCGCGGTAATTTTCCTGCTCGAAGAACTTGTTGCCGGTCTTGAGGTCCTTACGCGTGCTTTGCGCCTGAGCCGGAGTGGCGATAGCGGCAGTGAGGGCAACGGCGCACGACGCTTGCAGTAACCTTCTGGATAAGTTGTCCATTGGAGGATAAGTTTGAAAAAAAGAAATGCTGAAGGGTTTTGAAGAGAAACGCGCCGCGATTTGGTAGGGCTGCGGGCTATTTTTTGGGCTTATACTGAAAAACTCCAGTAGGGTTAGGCTTTAATCCGCGTTTACAGAGAAGGTAACCGTGTGGAAAAGACCGCCCCCTCATACTGTTTGGCATCAATAGCAGGATATTGACGGGCAAAGATAGGTTTTTTGCTTACTAAAAGCGGTTTTCAGCAAATTTTGAGCCATTCGACACCGTATAAATGCAGTAGCACTGACCCGCTAGATTAGCAGCCATGCCGCGCAAATATAGAGGCATCAACGAAATAGCAATCAAAAGCCTGTTTTTATTTACTCAGACGCCCCTTTATTTTAAGATGTAATTTTGCAGCTCTTTCTTTATCGCATTTTTACCTGTCAATCAATGATTATTCGTGATGCCCGCTTTCTAACCAGTAATTCACGAGCGGAGCTGTGCCCGGCCCCTACCCTGCCCGAATACGCCTTTATTGGCCGTTCCAACGTTGGCAAGTCTTCGCTCATCAACATGCTCACCGGCCGCAATGGCCTAGCCAAAACGTCTTCGTCGCCCGGTAAAACCCAACTCATTAATCATTTTATAATTAATGACGAGTGGTATCTCGTCGATTTGCCTGGCTATGGCTACGCCAAGGTGAGCAAAACGTCGCGGGCCGAGTGGGCCCGCATGATTAATTTCTATTTGCGTCACCGCCCCAATCTGATGTGCGTGTGCGTACTAATTGATTCGCGCCACGCGCCGCAGCCCGCCGACTTAGAATTCATGGAAAAGCTCGGCGAAGAAGGCATTCCGTTTGTGATGATATTCACTAAAACGGATAAGCAGTCGACGGCCCAAACCAAAGCGTTGGTAACTTCTTACCTGCAAAAAATGAGCGAAATCTGGGACGAGCTCCCCCGCTACTTTCAGACCTCAGCCGAGTCGGCCCTGGGCCGCGAGGAAGTACTGGAATTCATTGCCGGAGTTAACAAGGAATGGGTCGCAGGCCCGGATGCGAATTTGTAATTTGGCCCTTAAATTGCCAATAGCCGTGCGCTCTATGCGCATCATTTTTGTTCTATTCCCGCCCTTAATCATAAGATGATACAAAAACCATCCTTTCCGCAGCTGGCCCTTGGCTTGCTGCTGGCGGCTGCGGCACCGGCCGCGGCGCAAACAACTCCCACTTCGAAAGGCGAAACGGGCGCTGGCATTGCCTCGGCAGGCAAAGTGATTCCCGTAGCCGAATACTATGAAGGTGGCCAGGAGGCCATGTACGCCTTTATCGCCAAGGAGTTGAAATATCCGCTCATGGCTAAGCGTAACCGCATCCAGGGGCAGTGCATTGTTAGCTTTACTCTGAACCCCGACGGCACCATGCAGGGCATCAAGCTGGTGAAACAAGTAGGCGGCGGCACTGGCGAAGAAGCCCTGCGCGTGGTTCGGTTGCTGAAATTTAAGAAGCCTGAATACCCCATTCTCACCAGCTTGCCCATCACGTTTAAGCTGGGCGCGACTGGTTCGAACGCCACGGGAGGAGAATAAAGCGTAATTTTGAATGAGGAATGCAGCATGTGGGATTGAGGGAGTGACCGCTGTGGTCCTGCTCCTTTGTTCTTCATGCTGCATTCCTCATTTTTCATTTCATAATAAATAAGATGCCTTACGAACTGCAAGAGTTAGCCGCCATCAGCGGTATGCCCGGTCTTTACCGCTTAGTGCGCGCTGCACGCCACGGTGTGTTGGTGGAAAGCCTCGACGAGAAAGCAACCCGCACCCTGGCCCCGGCCCGCAATAAGGTGTCGCTGCTGTCGGAAATCTCCATTTACACGCAGGACCCCGAAGAGACTGTACCGCTGACGGAAGCGTTCGAGCGCATTTACCAAAAGCACGGCGCCACGGCCCCCGTAACGTCCAAATCGAGCGAAGGCGAGCTGACCGAATTCATGGCAAGCGTCATCCCCGACTACGACCGTGACCGCGTGTACCTGTCCGATATTAAGAAGCTGGCCACTTGGTTTAGCATCGTGAGCAAGCACGTTCCCTACCAGGAAGCCGCCACTCCGGCAGCCGCAGAGGAGACGGCCGAAGCCAGCGCTGAGCCTGCTGGTGCCGAGGCCCTCAACGCCGATGGCAGCTCCGAAGCTGCTGCTCCCAAGAAAAGCCGCAAAAAATCGGAGTAGCCGTCCCAACGCCAACTAAAAAGGGCCGCTCCTGATGCAGGAACGGCCCTTTTCTGTGGTAAGTGGGTTGGCTTTATTTAACAGCCGTGGTCTTCGGCTGCTTCTCTTTGGCCAGGAAAGCCTCGGCGGCCTCGACAAGCTCTTTGCTGCCGATGAAAACCGGGCAACGCTCGTGCGGGGTCTTTGGCTCGATTTCCATGGTGCGCTGGTAGCCGTTGGAACTCTTGCCACCTGCCTGCTCTACAATGAAAGCCAGCGGGTTGCACTCATACATGAGACGCAGCTTGCCTTGCGGGCCTTTGGCCGTGGCGGGATAAATGTAAATACCGCCTTTGAGCAGGTTGCGGTGGAAATCGGCCACCAGCGAGCCGATGTAGCGGGCCGAAAAGCTATTGTCTTTGCAGTGCTTCACAAAAGCGGCTACCCCGGGAGAGAAGGAGTCGGAGCTGCCTTCGTTGATGGAATAAATGTTACCGGTTTTGGGCGTGGCAATGTCAGGGTGCGACAGGAAGAATTCACCCAGCGAATGCTCGTAGGTAAACCCGTTCACGCCGTTGCCGGTCGTGTACACCAGCATGGTGCTGGAGCCATAGATAACGTAGCCGGCGGCTACCTGGTGGGTGCCGGGCTGCAGGCAGTCGGCCGCGGTGCCTTCCCGGCCGGTGGGCGATACGCGGCGGTAAATGCTGAAAATGGTGCCAATGCTGACGTTTACGTCGATGTTCGACGAGCCATCGAGCGGGTCGATGGCTACTACATACTTGCCTTGGTTGTTGCCGGTTTGAATCATCTCATCGTCTTCTTCCGAGATGATGGTGCAGACCTCGCCGCCGTTGCGCAGGGCCCGGATGAAGCGAATATTGGCAATAACGTCGAGCTTCTGCTGGTCCTCGCCCTGCACATTGCGGTTGCCATAGGCCCCTGCAATGTCAATCAGGCCCGAGCGGTTGATTTCGCGGTTTACAATTTTTGCGGCCAACGCGATATCGCGCAGCAGCTGCGACAATTCTCCCGTGGCATAGGGAAAATCCTCCTGCTTGCGCATAATGAAACGGTCGAGGGTAGTGCCAACAGGCAGGGCCAGTTTATTGTGGTCCATAATAATAGAAGGAGCGAAATGAGAGGGCAGGAACGCAGGACAAAGCTACTCTTTTGGGACCGAAATTTTTGCTCCCCTCAGGCCCTTGTTGAAGAATTAGGCCAATACTAACAAGGGCCTGGGTTAATTGAAGTTCTTTGCTCGGGTTCGGCAAAGCCTGCCGGGCCTCATACCTTTGCCGCACATGGAAAATGTGCAGGTTTATAAGTTTGGCGGGGCATCGGTGCGCGATGCTAACGCAATCAGAAACTTGGAGGGTATTGTGCGGCACTACGGCAGCCAGCAGCCCCTGGTCATTGTGGTTTCGGCCATGGGCAAAACCACCAATGCCCTGGAGCAACTCTACCAGTTGGCTTACTCCGGCCAAAGCTACGAGGAGCCGTTGGCGCAGCTGCGTACATTCCACGAAGGTGTAGCAGCTGAGTTAGGCAACGGACCTGTGGCAGCTACTCCGGGCAGCGCGCCTAGCCCCACGCTGGCCGAGATGCTTACCGAATTATCCGACCGGCTGGCTACGGTGGGCTACGGGGACTACGACCGGCAATACGACCAGATTGTAAGCTTCGGCGAGCTGCTGGCAACGTGCATTGTGGCGCAGGCTATTGGAGTGCAGTGGCTCGACTGCCGCCCCCTCATCCGCACCAACCACACCTGGCGTGAAGGCGGCCTGGACTGGCCTACTACCGAGCGCAACATTAGCGCAGTTCTGCCCGAGTTGCTGGGCCGGGGGCCGGTTCTCACCCAAGGGTTTCTGGGCGGCACGGCGGGCGGGGCCACCACCACGCTCGGCCGCGAAGGCTCCGACTACACAGCCGCTATCTTTGCCTACTGCCTGCGGGCGGCGGAGGTCACCATCTGGAAAGACGTGGCTGGCTTGCTCAATGCCGACCCCAAGCTGTTCCCGGACACGGTGCGCTACCCCGAAATCAGCTACCGCGAAACGATAGAAATGGCATATTACGGGGCCTCGGTCATTCACCCCAAAACGCTGAAGCCCCTGGCCGACCGTGGCATTCCGCTGCGAGTGAAATCATTTCTGGACCCCGAGGCCGAGGGCACCCTCATCCACGAATGTCAGCACCCGGCCCTGGCACCGGCATTCATTTGCAAGGCCGACCAGTGCCTGCTGTCCTTCGAGAGCAAGAACTTTGCGTTCATCTCAGAGGAGAATCTGGAGGTAATTTTTGGGGCATTGGCCCAGGCCAAACTTAAGATTAACCTCATGCAGAATTCCGCCATCAGCTTTTCGGTGTGCACCGATTTTTCGGAGCGTCGGGTACACAAACTAATGGATGTGCTGCGCGAGCATTTTACCCTGCACTATAATACGGGCCTGACGCTCTTCACCATTAAAAACTACGACGCGGCCAGTATTACCCGGCTCACCGAGGGCAAGCGCCTGCTGCTGGAGCAGCGCACCCGCAACACGTTTCAATTCGTTTGCAAATAAGCAGCTGGCTTGGCCCAGCTTCACTCACTTCACGGTAATGATGGAATTCATTCTTGTAACTCCCCAGTCGCGGCCCGGCGTAGCGCTGATACAGCTCAATCGGCCCAAAGAGCTCAACGCCCTCAACCTACAGCTGATGCAGGAAATCCGCGATGCCCTGAAAGCCCTAGACGAGGACGAGGCCGTGCGCGTGGTGGTGATAACCGGCAACGAGCGGGCTTTCGCCGCCGGCGCCGATATCAAGCAGATGGCCGGCAAAACGGCCATCGACATGTTCATCACCGACCAATTCAGCACCTGGGACCAGATTCGTAAGTTCCGCAAGCCGCTGATTGGGGCAGTTTCGGGCTTTGCCCTGGGCGGCGGCTGCGAGCTGGCCATGACCTGCGACATGCTGGTGGCCTCGGAAACGGCACAGTTCGGGCAGCCCGAAATCCGCATTGGCACCATGCCGGGCGCGGGCGGCACCCAGCGCCTGACCCGCGCCGTGGGCAAAGCCAAGGCCATGGAAATGGTGCTCACCGGCGAGTTTATATCGGCTCAGGAAGCCCGCCGCGTGGGCCTGGTAAACCGAGTGGTGCCCGTGGGCCAGTACCTGGAAGAAGCTTACCGGCTGGCGGCCAGCATCGCGGCCATGTCGCCGGTAGCGGCCCGCTTGGCCAAGGAATCGGTGAATCGAGCATTCGAAACGCACTTGGACGAAGGCCTGCACTTCGAGCGCAAAAACTTCTACCTCACCTTCGCGTCTGAAGACCAGAAAGAAGGCATGGCGGCGTTTGTAGAAAAGCGGAAGCCTGAATTCAAAGGCCGCTAGTCAGTACGCCGCGTCGAAAAGTGCGGGGCCACGCCACTATTCGTGGCCTTGCCTACGTACACATCAGCTCTGCTTTTTTAGGTTGGATTTTCGCATTCCCTACTCCCACCATTTTATAAATTTTAAGAATGTCAGTTCTTGTCGGCAAGCGTGCCCCTTCTTTTAAAGCCACTGCAGTAATTGATGCCACCTTCGAAGAAGACTTTTCGCTGGACCGCTACCTGGGCAAAAAGCACGTGCTGTTCTTCTTTTACCCGGCGGACTTTAGCTTGGTTTGCCCCACTGAAATTCTGGCTTTTCAAGACCGAATCGAAGAATTTGAGCGGCGCGGCGTGGCCGTAGTCGGCTGCTCCACCGACTCGCAGTACTCGCACCTGGCCTGGCAGTTGAAGCCACGCGACCGGGATGGCATTGCCGGGGTGAAATACCCGCTGGTGGCCGACGCCACGAAAACCATAGCCGCCAACTACGACGTGCTGGGGGGACATTACGATTACAATGCCGCCGGGGAAATGACTTTTGTGGGGTCGCCCATGGCCTACAGGGGCTTGTTTTTGATTGATAAAGATGGCATTGTGCGCCATCAACTAGTCAACGACCGGCCACTGGGCCGCAGCATCAACGAGGCCCTGCGCATGGTTGATGCCTTGCAGTACTATGAGAAGAATGGCGAGTCCTGCCCCGTGGACTGGGAATCTGACTCGCATGACACGCATCTATAATCAAGGCGCTGCCATTAAGCTGGGCCTGAATTGCGTATTTTTGGAGCTTGTTGTTTCTCTATAATATTGCTCTGGGCCTATATGGCCTGTTGCTGCGGCTGCTGGCGCCGTTCGTGCCCAAAGCGGCGGCTTGGGTGGCGGGCCGGCGGGGGCTGCTGGCGCACGTCCGCCGCACCATTGGCTCAGACCCCTCGCCGCGGGTGTGGTTTCATTGCGCCTCGCTGGGCGAGTTTGAGCAGGGCCGCCCGTTGCTGGAGGCCTACCGCCGCGCCCATCCCAGCACCAAGCTGGTACTTACGTTTTTCTCTCCTTCGGGCTACCAGATTCGGCATAACTGGCCGGGGGCAGATTTCATCTTCTACCTCCCGCTCGACACCCGGAGCAATGCCAAGGCGTTTCTTGATGCTGTGCAGCCCCGGCTGGTGGTATTCGTGAAATACGAATTCTGGTACCACTTCCTCAACGAGGCACATCTGCGCAGCATACCCGCCGTGGTAGTGTCCGCTATTTTCCGGCCCGACCAAATTTTCTTTAAGCCCTGGGGCGGTTTTTTCCGCGAAATCCTGACGCGGTTTGCCCACATATTCACTCAAAACGAAGCTTCCGTCAACCTGCTTCGCGACCTTGGCATCAAGCAGGTCAGCGTAGCCGGCGACACGCGTTTTGACACAGTGGTTGCCACGGCCGCTGCTCCGCCCCGCTCCCTCCCCACCGTCGATGCATTCGTGGCCGACGGCGCACCTGTGCTGGTGGTGGGCAGCAGTTGGCCCGAAGATTTGCCGGCCTTGGCTCCGCTCATTCGGCGGTATCAGCACGAGTTGCGGGTGCTAGTGGCTCCGCACGAAATTAATGAGAGCAACTTGCGCCTGGTAGAGAGTACATTTCCGGGCCTGGTGCAGCGCTATTCTCGGGCCGACGCAGCCACGGTTGCCCAATCCCGCATTCTGCTCTTCGACAATATTGGCCTGCTCAGTCAGCTCTACCGCTTTGGTAAGTATGCCTATATCGGTGGGGCCTTTGGCAAAGGGTTGCACAATACTTTGGAAGCCGCCGCTTTTGGCCTGCCCCTCTTCTTTGGTCCCACGTATGGCAAGTTCCAGGAGGCCGTCGAACTGACCGCGTTGAAATGCGCCTTCCCCGTGCATAATGCCGAGGAACTGGAAGCGGCCTTCACGTACTTATGGCACCATGAAGAAGCCCGGCTGCGGCTGCAAGATTCCATGCTCGACTACGTGCACGGCCAGGCGGGCGCCACTCGCACCATCATGGCCGCTCTGCCCGGCCTCCACCGCTCATGACTCCCGATACCTCCCCTATTACCAGCCCAAATGCTCTGCTGCACGGCACCGTAGTCAAATCCACGGGTTCCTGGTACGTGGTACGCGGCACCGAAACAGGCCAGCTTTACCGCTGCCGCCTGCGGGGCAAGTTTAAGATTAAGGGCCTGAAAGTAAGCAATCCGCTCGCTGTGGGCGACCATGTTGAGTTTACAGTAGAAGCCCAGGGCGAGGGGGCGGCGGTTATCTCTACCATTGTGCCGCGCCGCAACTACATCATTCGGCGCTCTGTACACAAAACGGGTCATTCGCACATCGTGGCTGCCAACCTGGACCAAGCGCTGCTGGTGGTTACGCTGGTATCGCCGGCGACATCGTTTGGGTTTATCGACCGTTTTTTGGTCACAGCCGAAGCCTACCATGTGCCGGTGACGCTGCTCTTCAATAAAACCGACCTTTACGACGCCGACGGGTTTGAGTACCAAGCCGAGATTGCGGGCATGTACGCCAGCCTGGGCTATCCCAGCCGAACCTGTGCCGCTACCACCGGCGAGGGCGTGGCCGAAATCGACCAACTGCTCGACGGCAAAGTGAGTTTGCTGGCCGGCCACTCCGGCGTAGGCAAGAGCACCCTCATCAATGCCCTGGTGCCCGACCTGGACCTCAAAACCGCCGAAATCAGCGAATTTTCCGATAAAGGCGTTCACACCACTACGTTTGCCGAAATGTTGGAAGTGCGCCCCGGCACGTTCATCATCGATACCCCTGGCATTAAAGAACTAGGGCTGGTAGACATGCCCCCGGCAGAGCTGGCCGGTTACTTCCCCGAAATGCGCGCCCTGCTCAACCAGTGCCGCTACCACAACTGCCAGCACACCCACGAGCCGGGTTGCGTAGTGCGCGAAGCCGTGGACCAGGGCCGCATCGCCCTGCCTCGGTACGATAGCTACCTGAGCATGCTTGCCGGCGAGGACAATCGGCACTAGGATATCACGTGAGGAGTCGTTTGTCATTGCGAGCGCAGCGGAGCAAACTAAGTTCAGCGAAGCAAACCCGTCCTGTTCTCAACGACCAACTTCGTAATATGACAAACCTTAATAGCAAAGCCCCGATACTGCATTGTGCCGGGGCTTTGCTATTAAGGTTTGTCACAAATCAGGGCCAATCACGCTACGCTGAGAAGACGGATTGCCATGGGCTGCGCCCCCGTAATTAGAGTCGAATCCCTCTATTTATTCAGCGGCAGAATCACGCCGTCAATTACGTGGGTCACCCCGTTACTAGAAATAACGTCGGCAATTTGTACGGTGGCGGGAGCATCTTTGCCATTGCTCACCATCACGCTACCATCCTTAACCGAGATACGCAGCTTTTCACCGTTCACCGTGGTCAGTTCTTGGCCATCTTTTAAATCGGCGGCCACTAAGCGACCCGGAATTACATGATAAGTAAGCACGCCGGCCAACTTGGCTTTGCTGGCGGGGTCCATCAGGCCAGCAACGGCGCCCTTGGGCAGCTTTTCGAAGGCGGCGTTGGTGGGGGCAAACACGGTAAAGGGCCCCGGGCCGCTCAGTGTCTCCGCCAAGCCAGCCTGCTTCACAGCGGCAACCAGGGTACTCACGCTCGAAGCGGCCGCCGCGTTTTCTACGATGTTTTTGTCAGCCGTCATGGCTACGCCATCTACCATCACGCCTTCGCGCTTGGCCATGCGGGCCGAATCGCCCTCCATTGCCAGGTTAGCATCGGACGTTTCCGCCGTGGTAGTGGTTTCGGTAGTGGCAGTGTCGGTGCCGCAGCTTGCCAGCAAGAGCGAGGTTGTTAATGCGGCCAGCAAGGGTGCAAATTTATTTTTCATGAAGTGGATTGTGAAAGATGCGTTGAAAAATGAAAGAATGTGAAGATGTCAAGGAATGTAGTTGAGTTTACGAAGCACAAAACCCCTTTGGATGTTTTGCACCACAACCGTTTTCTTACCTTCGCCCTTAGGATGGCGCAACTGCAATCCGTGAAATCTATTCAATCCGTTTATTCCGAGATACATGAAAACTGCTGAAATCCACACCAAGAAAGGTGTTATGAAGGTTGAGTTCTACGAACAGGACGCTCCCAAAACCGTCAAAAACTTCATCGACCTGGCCGAAAAAGGCTACTACGACGGTCTGAAATTTCACCGCGTTATCCCCAACTTCGTCATTCAGGGGGGCTGCCCCAACACCCGAGCCGGCGCCAAGGGCGCACCCGGCACCGGCGGCCCCGGCTATAAAATCGACTGCGAAACCAGCGGCAACAACCAGTACCACGAGCGCGGCGTGCTGAGCATGGCGCATGCTGGCAAAAACACCGGTGGCTCGCAGTTCTTCGTCGTCCACGACCGCCAGAACACCGCCCACCTCGACCGCGTGCACACCGTGTTCGGCAAGGTGGTGGAAGGCGTCGAGGTTATCGACCAAATTCAAGCCAACGATGAAATTGAGAAGATTGTGGTGAAAGAGGCGTAATCTTCCCCGCTACAAGTCTGAAATAGAGAACGTCATGCTGAGCTTGCCGAAGCATCTCTACTGCGTAAGTAATCCAATCGATTAGGTTTACTACTGCAGTAGAGATGCTTCGGCAAGCTCAGCATGACGTTCTTTTTCTTTCACCTATTTCTTAGCGGGAGCCGGGTTCTCAATTTCCTGCACCAATTCGCTATACCAGCCTTCGCCGTATTTGCGAATAAGTGGGTCTTTGAGAAACTGGTACACCTTCACGCCAAGTTTGCCGCCAAACTCACACGCCGGGTTGCAGATGCCCCACCGGTCATAATTCAGGGCGTCGAACCCCTCGTATTTTGTGATGCGTATGGGATACAGATGACAGCTAATCGGCTTTTTAAACGTGGTTGCTCCGGCCAGATAGGCCTGCTCGATGCCGCATTTTAGGATGCCTCGCTCATCATAAAGGGCGTAAGCGCACTCCTTATCGTCAATCGTTGTTGTGCTGAAGTCGCCTTCCCAGTCCTTGATGTAAAGACCCTGGGCCTCGATGGCCGCCCGGCCAGCATCGGTGAGGAAGGGCTTGATGTTGGCGTACTCCTGCTCCAGAATCTTAAGTTCAGGCTCTTCGAGGGGCGCGCCGAGGTCGCCCTCCACGCAGCAGGCCCCTTTGCAGGCTTCGAGATTGCAGACAAAAAAATTGTCGGCGATGTCGTCAGAGATGACCGTTTCTTGAATAATAATCATTAGTACAAAGATAACCCCGACAGCGGGGTCAGAAATTCATTGCGCCCCCTACTTGGTGGGCCGTATCTTTGTCAACCGCCCTCAAGGCGGCTTAATTCGCAGATGGCACTAGATTATTTATCCCTCCTAAATGGCTCGCAGGCCGCCGCGGTGATGCAAACCGAAGGCCCGTGCATGATTATTGCCGGTGCCGGCTCGGGCAAAACCCGGGTACTCACCTACCGCATCGCCAACCTTTTGGAAAAAGGCGTCGACCCATTCAACATCCTTGCCCTCACCTTTACCAACAAGGCCGCCAAGGAAATGCGCGCCCGCGTTGAGAAGGTGGTCGGCCCCGCCGCCCGCAACCTTTGGATGGGCACGTTTCACTCGGTGTTTGCTAAAATTCTGCGCTCCGAGGCCGACAAGATTGGCTACCCCCGCAGCTTCACCATCTACGACACCCAGGACTCTAAAACCCTGATTGGCCAGATTGTAAAAGAACTGGAGCTGGACGACAAGCTCTACAAGTCTAGCCTGGTGCTGGGCCGCATCTCGGCCGCCAAAAACAAGCTAATTTCGGTTAATCAGTACCTCAACGACGCTGCCATCAAGGCAGACGACGAGGCTGCGCTTCGCCCTAAAATCGGCGTGCTCTACCAGCAGTATCAGCAGCGCTGCTTCAAAGCCGGCGCTATGGACTTCGACGACCTGCTCTTCAACACTAACGTGCTGTTCAAGGAACATACCGACGTGCTGAACAAGTACCAGAACATGTTCCGGTTTGTGATGGTGGATGAGTACCAGGACACCAACTATTCGCAGTACCTGATTACCCGCAAACTCGCGGCGAAAGAGCGAAATATTTGCGTCGTCGGCGACGACGCGCAGAGTATTTACGCCTTCCGCGGCGCAGATATTACCAACATTCTCAATTTCGAGAAAGACTACCCGGAGCTGCAGGTATTTAAATTGGAGCAGAATTACCGCTCCACAAAAAATATCGTGTGGGCAGCTAATTCGGTCATTAAAAATAACCAGGCGCAATTGCGCAAGGACGTGTTTTCGGAGAACGAAGACGGCACCCTGATTGAGGTTCTAAAAGCCGCTTCCGACAACGAGGAAGGCAAATTGGTGGCTAACTCCATCTACGAGGACAAGATGAACGGGCATCTTTCCTACGACAATTTTGCCATACTCTACCGCACCAACGCGCAAAGCCGCGCGATGGAAGAAGCCCTGCGTAAATTAAATATTAAATACAAAATTGTTGGCGGCCTGTCGTTTTATCAGCGCAAGGAAATCAAGGATTTAGTGGCATATCTGCGCCTGACAGTTAACCAAAACGATGAGCAGGCCTTGCGCCGGGTAATTAATTATCCAAAACGCGGCATTGGCGACACTACCATTAGCAAACTGATTACGACGGCCGATGAGAACAACCACACTCTGTGGGAACTGGTGGCCAACGCCGACCAGTTTATGCCCGCCCGGGTGTCGAACCCGGTGGTGGGCTTTGCCGAGAAAATCAAGAGCTACATGGTGATTGCGGAGAAAGAGGATGCCTTTGAGGCCGCCAAATTCATCGCCAAAAACTCCGGCATGCTGGAGGAGCTTTACGCCGACAAGAGCATCGAGGGCCTTTCCCGCTACGAAAACATGCAGGAATTGCTCAACGGCATCAAAGAGTACGTGGACGACCCGGAGCGCGAAGACAAGAGTCTCGGCGCCTTCTTGCAGGACATTGCCTTGGTCACGGACTCCGACGTGAAGGATGCCCAGCAAGACGGGGAAGCCGTGACGCTGATGACCATTCACTCGGCCAAAGGTCTGGAGTTCCGAAACGTATACATCGTAGGCATGGAGGAAAACCTCTTCCCCAGCCAAATGATGATTACCTCGCGGGCCGACCTGGAGGAAGAGCGGCGGCTGTTCTACGTGGCCATCACACGAGCCGAGAAGAAGCTCACGCTGAGCTATGCGACGTCGCGCTACCAATGGGGCAACCTTCGCAGCTGCGAGAAAAGCCGCTTCCTGGACGAAATTGACCCGCAGTACGTTAACTTCAAGTTCGCGGCCGGCCCAGGAGCTGGGGAGTCCCCCTTTCAGCACGTATTCGAGCGCCGCTCCAACCTGATTCCAACGGCGCCCCGGAAAGTGCAGGCGACCAAGTATGTGGCACCGGCCGACTTCACTCCCTCCGACACTTCCAACCTCCAGAGTGGGCAGCGCGTAGAGCATGCCAAATTCGGTTTCGGCGTAGTCAGCCAGCTCGAAACCCAGCAAGGCACTACCAAAGCCACCATTCAGTTTGAGGAAGTGGGCGAAAAGGTGCTGCTGCTGAGCTTTGCAAAGCTGCGCGTGCACTAGGGTGCATCTACCCTACCCCAGAATGTCATGCTGAGCTTATCTTGGAGTTCTCGTATCCGCTTCCTTCTGAGCCAACCACAACCGTATCTTTGGCCTGAGCTCCGCCGCTGGCCGTGCTCCCCTAGCTTTTTATGACCGACCTCACCACCCTGCCCTTCCACCTGCAACTGCTGGTGCGCGAATATGGGCACAGCACCTACCAGCTCATTCAGGGTTTGGCTGCGATTGAAGACGTAGCCGAGCGCACCAAGCGGGCCGCGCAAATTGTGCAGCTCATGTTGCGCCTGCAGCCGGCCTTGCGCGAGCTGCCCGAAGTGCAAACCCGCCTCTGGAACCACCTGCACGCCATGGCGGGCGAAGAAGTAGCCTTGGAAGCTCCCGTGCCGCTCCGCAGCCTCACGGTTCGCACTGAGAAGCCTACCCGCGTACCCTACCCCCGCCAAGCACCCAAGTTGCGCGCTTACGGCGCCGCGGTCGAGGCCCTCATCGCGAAAGCCATCACCATTGAAGATGCCGCCGAGCGCGAACAGGCCACCGTGCAGATTGGTCGCACGATGAAGTTTCTGTACCGCCAGCACAACAAGGAAAACGCGAAAGATGTGACCATCCTACGCCATTTGGGCGAGCTTTCGGGTGGCCAGCTTAAGCTCGACCCGGCCGTGGTGGAGACCGAAAACCTGTTTGAAATGCCCGCGGGCACTGTTCGGCCCCATGCCTTCATAGTGCCCCAGCCCCAACAACGCGAAGGCCGCGACCGGCGCGAGGGCCGCGACAACCGCGAAGGACGCGGCGGCTTCGGCAACAAAGGTGGTAAAAAACGCAAAAAAGGTCGTCAGGAGCCCCAGCAACCTCCTCAGTAACGTCACACTCTTTAGAACGTCATGCTGAGCTTGCCGAAGCATCTTTACCGCGCAAGTAACTAATTACTGCTGCAGTAGAGATGCTTCGGCAAGCTCAGCATGACGTTCTGCTTATCCAGAATACCTAATACCGATTACACACAAACACATGGCAGCATTTGAAGTACGCGGTGGCAAAGCCTTACGCGGTGAAATCACGCCCCAGGGCGCTAAAAACGAAGCCCTCCAGATTCTCTGCGCCGTATTGCTCACGTCCGAGCCGGTTACTATCAGCAACATTCCGGATATCCGCGACGTCAACAAGCTCGTTGAACTGCTGCGCGACTTGGGTGTGAAGGTGGGCAAACTGGCCACTGACACTTACATTTTCCAGGCTGAAAATGTAAACCTGGACTACATGGATTCGCCGGAATTCATTGCCCAGGCAGGCGCTTTGCGCGGCTCGGTGATGATTCTCGGTCCTATGTTGGGCCGCTATGGCCGCTGCCAGCTGCCGAAGCCGGGTGGTGATAAAATCGGCCGCCGGCCGATGGACACGCACTTTCTGGGCCTCGAAAAATTGGGCGGCAAGCTCACTCTCGAAGGGTTGGATTTCTACCGCATCAAGGCCGATGGAAAGCTTAAAGGCACCCACATGCTGCTTGATGAAGCGTCTGTAACGGGCACAGCCAACATCCTGATGGCCGCGGTTTTGGCTGAAGGCACCACCACCATCTACAACGCGGCCTGCGAGCCCTACCTGCAGCAGCTGTGCCGCATGTTGGTGCGCATGGGCGCCAACATCCAAGGCATCGGCTCCAACCTGCTCACCATCGAGGGCGTGGAAAGCCTGGGCGGCACTGAGCACCGCATGCTCCCAGATATGATTGAAATTGGTTCCTTCATCGGCCTCGCAGCCATGACGGGCTCCGAAATCACCATCAAAGACTGCCAGATTCCGCAGCTTGGCCTCATCCCCGATACCTTCCGCAAGCTTGGTATTCAGATTGAATTCCGGGGCGACGACATCCACATTCCGGCACAGCCGCATTATGAGATTGCCACGTACCTGGACGGCTCAATTCTAACGGTGAGCGACCACACTTGGCCCGGCTTCACCCCCGACCTGCTCAGCATTGTGCTGGTGGTGGCCTGCCAGGCCAAGGGCACCGTGCTCATTCACCAGAAGATGTTTGAGAGCCGCTTGTTTTTCGTCGACAAGCTCATCGACATGGGCGCCCAGATTATCCTCTGCGACCCGCACCGCGCCACAGTTATCGGCCTCGACCAAGCCAAGCAACTCCACGGCATCACCATGACCTCACCCGATATCCGGGCTGGAGTGGCTCTACTCATCGCCGCGCTTTCGGCCGAAGGCACCAGCACCATCCTCAACGTGGAGCAGATTGACCGCGGCTACCAGTTTATTGACCAGCGGCTAAATGCGCTGGGGGCTGATATTCGGCGGATTTAAAACTGTAGCTTTCAACCGACTCAGTACAATGTTGCCGTCTATCTCAAATGGGTAGACGGCAACTTTTTTATACCACCAATTCATTCCCACCTAAATGAGATGAATAATGCTGTAGTAGAGCAATGAACAGTAACAATGGTAACGTTGCAACGCATTTGAAAAAGTAATCAAAGCTATTATAAAAAATTATTAATAAAAACTAATGCAAGGAGTTACAGAGCTTATATTGATACAATTTGTTTATGTAGCTATTATGTTCTTCATTATTCGTGCAACGCACCTCAAAAGGCAAAATGCGCTTTTTTATTGGTTAGTCGTTGTAGTATACATAGTAACATTGGCCTCGTTGGCAACAGAGTTTGTAAATATTCCTAAAGAGGGAAATGGAGGATACGGCTTTGCAATTGGAATGTACTCGATGATTATTCCAGGCATATTAGTTTTCATATCGTCGTTGGTGTTTTTAATTGGCATTAGTATAAGCAAAAAGGCCTAAGAACGAGCTTGATTAAAACGTTTAATAAATAATGGAGGCAAGTACTTGAAACATAAAAGCGCCGCGGCTGAAATCTCAGCGGCGGCGCTTTTATTTTAGCAACGAACCAGCCTGGTTTAGTCTATCACCAAATCCACGACAGCGTTTACTATTGACAATGCAATGCTAAACAGCAATGCATTGAGCAGGCCGTGCACATCGAAGCTGCTCATCAGGAAGTCAGCCAGCTTCACGATAATGACGTTGATGACCAGCAGAAACAAGCCCAGCGTGAGCACCGTGATGGGGAAGCCCAGAATCTTGAGGATGGGCTTGACCACGGCATTCAATACACCGAGCACCAGCACCAAGATGGCCGCGCTGCCGAACCCACCGAGTACTACACCCGGCAGCACCATGCTGAGGCCGTAGACAAGCGCTGCGGTGAGAATGAATTTGAGGATAAAACCAAGCATAAGAACAAGGGTTGAGGTGAAAGAAGATTACTCTGCCACCTCCATGCCTTTGGCAACGAGGCGCCCTTGCGATACGGCCATCCAGTTGCAAAGTTGGTAAAGCAGGCGGGCGCCCACAATGCCATTCCAATCGGTGTCGCCGGGCGCTACCTCGTTGAGGTCGCAGCCGATGATGGTGATGCCGGCTCGCACAATGGAGCGAATCAGGTACGTGGCTTCTTCAAACTCCAAGCCGCCGGGCACGGGCGTGCCGGTGCCAGGGCAAAGTTTGGGGTCCAGCCCATCAATGTCGAAGCTGATGTACACTTTGGGCGGCAGCTGGGCAATGATTTTGCCGCACACCTTCTTCCACGATTTTTTGGCAAACTTCTCTTCGCTCAGGAAGCGCTGGCTGAACAGGGCCACGCGGCCGTTTGAGTGCGCAATGTAGTCGGCCTCCTGTTCGCTCATGTCGCGGATGCCCACCTGCACCACCTTCTTTACCTGGGGCAGCTCCAGGGCGTTGAGCATGATGCTGGCATGCGAGTACTGGAAGCCTTCGTAGGCCGGACGCAGGTCGCAGTGGGCGTCGAACTGTAGAATGGCAAACTCCTCGTGGCGCTCGGCCAGGGCGTGCAGATATCCCAGGGGCGTGCTGTGGTCGCCGCCGAGCACCACCACGCCTTTGCCGGCATCGAGCAGGGCGCCGGTTTTTTCTTTGAGCCACTTCACCATTTTGGCTCCTTCGGCGGTGATGTTTGCCGGCACGCCACCGTGTTTGCCACGGCCGTCTTCGGGTTGGCCATCTTCGACCCAGTTGATGTACTCAGCGGCAATGGGACGCAGCTTGTTGTTGGCCGCGGCGATGGTTTCGTCTTCTTCCTCCATGGCCAGGCCCAGCTTCCAGGCATTGGGAAGGTCCGGGTCGTAGAGGTCTACTTGCAGCGAGGCTGCGTGAATGGCGGCCGGCCCCTGAGCCGTACCGGCGCGGTAGCTCACGGTTACTTCCCACGGCACAGGCACCACCACTACCTGCGCTTCCTCGGGCGTGAAGGGCAGGCCGAACAAACCACCAGCGGAGTCACCAGGAGCGTTGGGGTCAAAAGAAGCTATTTTATTAGCCAGAGCGGCTTCAGATTTGGACATGTTTATTTCTAAGAATGGTTGAAGAAGGAAAGGGCGGGTAGTAACTGAATGTGAGCAAGGAATGCGGAATAGAGCAAAAAAATGTCATGCTGCGCTAAGCCCAGCATGACATTTTTTGGTATTCAGCTTACTGCCACCTACGCCGACATCTGGCTGCCTAGGAAATCGTAGCTACGAATTATCTCCAGGATTTTCGTAAAAGTTTCCCGGTCAAAGAACAGCATTAAAGGTAACTCCACCATGTTGTCCTTGTCAGAAAACTGGGTAATAACCGAAAAGATGAGCGGTTGAAGCTGGTGTTCGGGCAGCAGGCTCTGCATGATTTCAGCAATATCGCCGCGCGGGGCAGTGGGCGGTGCTCCGTAGATATTGGCCTTGAGTATGTTGGCTAGTTGTGTTACCAGCGCACCGGTAATAATGTTGCTAATTTCGAGTAGCAAGGACTCCTGCAGCTCGTTTACCTCTAATGTCTCGCTGGTTTGCATGCGCAGGCACACCCGTGAAAGACGCTGAATGTGTTGGCCCGAGAAAAACATCAAGGTCGTGCCATTAAAGTCACCCCGGATGTCGGATTGAATAGGCACGTGCTTGGCTTGATAGTCGCGGATTCTTACCAGAATGTCGTCGCTATCGAGCAGGTCGATATTCGGCACCTCCAACAGTACCCGCTCCTGGGCAATAACGGCGAATGAATCGGCGGCCCGAGCCAGGCCGATGTTCAAAATCTCGCGGATTATGTCACGCTCTAAATCAGTCATCGATAAATCCATAACGTACAGAATAGGGGAAGTGCAGCTGCGAGTACTGGGGTGAAAGAAAATTAGTTTAGGGTCGTTTGTTCAAGAACAGACGATTTAAGGCGGGCACGTCGAGCACAAGGCAGACTTGTCCGCTCC
Organism: Hymenobacter sp. B1770; assembly: GCF_049896385.1. Classification (NCBI taxonomy): domain Bacteria; kingdom Pseudomonadati; phylum Bacteroidota; class Cytophagia; order Cytophagales; family Hymenobacteraceae; genus Hymenobacter; species Hymenobacter sp. B1770. Next base: position 41,451 of record NZ_JAFCUF010000004.1, read on the forward strand.
CGAGTAGGGTCACTCCCCCAAACAGGTCAATGGTATCGAGGGGCTTGCTAAGCGGTTTGATAACGATGTTCTGCTGACGCATAAATCGGTCAACCACCAAGCCCAAGCGACGGTTGTTGTAATTCACCACCAGCACGTGCTGGGGGCCATTCATGTCATTTTTAGTGGCGGGTGGCAAAGGCTCATCGCCCTCGTCGAACAGCAACTGGCGCAAGGGTACCAGCGGAACCGCTTGCTCATGGAAGTGCGTCACAAGCACATCACCTACAATTGAAATTTGCCCGGGGTGCAAAGCCAATACGGTTTCAGTATGCAGCAGCGGTACAGCATAAGGCCGTTCGTCTACTTCCACCAGCAAGGCACCCTTCACGGCGATAGATGTAGGCAAAACCAGCGTAAACGTGGTCCCTGCCCCCATCTCGGAGTCTACGCGAAGCTGACCGCCCAAAGAATCCAGGGCCAGCTTCACCACATCGAGACCCACGCCCCGACCAGAAATATCAGTCACCTGCTGCGCCATGGAAAAGCCGGGCTCGAATAAGAACGCCCAGATGGCTTGTTCATCCAGATTAGCGGCCGCTTTGGCAGTGGTCAGCCCGCGGTCTATCGCTTTGCGGCGGACGGCTTCGGTATCGATGCCGCGGCCATCGTCACTCACTTGAATAAGGACGTCGTCGCGCTCGGTCAAAGCCGAAAGAGTGAGTTGCCCTATGGCCGGTTTGCCACTCGCCTGGCGCTCCTTGGTTGTTTCGAGCCCGTGGCTGACGGCGTTGCGCACCAAGTGCAGCAAGGCATCCGTAATAATTTGCAGAATGTTGCGGTCAATCTGCACATCTTGACCGCTCATGAGGAGCTCCACCTGTTTGTCCTCAGCAGCAGCTACGTCGCGCACTACCCGGGGGAATTTATTCAGCAGCACGCCCACGCCCACCAGACGGGCATCCATCACGCTGTACTGCAAGTCGTCGGAAATACGGAACAGGTGCTGTGCAGTAGCGAGCAAGGCCGGGTTGTCGATTTCCTGCGCCAGGGTCATTATCCGGTCACGGTCAATCACCAATTCCCCAACCAGGTTCAAGAGGTTATCGAGCTTTTTCACCTGGATGTACACCAAGTCCGATAGCTCCATTTTCCGGCCGGCCTCCTCGTCGGTTTCCGCGAGGTCATCTTCCAACACCGGTTCTTCACCGCGCACTAAGCGGTCAAGGTTTTCCAGCAGAGTGGTTACATTGGGCAAAGGCTGATTTGCACCTACGGCACGAATCATATTGCCTAAGGCATCCACCCCTGTGAATACCACCTGAATCAACGGGCCGCTAAAGGCACGCTCTCGGTCCCGAATGAGACCAAATAGAGTTTCGAGGTGATGGGCTACTTCACCCAAGTCCGTGAAGCCCATTGCACGCGCATTGGCCTTCAGGTTGTGCATAAGCCGGAACAGCTCGTTGAGAGCAGGCCCGGCATCGGGATTGCGCTCCAGCTCGCTCAGATGCCGGCTCATGGAGTCGTAGTACTCTAGGGCTTCGGCCATGAACAGCTCCCGGTATTCCTGGTCGCGCGATTTCATCGGCTGGAGCTTTTAGGGTTAACCATTCCGCAAACCGAGGCGCACAGCCAAGCCCCGTCGCTTCCGACAGAGCACAATACCACCACGGAGGAATGCAGCCGCACCTTATGCAGTTTTTTCGGTGGCGTCGTTTTGCAACGCGGCTCCCACTATTTCCAACACCTTTTCCTCCGAAAATGGCTTGACGATGTATGCCAACGCTCCATTCTCGATGGCCTCGTTCACAATAACTTCTTGGCCTACAGCGCTACACATCACCACCTTTGAAGAAGGCTGTGTTTGACGAAGGCTTTTGAGCACATCTAATCCCGTGTTATCGGGCAGAATTACGTCAAGAGTAATGAGGTCGGGCGAAGTAGAAACTGCCATTTCCAGAGCCTGAGCTCCATTAGCCGCCTCGCCAACTACCTCGTAGCCAGCATCGGTGAGCATGTTCTTGAGCATCGTGCGCATGTAGAAAGAGTCGTCGACGATGAGAATGCGCTTGTTCATGGTATTGGATGACATGAGGAAAATCTAAAATATGGCCGAGCCTTGTGGCCCAGCCCCGGTTGTACGGGCTGGGCCCTACGAAGATGCCGCTTTGCCCGGCAAACGCATTACCTCGCTCGGAGTGAGCAGCTTGCGCATATCCAAAACGATAATAACGCCGCCTTCAGGCAATTTTGCAATGCCTTCGAGGTATTTGTCGCGTGTGCTGGAATCTTGTACAAACTCCGGCGGCGGTTCAATCTGGCTCAGAGGTAGGGTAAAAGGTCGGGGTACCTCGCGCACTACCAGCCCAAGGGTATAGTCGGCCGCTTCTACCGCTACCGTGTAAGAGCGCTCGGGCAAGGGACGCCCTGCTGGCCGGAGGCGAAATCGCTCCTCTAAGTCAATGATGGCAATGATATCGCCACGCAAGTTGGCAATGCCCTTTATGAAAGGGGGAGTTTTGGGCATACGCGCCACTTCGGGCGTTACCGTCACCTCCTTCACCTGCTCGATGCGAATGCCATAGTCCTCATCGCCCAACCGAAATACAATGAGTTGAACCAACTCAGCGGGCTTGGCACGTTCGGCTTTTGGTGCGGGGTTAGCTAATTCTATTTCAGCCATGTACTTGATAATCAGTAATGCGTAGACAGTAAATCACAGTAGGTAATCGACAGCCATAATACGCCAGCTTTTTTAGCTGTGGCTGTCGATTACTCACTTCCTGCCTACTTGGCTTTAGCTTTTGCTTTCGTTTTTGGGGCTGACTCCTTTTCTTTCGCTCCTTGCCCGTTTTCTTGGCTTTTGCCATTTTTCGCAGGCTCGGCCTTGGCAGCCGCAGACCGGTTGGCGGCGGGCCGTGGTACTGGTGCTGCAGATGCAGGCGCAGCCTGTTCGGGCGTGTGAGAAGGGCGAACGCGTCGCTCTGCCCGGGTTTCAACAGGTGCAGACGCCGCATTAGCTGCTTCTATACGAGCGTTGCGACGAGCTATGCCATTGCGACGAGCGCCGTCGGCAGGCTCGGCAACGGGTTCGTTGCGGGTCTGCGTACGGCGGCTTGCCATCCCAGTCTGCGGAGCAGCTGCTGAGTAAGAATCGCGGGCCCGGTATATTTCCCGGGCACTGGGTCCCCGACGCATCGGCACGGGCTCGGGTTCGGGCTCGTAGTACGAGCTGAGCTGGAAGGTTTCCAGGCCGGCCTGCAAGTCGTCGGCAATGTCGGTGAGGCGCTGCGAGCTGGTGGTCAGTTCCTGCATAGCTGTCGACAATTGCTTGGCGGTGCCAGCTACTTGCTGGGTGCCGGTTGCCGTCTGCTCGGCAATGGCTACCACGTCCTCTACATATTTCACTACGTCGCCAATCGAGGTTTTCTGCACCTCGGTGGCCGTAAGAATGTCGCGCGAGGTACGGAGCGTTTCGCCGCTGCTGGTGGCAATGTTTTTAAAGGCAGAGCTGGCTTCGAACGTTGCGTTCTTGCCTTTAAGTACTCGCCCTTCCATGGTCGAAATAGCGGTTGCAGCCGAGGTGGTGTCCTTCCGCACATCTTCTACCAACGTGGCAATTTCGTTGGCCGATTTGCGGGAGCCTTCAGCCAGTTTGCGAATTTCCTCGGCTACTACGGCAAAACCACGGCCAGCTTCCCCGGCTCGGGCCGCTTCGATGGCGGCGTTCAGAGCCAGCAGGTTGGTTTGCGAGGCGATGTCGGTAATCACACCCAGCGACTTGCTGATTTCACCCGAACGGGTGCTCAGTACTTCGATGGTGCGGGACGTCTGCATTGCGGCGCTGGATATCTCTTCCATGTTTTTCACCACTTCCGCCACCGTTTTCAAACCGAGCTGCGAGGTCTGCTCACCCAGGATAGCCGCTTTGTTCACCACGTCGGCCTTGTTGGCCGTTTCCTTAGTGGCCTGCATGATTTCCTCGATGAGCTTGAAAGCCTGGTCGGTTTTCAAAGCTTGATTCTGGGCACCTTCTGCCATCTGCTGCATGGCCAAAGCCACGTCGACGGTTACACGGCTCATCTCCTGACCTTTGCCAGCCATTTCTTCCGAGGAAGTACCCACTACCTGAGATGAATCGCTGATTTCGCCGAGCAGCTCATTTAGGTTTTCGACGGCGAGGTTTAGAGCGCTTGACATAGCCAGAATGTCACCCGTGGTGGGGACTTCCACGCGCTGAGTTAGGTCGCCCTCAGAGATGGCGCGTACCACGCGGCTCACTTCCAGTACCGGCGAGGCAATGGATTCGAGCAGGGCGTTGAGCGTGTCCACCAATTCTTTCCAGGAACCCGATACGCCACCTACCGTAGCACGTTCAGTCAGCTTGCCTTCCACACCGGCTACTTTGGCCACGCGGCTAACTTCGACGGCGAGGCGGTTAAGGTCATCGACCATTCGGTTGATGGTGTCGGCCAGTTCTGCTACTTCGCCTTTGGCTTGCAGCGTTAGTTTCTGGGTCAAGTCACCTTTCGATACCGCAGTTACTACTTTTACTAGGCCCCGCACCTGCGTGGTGAGGTTGGCCGCCATGGTGTTTACGTTGTCGGTAAGGTCCTTCCAGACCCCGGCCACGTTGGGTACGCTGGCCTGGCCGCCCAGTTTACCCTCCGTGCCTACTTCCTGGGCCACGCGGGTCACCTCGCCGGCAAACAGGTTCAGCGAGTCCACCATCTGGTTGAGGTTTTCCTTGAGCTGCAGGAACTCCCCTTTTACGTCCACCGTGATTTTTTGTGAAAGGTCGCCCTTTGCTACCGCGGTTGCTACGTTGGCAATGTCACGCACCTGACTGGTCAGGTTGAGCGCCATGGTGTTTACATTATCGGTAAGGTCTTTCCAGGTTCCGCGCACGTTGGGCACCGAGGCTTGACCGCCGAGTTTACCCTCAGTGCCTACTTCACGCGCCACACGGGTTACCTCGCCGGCGAAGATGTTGAGCGAATCCACCATTTCGTTGAGGTTTTCCTTCAACTGTAGGAGCTCGCCGCGCACATTCACCGTGATTTTCTGGCTCAAGTCGCCTTTCGCAACGGCAGTTGCCACATTGGCAATGTCGCGCATTTGCGAGGTCAAGTTCGAGGCCATCGTATTTACGTTGTCCGTCAAGTCCTTCCAGGTGCCGCTTACTTTCGGCACGTTGGCCTGACCGCCCAGAATACCTTCGGTGCCCACTTCACGGGCCACACGGGTTACCTCGCCGGCGAAGATGTTGAGCGAGTCCACCATCTGGTTGAGGTTGTCCTTTAGGTCCAGCAGCTCGCCTTTTACGTCTACCGTAATTTTCTGCGAAAGGTCACCTTTCGATACGGCTGTAGCTACGTTGGCAATGTCTCGCACCTGACTAGTCAGGTTGCTGGCCATGGTGTTTACGTTGTCGGTGAGCTCTTTCCAGGTACCGCCTACGCGGGGCACTACGGCTTGGCCGCCCAGTTTTCCTTCGGTACCTACTTCGCGGGCCACGCGGGTTACTTCGTCACCGAAGATGTTGAGCGAGTCCACCATCTGGTTGAGGATGTTCTTCAGCTCTAGGATTTCGCCCTTCACGTTCACCGTCATCTTCTGGCTCAAGTCGCCGCGGGCTACAGCCGTTGCCACGTTGGCAATGTCTCGTACCTGCGAGGTAAGAGCCGCGGCCATGTCGTTTACGTTGTCGGTAAGTGCTTTCCATACACCAGCTACGTTTGGCACCGAGGCCTGACCGCCGAGCTTTCCTTCAGTGCCCACTTCCTGGGCCACGCGGGTTACCTCGCCAGCAAACAGGTTAAGGGACGCCACCATCTGGTTCAGGTTCTGCTTTAGTTGCAGGAATTCCCCTTTAACATCAACGGTTACCGTCTGCGTCAAGTCGCCCTTTGCTACCGCGGTTGCTACATTGGCGATGTCGCGCACCTGACTGGTCAGGTTGCTCGCCATGTAGTTTACGTTGTCGGTGAGGTCCTTCCACACGCCGGCCACGTTGGGCACTACGGCCTGACCGCCAAGGCGGCCTTCGGTACCCACTTCCTGGGCCACGCGGGTTACCTCGCCAGCAAACAGGTTCAGCGAGTCCACCATCTGGTTCAGGTTCTGCTTCAGCTGGAGCAGCTCACCTTTTACATCGACGGTAACTTTCTGGCTGAGGTCACCTTTCGCAACCGCAGTTGCTACGTTGGCGATGTCGCGCACCTGACTGGTCAGGTTGCTCGCCATGTTATTTACGTTGTCGGTCAGGTCTTTCCACACGCCGGCTACGTTCGGCACCAAGGCTTGACCGCCGAGCTTTCCTTCAGTGCCCACTTCCTGGGCCACGCGGGTTACCTCGCCAGCAAACAGGTTCAGCGAGTCCACCATCTGGTTCAGGTTCTGCTTCAGCTGCAGAAACTCTCCTTTAACATCAACGGTAACTTTTTGCGTCAAGTCACCTTTGGCTACGGCGGTTGCTACGTTGGCGATGTCTCGCACCTGACTGGTCAGGTTCGAGGCCATGTTGTTTACGTTATCCGTCAGATCTTTCCAGATACCGCCTACGTTGGGTACGCTGGCTTGACCGCCGAGCTTTCCTTCGGTACCTACTTCCTGCGCCACACGGGTCACCTCGCCGGCGAAAATGTTCAGGTTATCAATCGTTTTGTTAATGGTTTCAGCCATCAGCTTGAAGTCGCCCGATACCGGAATCTGGAAGCTTTCGTCCAAGTTGCCGCGGCTGATGTTCTTCAATACCTTGCCTACTTCCAATACCGGAACGGCGATGCTGTCCACCAGGCCGTTGATATTATTTATCATGTCGCGCCAGAAACCGGCAGCTCCTTCGGCCGAGGCTCGCGCTTTCAGGTTTCCTTCCACTCCAGCCACTTTCGAGATGCGCGACACCTCGCCACCTACCCCGCCTATCATTTCCACCATGGAATTATAGGCCTCGGCGATTTCGGCAAAAATGTCGTCGTTCTGCTTGGTCAGGCGCACGGAAACGTCCCCTTTTTTAAAGGCGTCTAAGGCGTAGAGCACACGGTTGAGCTGGTCGTTTACATAGCCGGGGTCCTGGGTGTCGATGGAACCACGCGAGCCGCCTTTTTTGCGGGTCAGGTCGTTGTTTGTGCGGACCACGTCAAGAGCCGAAATTGCCCCGGATTGCGGCGTTCCACCGGTGACATCGTCCGTTGTAGCCACCGCAGGGGTCCGACGCGGCTTAGATTGCGGAGTCTTGGGGGAAGCCATATAATATAGGAATCAAGCGAAGGAAAGGAGGATAAAAACGGAAAGGCGAAGTACGGGTAATATCCCGGAATAAGCAAAGATACAAACAAGCCTAAGTCGGTGAACTACTCTCCGGTGTTGGCCTGTTTTGAGCAGCACAAGGCGGCTAGATAATTGCTAGGTGCGTGGCTGCTGGGAATATTCCGGCATCTTTGCGGCCAATTTCAACATTTTTCTACGGCTGGCCGTTTCAATTCCTACCGCCCTCTTATTCGTCTGCCGCATCCTCTCACCCGCTCACATGGTCAAGAATTTAGTTATCGTCGAGTCGCCGGCCAAGGCCAAAACCATTGAAGGCTACCTCGGCCAAGACTTCGTGGTGCGCTCCAGCTATGGGCACGTTCGCGACCTGCCCAAGGACAACAATGCCATTGATATTGCCAATGGTTTTAAGCCTACCTATGTGGTGTCGGCCGACAAGCGGGAACTTATCGCGCAGCTAAAAAAACTTGCAAAAGAGGCCGAAATGGTTTGGTTGGCGAGTGACGATGACCGCGAAGGCGAAGCCATTAGCTGGCACTTGGCCGAAACGCTGAACCTGCCCGATGCCAAGACCAAGCGCATAGTATTCCGCGAAATCACCAAAAGTGCAATTCTTGGTGCCATTGCCAACCCCCGCATTGTTGACCAGAACTTGGTAAACGCGCAGCAGGCTCGCCGTGTGCTCGACCGCCTCGTGGGCTTTGAACTGAGCCCCGTGCTGTGGAAGAAAGTAAAGCCGGGGCTTTCGGCTGGTCGGGTGCAATCGGTGGCGGTGCGCCTGGTGGTGGAGCGCGAACGCGAAGTAGCCAGCCACCTCTCGGCCAGCGCTTACCGGGTAGTAGCGCGCTTTGACGCCGGCCGCGGGGCAGTGCTCGAAGCGGAACTGCCCACCCGCTACAAAGTGCGGGACGAAGCAGAAGCCTTTTTGCAGCGCTGCGTTGCTGCCACTTACCAAATTGAGAGCCTCGACAAAAAGCCGGGCAAACGCAGCCCTGCCGCACCGTTTACGACCTCTACACTGCAGCAGGAGGCATCACGCAAACTGGGCTTCTCGGTAGCGCAGACCATGAGCGTGGCACAGAAGCTGTACGAAGCGGGCAAAATCAGCTACATGCGTACCGACTCCGTGAACCTGTCGCAGGAAGCCATGGCTGGTGCGCAGGCGGCCATCACGGCTGCTTACGGAGCCGAGTATCACCACACCCGCACATTCAAAACCAAATCCGCTTCGGCCCAGGAAGCGCACGAAGCCATTCGGCCCACCGACTTCAGCGCGGTGAAGGCAGGCGCTGATGCATCCGAGCAGCGGTTGTACGACCTCATTCGCAAGCGGGCCATGGCTTCGCAGATGGCGGAGGCCGTGATTGAGCGCACTACAGCAGTTATTGGCATCAGCACGCAGCCTAGTGCGACGTTTACCGCCACCGGCGAGGTCATCACCTTTGAGGGTTTCCTGAAAGTATATGCCGAGAGCAAGGACGATGAGGACGAAGAAGACGGCAAGGATGGAGAATCGAGCTTTTCGCGAGGCTTGCCGCCGTTGAGTGTTGGCCAGGTGTTGCCCCTGCAACGGCTGAGTGCCACCGAGCGGTTTTCGTCGCCCCCGGCGCGCTACACCGAGGCTTCACTGGTGAAGAAACTGGAGGAGATGGGTATTGGCCGTCCTTCTACCTACGCCCCTACCATCAGCACCGTGCAGAAGCGCGGCTACGTAGAGAAAGACACCCGCGAAGGCAAGGAACGCAAGTTTCACGTGCTCACGCTGGATGGCGAAACGGTCAACACCGAAGTTAAAACCGAGAACTACGGAGCCGAAAAAGCCAAGCTATTTCCCACGGATACGGCAATGGTGGTAAACGACTTTCTGGTGGAACACTTCCCCGTGATTGTGGACTACCAGTTCACGGCCAAGGTGGAAGACGAGTTCGACCAAATAGCCAACGGCCACGAAGACTGGACGCAGATGCTGACCGGCTTCTACGGCAAGTTTCACGCAACCATTGAGGCCGGTCAGGATATTGAGCGGAGCACCCTGGGCAGCACCCGCGAAATTGGTGTGCATCCCGAAACGGGCGAAAAGATTACGGCCCGCCTGGGCCGCTACGGCCCCTACGTGGCCCTGGGCGATACCGAAGGCGAAACAAAACCGGCTTATGCGAACCTGCGCAAAGGCCAGTTCATTGAAAGCATTACCCTGGAAGAAGCCCTGGACCTTTTTAAACTGCCCCGTGTGGTGGGCGAGTTTGAAGGCAAGGACATGACTGCCAACCTCGGCCGCTTTGGTCCCTACATCCGTCACGACAGCAAGTTCTTTTCCCTCACCAAGGAGCAAGACCCGCACACCATCACGGCCGAAGAGGCTGTGGCCCTGATTGAGCTCAAGCGCAAGACCGACGCCGAGCGCCTCATCAAGTCCTTCCCCGAAAACCCGGACATCCAGGTACTGAACGGCCGTTTCGGCCCCTACATCGTGGCGGGCAAAAAGAACGTAAAAATTCCCAAAGGCGAAGAGCCCACCGAACTAACTCTGGAGCGCTGCCAGGAGCTAGCTGATGCCACGCCTGACAAGCCCGCCAAAGGTGGCCGCTTCGGCAAAAAGGCTGCTCCAGCTGCTAAAGAGGAGAAAGCCGACACCCCCGCCAAGAAGAAGCCTGCCGCCAAAAAGGCTCCGGCGAAGAAAAAGCCTGCTGCTAAAACCGCAGCTAAACCTGCCGCTAAAAAGGCCGCTGCCAAAGCAAAATAAACCGCGCCTGACACCGTTCTTCGCGCTCCGGTTTCACCCTCAAAAACCCGCCTTGGTGCGGGTTTTTGTTTGCACCCTTGCCAGTAGCGATGCGTACCTCCCTCCTCTTGATGACGCTGGCGCTGTGGGCCGGCGGGCCATGCCTTCGGGCCGCTGCACAGGCCCAGCCCGATGGGCTGGTTTACCCTTGGCTAACACAGCCCGGCAGTGCAGCTGCTACGCTGGCAGCCCGGTTTCCGGCCCCGGCGGGATGCCAGCGGGTGGCGGTGGCGGCGGGCTCCTGGGGCGAATGGCTGCGCTATTTGCCCCTGAGCCCAGTGGGTACGCCGGCCCGCACTTTTTCGGGAGGTTTAAAGAACCGACAGGAGGTGGTGGCCGCAGTGGTAAAAATTGATGTGGGCACCCAGGACCTACAGCAGTGCGCCGATGCTGTTATCCGCCTGCGAGCCGAGTACGGCTTCAGCCGCAACCCCAACAAAATTCACTTTCACCTTACCACGGGCTATGATTTCTGGTTTTCCGATTATGTGGCCGGTCGAACCTTTCGGGTGGTGAACGAAGAAGTGCTACCCGCTACCCGGCCGGCGGAAGCGCCTACGCATGCAGCCCTGGCACGCTACCTGGTGCCCACTTTCGGGTACGCTGGCACGCTATCGCTGAGCCGGGAGTTGCGGCCGGTGCCCCTGGCCCAGGCGAAGCCGGGCGATGTGCTCATTCACGGCGGGAGCCCTGGCCACGCAGTGTTGGTCGTAGACGTGGCCGAACACGCTGTTACGCGCCAGAAATACCTGCTGCTGGCGCAGAGCTACATGCCTGCCCAGAGCATTCATGTGCTGCGCAATGTAGAAGAGCCGCGGTTAGGTGCTTGGTTTGCACTGCCCGGGCCGGATGAAACCGAGTTTAGCACGCCGGAATGGGTGTTTGGGCGCCAAGAATTGGGACGCTTCGAGTAGCAGAGAAGGGCGTCTACGTGGGCACAGTTGCTATTATGGACGCGGCCGACAATTCAGCGAAATCCTGAATGATGCGGTCGGCGCGGTGGAGGTCTTGCCCCCCGGAATGCGGACTAGCGTAGCCGATGCAATAGATTCCAGCGGCCTTGGCTGCTGCTACGCCATTAGCAGAGTCTTCGATGACGATGCACTGCGCCAACGGTGTTTCGGACAGGGCTGCGGCGTGGAGGAAGATAGCCGGGTCAGGCTTCGAGCGCTCAAAATCTTCGCCGCTCACCAAGTGGGTGAAATAAGGCGCCAGTTCGAACCGCTGAAACACCCTGGCAATGGTGCCCTTGGAGGCCGACGAAGCCAGAACCAGCTGCACACCGTGCGCGCGCAGGTCGTCGAGGAGGTTCCGCACGCCGGGCAGCAGGTCCAGAGTGGCATCTTCATCGAAAGACTTATTAAACAAAGCCCGTTTTTGGGCCAGTAGTTCCTCTACGTCTTGCGGCAGTTGGTATTGCTGCTTAAGCTTTTGAAACACATTGCGAGTGGACCTGCCCAGAAAGGTGGTGTACTCTTCTTCGGTAATGGCAAGGCCCAATTCGGCAAACAGGGTAAAAAAAGCGTTGTGATGCGTGGGTTCGGTGTCAATAATGACGCCATCCATGTCAAAAATTACAGTGCGTATCATTGGGGCCGCGAGGTGAGGATTGAGTTGGCAAAGGTAGGCAGCCGGCCTCCTCAGCTGTTCTTCAATACTTTTTCGTTGCAATAGCCTAACGATACTACATTTTGTTCCTGATTTTCTGGTTTGTTCTCATTACAGCAGAGGCGCTTAACGAATTCATGACTCCCGCACTCATACTGGACAGTGAGGGCATTCTAGGACAATTAAATCTAATTATGTAACTAATATTCAATTAGTATTTAAATGTTATAACCTGAGCATTAGGTTTACAAATAAAAGCAACTTGAAATGAGGATATTATCATAATTACTGGGTATTATTATAACCTGTATCCTCTCCTCTTCGTACTGACCCCACCCCAATCCTGAAGCGTATGGCTGCTAAGACTTTGAAAGATATTGCTGCCAAATTGGCGAATTTGGACATTGCCATTCTGACGACACACACCAGTAAAGGGCAAGTGAGCAGTCTTCCAATTAGCAACAACGGGAAGGTAGAATACGATGGCAACTCTTATTACTTCACCCACGAAGGCTCCCGTACGGTGCAGGACATTCTGGAAAATCCGCACGTGCACCTAAACTTTGAAGGGCCACGGCGGCTGTATATCTCCATTGTTGGCACAGCCCACCTTATTCGACAAAAGGCCGCGATGCGCAAACACTGGGTGCCTGACCTGGAAGCTTGGTTTAAGAATGGTATCGACACGCCGGGGGTGGTATTGGTGCACGTGCAGGCTAACTGCATCAAGTATTGCGAGGGCGAAGAAGAAGGAGAGCTGCAAATACAATACTCGGAAAACGCGGTTGCTCACAATAACTCCTGTGTTGCCACTGGCTAAACAGGCTAAATAGGTGGCTTCGCAGACACGACTGGATGCGTTAGCTCATCGGGTGCGAATGCGTTATCGCATAAAATTAGCCACGCCAACACCTGCCTAACAGAGTTTGCCCGGCTTGACGAGTTAGGCCTGGAGCGTGTGTAACTTTCGATGCAACCGGCACTGCACAGTAGGCTGCTACCTTTGGAGCTCTTGGGTGCTGCCCGCTCATTCATCCTGCAATCCTCATTCCAGTCCCCGTGAAACACCTCGTCGTCCTCACTGGTGCCGGCGTCTCGGCCGAGTCGGGCATCCGCACGTTCCGCGACTCCAATGGCCTGTGGGAAAACCACCGGGTGGAGGACGTAGCCTCGCCCGAAGGCTTTGCCCGCAATCCAGCCCTGGTGCTCGAGTTCTATAACCAGCGCCGCCGGCAAGCACGTGAAGTGGAGCCCAACGCCGCCCACCTGGCCCTGGCGGGCTTCGAGGAAGCACCCGGTTGGCGCGTCACCATCATTACCCAAAACGTGGACGACCTCCACGAACGGGCCGGGTCAAGTGAGGTCATTCACCTTCACGGCATGCTCAACAAGATGCGCTCGGTGAAGAACGAGACGGTGGTATACGACTGCCCCGGCGACATTAACGTGGGCGACCTGGCTCCCGATGGCGGGCAGCTGCGCCCCCACATTGTGTGGTTTGGCGAAATGGTGCCCCTGATTGAAGACGCCGCCTCCGTTACATCCACTGCCGATGTGCTGCTTGTGGTCGGCACTTCGCTGCAAGTGTATCCGGCGGCTGGCTTGCTGCACTATGCGCCAATGGGCTGCCCGGTCTACGTTATCGACCCGCACCAGCCGGTGGCGGGCCGCCGCAATGTGCGCTATGTAGCCGAGCCTGCCAGCACGGGGGTGCCCAAGGTATTGCGTGAGCTGACTTGATGGTTTGATGCTCACAGCCCGGGTCTTCACTGGTGCCGTGGTTGCCACCACTTCGTTCCTCGCTCAATCATTTTTTTTCAGCGTATGGCTTCTGCATTTGGCCACGCGGCCCTGGGCGCTACCCTGGGCAAACTATTGCTCCCTAACCAACTGCACCGGCGCTACTGGCTGGCAGCGGCCTGCTGTGCGGCACTCCCCGACCTTGATGCACTGGGCTACAAATTGGGGGTGCCCTACGCCAGCCTCTGGGGTCACCGGGGCATCACCCACTCCCTGCTGGCCGCTGCGCTGGTTGCTGCGCTGGGTTTGGCTTCTCGGTTACTTTCGCAACCGGACCGACGTCCGCCAGTTGGCCGCCTGGCCCTGCTGCTGTTCTTGGCCACAGCCTCGCACGGCTTGCTCGATGCCATGACCACAGGTGGGCTGGGAGTGGCTTTCTTCAGCCCTTGGGACCAGGAGCGTTATTTTCTTGGCTTGCGGCCCATTCAGGTATCGCCCATCGGTATCAAGGCCTTTTTTAGTAGCCAGGGACTCCGGGTGATGGCCAGCGAATGTTTATGGATTGGTGTGCCTTGCTTACTGGCCCTGGCGCTGCAGCGGCTTGGGCACCGGAATGAAGCGGACCAACGGCCTTACGCATGAGCTTTATCCTACTTTTTAGCTGAACTGCCGTAAGAGAGTCTATACACAGACTTTATGAACCGGATTTTAACCCTTTTACTAGCAACTTCGCTGTTGCTGGGTGGTACCTCATACGGACAAACTACTTTTCCAGTCCACACCGTTTTTCTACTGGGCAACACCGCCCAGACCAATCTGCCCACCGCCCGGCTCAAGCTGCTCCGCCAAACCCTAGAGCAGCAGACTGGCCCTTTCACCGTGGTTCACCTCGGCGACATTGTGAGCAACACCGGCCTTTCGGCCAAGAGCGATACCGCACTGGCCCAGGCCGACCGCAGCCGCGCCGATGCCCTAATTGCCTTGGTACAGGGCTTGCCCCAAGGTAAAATCTATTTCCTGCCCGGCGATAAGGACTGGGCCAACTCCGGCCGCGCCGGTCTGAAAGCCGTCCGCCGCCTCGAAAAATACATTGAAAAGCAGCTCCCCGGCCAGAATGCGTTTTTACCCAGCAACGGTTGCCCTGGCCCGGAGGTGGTGGACGTAGCGCCGCTAGTACGGCTGGTTGCCCTCAACACGCCTTGGTTCACCCATCCGTTTGACCGCCCCGAAGCGCCCGACACGGACTGCAAAACCCTTACGAAAGAAGAATTTCGGGAGCAGCTGCAGGACCTGCTTGATGACACCAAGGGGAAGAATGTACTACTAGTTGGCCATCATCCCGTGCTAAGCAACGGCGTATACGGCGGCGCGCAGCCACTTTCCCGCCACTTGAGTCCACCGGTGCTGGGCACCGTCTACGCCGCCTATCGCCAGAACGTAGGTAGTCCCCGCGACCTCGCCAACCCGCGCTATCAGGAATTGCGTCAGGAACTGCTGAACACCCTGCAAAGCAACCCCGGCGTAGTTTACGCGGCCTCCCACGACTACAGCCTTCAGCTCACGCCTTTTCAGGGCAACTACCACCTGGTGAGCGGCAGCTTCGCCGAAAGCCAGCATGTGGGTCCCAAAGGCGATGCGCGCTACAGTGAGAGCAAAGCAGGGTACTCTACGCTTGAATACTTTGCCGATGGCGCTGTAAAGACCCGATTTTATACCTTCGGCGAAGGTGCTGCGCCGGCTAAGGAGAGCTACAGCACCACGCTTTTCCGCTCGGCCTGCAGCACGCCGGCTGCCCGTAACGACCGGGGTCAGGAAGGCGATGCCCCCATCAACCCCTTCCTCTCCGACTGCCCTGGCGTGGCCAAAACTGCTGCCGAAGGCAAACCCGATGCTCCGTTTCAGGCCACTACCGTGGTGGCGGCCGGCCCTCAGTACGGCGGCACTCCCGGCAAGCGCTTCTTTCTTGGCACCAACTACCGCTCCTCCTGGCTGCAGCCCGTCACGGTGCCCACGCTGGACCTGGCCTCTGAAAAAGGCGGCCTGCGTCCATTCGGCAAAGGCGGCGGACGCCAAACGACTTCGCTTAAGCTCATTGCCGCCGATAGCTCAGAATACGTTTTTCGGTCGGTGGATAAGGATGTCACCAAGATTCTGCCTCCGGAGCTTCGCAGTTCGGTGGCCGGCAATGTGCTGCGCGACATCACGGCGACGGCCCACCCGTACTCGGCCCTCGTCATTGGCTCGCTGCTCGACCAAACAGACATCTTGCATGCCCGGCCCCGCCTGTTTCGGCTGCCCGACAACCAGCAACTGGGGTCCTACCGCGAGGAATATTCCGGGCTGCTCGGCACCCTCGAAGACCGCCCCAAAGACCCCAAGCCCAACCTCCCCGGTTTTGGCAATTCCGACGATGTGGCGCGCAGCTTCAAGCTTTTCAGCAAGCTCTACAAAGACAACGACAACCGGGTCGATGCGCCCGCCCTGGCCCGCGCCCGCGCCTTCGACATGCTGGTGGCTGACTTCGGCAAGCACGAAGACAACTGGAAGTGGGCCGGCTACAAACAGCCCGGTGGCGGCACCCTCTACCGCCCCATTCCTCGCGACCGCGACCAAGCCTTTACCCTATGGAATGGCCTGCTAACCTACATCGCTAACCGCGAATGGGCCGTGCCCAGCATTGAAGATTTCCAGGCCGACTTCAAAGACATGAAGAGCCTGAACTGGCCGGCCCGCCACCTCGACCGGCTCCTACTTCAGGGTCTCACCCGCGAGCAATGGCAGGAAGCTGGCCAATACCTGCAAGCCCGCCTAACGCCGACCGTTATCGATGAGGCTACCCGAACACTTCCTGTTGAAGTTCAGGATATTTCTGGCGACGACCTCAATCGCAAGTTGAAGTCTCGTATCAAAGCCCTGCCCAAGGCTTTGGACAAATACTACCTCCTATTGGCCAAGCGAGTCGACGTGGTGGGCAGCAACAAAAGCGAGGTATTTCTGGTGAACCGACTCCCCGATGGCCAGGTACGGGTGCAGATGTTTGACAAGGCCAAAGAAGGCGACCGCCCCAATGGCCCCGCGCTGTTCGACCGAACTTTCAAGCCCAAGGAAACCAGGGAAGTTGTTCTTTATGGCCTCGATGGCAAGGACGTGTTTACCGTAACCGGCGAAGGCGGCCGCCGCAGCATACTAGTGCGCATAGTGGGTGGAGCAGGCAAAGACCGCATTGCCGATGACTCCCGGGTCAGCGGCCTGCGCACCCTCACCAAGGTCTACGACGTGCCGGATACTGACCTGCAGCTGGGCCCCGAATCGGACAACCGCACCAGCACTAGGTTTGGCGTGAATGCCTATGACCGCGAACAATTCGAATACGACTCCTACCGACCCTCCATCGGGCTGGGCTACAACCGCAACGACGGCTTCACGGCCAGTGCGGGCGCCACGTTCCAGACGCAGGGCTTTCGAAAGCCGGGCTTTAAAAACCAGTACTCCGTCCTGGGCGAAGTGAGCACGGGTGGCCAGCGCCAGCTCACGCTCAGCACCCGCCACCGCTATGCCATTGGCAGAGTCGATGCCGGTGGGGCAGTTAGCTACGGCAACTTCTTCCCGTTTTATAACTTCTTCGGCCTGGGCAACAACACCGAGCTGAACCAGGACCAGTACGACAACAATTTCTACCGCGCCCGCTACCGTGGCGTCACCCTCAACGGATTTCTTGAGCGCGTGTTCCTGCAGCGCAGCGTGCTGCGAGTGGGCCCCACTTACGAGTACTACGTTACTGATTTTGCTCCCGACAGCTACATAGGGGTTCTCAACCAAACGCCCGGCACCGACCAGATTCGCCCCAACACCAGCACCCAACGCCTGCTGGGCCTAAACGCTATTTTTGACCTCGACCTGCGCGACCGGCAGGCCTTTGCCCGACGGGGCGTGCGCCTGCGGGCCCAGCACGATACTTATCGTCAACTCTCCGGCTCGGAGAGCACCTTTGGCCTCACTCAGGGCTTTGCTGAGTACTACGGCACGGCCCGGCTGGGCATTCCCATCACGCTAGTGGTGAAGGGGGGCGGCGCCAAAAACTACGGCCCCACCAGTGAAATTCCGTTCTACAAATTCACTTCCCTTGGCTTGCGTGAAGGGCTGCGCGGCTACTACCGCAACCGCTTCAGCGGCGATGCCAGCCTGTACTACAATACTGAGTTGCGCTTGGCGCTGGGCCAGGTTAGAAATGGCTTCCTGCCCTTTTATTACGGCTTATTTGGCTTTTATGACCAAGGCCGAGTCTACTACCAGGGCAGTTCGCCCGGGGGTTGGAACTCAGGTTATGGCGCCGGCTTCTACATTGCGCCGGTGGTCGAAACCCTGGCCCTGTCGCTATCCTATCAAAAATCAGCAGAAAGCACCCTCATTCAGTTTGGGGTTGGTTTCCGAATCGATAAATAAGCAGCAGGCAAAAGCCGGGCTTACTGACAAGGCACTTAGTGTCTTCACCTCACTTACGCACAAGGTCCAACCAAGTCTGCTACCAGCGCCGCATCTAAGCAAACCCTAGCAGCCCGTTGGAGCACTCAACAGCATCGCCTTATAAACGTATTGGTTATGAGCTACGCGCCCTTCACACCGAAAATGGCGTGTTTCAAAATCCCAGTGTTGCGATTAGGCAAATGCGAGGATGCATTACAAGCTTTGATGCTCCATGTGCTGCCCGCAGCTATTGCACCGTAATTTTGTGCCTATGAATTATCCGCTTCGCAAACTTGCCGCCATTGATATTGGGTCTAACGCTGTTCGGTGCCAGATATCGGCGGTTCTTTACTACGAAGGCCGTTACCGACTTAAGCGCGTAGAATACGTTCGATTTCCCATGCGCCTGGGCGAAGACGTGTTTGCTTCGGGGGAAATTTCCCCAGCCAAGGAAGAGAAATTTGTCAAATTTCTGCACTCCCTGAAGCTGCTGATGGAGGTGCATGAGGTATGTCATTACTTGGTTTGTGCTACGTCGGCCATGCGCTCGGCTAGCAATGGAGCCGCCATTGCGGCCCGGGTGCAGGCCGAACTGGGTATGGAAATCAAGGTGATTGACGGCCAGGACGAGGCTTTCTACATCAACCGTGTTATTGAGCACTTGTTGGAAGACAATAAGCACTACCTGCACATCGACGTAGGCGGCGGCAGCACCGAGTTCAACATCTACCACGACCGCCGTAAGGTGGCCGCGCAGTCGTTTGAAATTGGCTCCATCCGCCGCATGCAGCAGGAAGAGAGCGGCGACGCCAACACCGATGCCCAGGCCGAGCTCTGGGCCCGCATGGAAGCCTGGGTGCGTGAGCATGCGCGCAAGCACCACGTCACCCGCGCCATTGGCACGGGCGGCAACATCAACAAAATCTACAGCCTCTCGCCTGCCGCGCCCAACAAGCCCATCACCAAGCGCAGCATCGACAGCATCCTCAAGCGCCTCTCGGGCCTAAGCATGGAAGAGCGTGTGAACGTGGCCATGCTCAACCCCGACCGGGCCGATGTCATCGTGCCTGCTGGCCACATCTATCTCTCGGCCATGGAGTGGGCTGGCGTCAACAACATGCTGGTGCCGGACATTGGCCTGAAAGACGGCATGATGCAATCCTTGTTCGAAGACTTCTTCGACGAGCTGAACTCAAATCCGGCGGCTGGGCACCCCGCGCACTTGCCCGTGCCCGACCTGCAAAACCAGCCGGCGGAAATGGAGTAAATCCCAGGTCATGGCCCGTGCCCCTCTTGGGCACGGGCCAAGGCTACACCCGGGCTGCATCGGCGCTTAAGCTCTCCTCGTCGATGTGGCCCACCGGCGTCGCATCGTCTTCGCAGGTTTCCTCCGGCTCCCCTTCGCCAAAGGCGTCGTCGGCAGCTATCTCGCTGGCCTGGCGTGCGGCTAAGGCAGCCATTTCATCGGCTACCCCCAACGCGGCCGCCACATCTATGCGGCGCTGCGCCTGCACATCGAGCAGGGCCAGTAAGCCTTCAGGCGAAGCCGTAGCCAGCTGCGCTTCGTCGCGTTTGAAGAAGGCTTTGTGGACATTCACCACGGGCTCGCCCGGAGCAGGGTGCTGGCGAATATAGGCGCCGTCTTCCCGCATCACATAGCTATTCTGGTTGTCCATCATATTCATCATCAGAATATTGATGGCCTCTCGCTTAAGCTGCGGATTAACAATCAAAAACAGTGCTTCGATGCGGCGGTCAAACGAACGCACCATTATATCGGCTGAGCCGGCATAGACCTTGGCTTCGCCGCCGTTATGGAAATAGAACAGCCGGGTGTGCTCCAGATACTCGCCCACAATGCTGCGTACTTCGATGTTTTCGCTCAGGCCCGGCCGGCCCGGCCGCAGGCAGCAAATGCCCCGCACAATAAACCGAATGGGCACGCCCGCCTTGGCGGCCTTGTAAAACTCGTCGATAATCTCCTTGTCCTCGAGCGAATTCATCTTCATCACGATGCCGCTCGCTAGGCCTTTTTTGGCGTGCTTCACCTCCTCCCGAATGAGGTGAATGAGCTGCTGGCGCATGTCTTTGGGCGCCGTGATGAGGTACTCGTAGTCGTCGGGCTGCGAGTGCCCGGTGATAACGTTGAAGAATTCCGACACGTCGTGCCCGTACACGTCGTTGGTCGTGAGCAGGCTCACGTCGGTGTAGAGGCGCGAGGTCTGCTCGTTGTAGTTGCCCGAGCCGATGTGCACGTAGCGGGTCACCTTCTCCCCTTCCTTCCGGATAATCATGAGGAGCTTGGTGTGCGTCTTGTACTTGCTCACGCCGTAAATCACGAAGCAGCCCGCCTTCTCCAGCCGGGCACCCTCGCGAATGTTCTTCTCCTCATCAAACCGCGCCTTCACCTCAAACAGCACCGATACGTGCTTGCCATTCTCAGCCGCCTTTAGCAGCGCGGCCGACACGCGGGAGTCGTCGGCCAGCCGGTAGATGGTTTGCTTGATGCCCAGCACGTGCGGGTCCACGGCGGCCTGCTCCAGTAGCCGCACCATGGGCTCGATGCTGTTGTACGGGTGGTGCAGTAGCACGTCGTGGTGCTTGAGGTACTCAAACATGTTTTCCTCGGCCCCTTCGGGCAGGCTGAGGGGTGCCACGGGCGAAGGGAGTTTAGGCGTTTTGCCCCGGAAAGCCGGGTGCTTCACAATCTGCCACAGACCTTTCAGGTCAATCAGCGAATTGATGACGAAGACGTTGCCATTGTCGATATTCCACCTCTCGCGGAGTACGTTCATTAGCACCGGCGAGGCGTTCGGCTCCACTTCCACGCGCACCACGCGGCCCCGCTTACGGGTCTTTAAACCCACTTGAATTTCCTTGATGAAGTCGTTGTCGATGTCATCAGATTCTTCCAGCGTGAAGTCGCCGTTGCGGGTGATGCGGAACAGGTTAGCCGCCACAATCTCCACGTTGCGAAACAGCCGCGGCAAAAACTCGCGCACCACTTCTTCAATGGGCACAAAAATCACCTTGTCTTTGCGCACGAGCTCAAAGAAGCGGGTCAGGTTCTGCGGAATCTGCACGAAGGTGAGCCGCTCCTGTCCTTTTTCAGCTTCGCCATCCAACCCCACCGACAGGCCATTTCCAATACGGGTAACCACGCCAAAAATGAGCATCTGGTTCATCATCAGCGGGAACCCATGGTAGGCGTCGTACACCATGGGCGTGAGCAGCGGAAACACGGTATTCTTGAAGTAGCCGTCGGCCTTTTTCACTTCCAGCTCCGTGAGGTCCGACATCTTCAGGATGTTGAAGCCGTTCTTTTCAAAGTTGGGTTTCAGCTCATTAATGTAGGTCAGGCTCTGGTCGTTGACGAAGCGGTGCGCGAAGTCCAGCAGCTTGCGCCGAAACGGCAGCTCCCGCAGGCCCGAATAGTCAATCCGCTCTTTGCCATAGTCCAGGTAGTTATACAGTGACCCCACACGAATCATGAAAAATTCGTCGAGGTTAGAACTAGTGATGGCCAGGAACTTGAGCTTATCAAATAAGGCCCGGCTGGGGTCCTGCACCTGGTCGAGCACGCGGTAGTTAAAGCGCAGCCAACTTAGGTCGCGGCTGATGTACTTGCTTTTGCGAATAAGGTCGGCAGATTTGAAGAGCTTCATATTGGATAGAAAAGACAGGGCAAAATACGGCCAAAGCCCCCTGATTAGGCTTTTTTACGTGGAAATAATGGCCATGGCTTCAATTTCAACCAGCAACCTTAGGGCTATCAGCACCTTAACTTAAACCATGCAGGCTGCCGGGCGGCTACTCCCGAAGACCCTTCCAGGTGCCCACCCCATGGTTTCTCATTTGAAAATATTCGGTCACGAACATGCGCGTGCGCGCCTCCTTTTCATAATACGTCTCGGCCAGGAATGGAGCCATTCCAACCTTCTCTCAGCATGACAGACAGAGCACGCAACATGTATCGAAACGCTTTGCCTGACACTTACCAGAAAAAGAAAAGGCCCGCTTTGCAGCGGGCCTTTCCAAGTGATGCTGGCTAAACGTCCAGCTTGGCGTATTTCGCGTTCCGCTCGATAAAGTCGCGGCGGGGGGCTACTTCGTCGCCCATTAGCATAGAGAACAGGTGGTCAGCTTCGGCGGCTGACTCTACCGTTACCTG
Source organism: Hymenobacter sp. B1770 (assembly GCF_049896385.1). Lineage (NCBI taxonomy): Bacteria > Pseudomonadati > Bacteroidota > Cytophagia > Cytophagales > Hymenobacteraceae > Hymenobacter > Hymenobacter sp. B1770. The sequence goes on from NZ_JAFCUF010000004.1 coordinate 63,470, forward strand.
CTTCAGGGTGCGGGTCATGGGCTGCATGGTGGTGGTCCAGAGCTGCTCGGCGTTCATTTCGCCAAGCCCTTTGTAGCGCTGCACGTTCACTGTTTCGGGCTTGCCGCGGCCGAGGTCTTCCTGCGCTTGCATGCGCTCATCCTCGGTCCAGCAGTAGCGCTCCTCCTTACCGCGCTTCACGAGGTAGAGCGGCGGCAGGGCGATGTAGATAAAGCCCCGGTCAACCAGCTCGCGCATGTAGCGGAAGAAGAAGGTCAAAATCAACGTCCGGATGTGCGAGCCGTCAATGTCGGCGTCGGTCATGATGATGACCTTGTGGTAGCGCAGCTTGCTGAAGTTAAGCGGGCCCGACTCGGTACCGTCGTCCTCCGTAGTGAAGGCCAGCGACTTGCGCTCGTTAAAGCTCACGCCCAACGCGGTAATCATGTTCTTGATTTCCTCGTTCTCCAGAATGCGGTGCTCCTGGGCTTTCTCCACGTTCAGGATTTTACCCCGCAGCGGCAGAATGGCCTGGAACGCCCGGTTGCGGCCCTGCTTGGCGGTGCCACCGGCCGAGTCGCCTTCGACGAGGTATAGCTCACAGATTTCAGGGTCCGACTCCGAGCAGTCGGCCAGCTTGCCCGGCAGGCTGTTCGACGACAGCACGCCCTTGCGCTGCACCATGTCTTTGGCCTTGCGGGCGGCGATGCGGGCCTTGGCGGCCAGAATCACCTTCTCCATGATTCTGTTGGCCTGGTTGGGGTTCTCGTCCAGGTACTGCGTCAGAATTTCGCCTACCACCGAGTTCACGGCGCCGCTCACTTCGGAGTTGCCGAGCTTGGTTTTGGTCTGGCCTTCAAACTGGGGCTCCATCACTTTCACCGAGATAACGGCCGTTAGGCCCTCGCGGAAGTCGTCGCCGGTAATCTCAACCTTGGCTTTCTCGAACAGCTTGTTCTTGTCGCCATACGTTTTCAGCACCCGTGTCACCGCTGAGCGGAAACCGGCCACGTGCGTGCCTCCTTCGATGGTGTTGATGTTATTGACGTAGGAGTAGACGTTTTCCTGGTACGAGGTATTGTACTGCAGGGCCACCTCGACCGGCGTGCCGCCTTTCTCGCTTTCTACGTAGATGGGCTCCGACAGCAGCGAAGGGCGCTGCTCGCCGTCGAGGTACTGCACGAAGTCGCGCAGGCCGCCCGTCGAGTAGAACTCCTCGGAACGGAACTCGCCGCTGTCCAGCTTCTCGCGGCGGTCGGTGAGGGTAATGCGGATGCCTTTGTTCAGGTAAGACAAGTCCCGCAGGCGGCCGGCCACCGTGTCGTAGCGGTACTCGGTTTCGGTGAAGATGCTGGCATCGGGCAAGAACTGCACCTCCGTGCCGTGCTCGTCGGTGTCGCCAACCTGCTTGACGTCGTACTGCGGGAAGCCAATTTTGTATTCCTGTTCGTACATATGGCCGTTGCGGCGCACGGTTACTTTCAGGTCGGTGCTGAGCGCATTCACGCAGCTCACGCCCACGCCGTGCAAGCCACCGGATACTTTGTAGGAGCCCTTGTCGAACTTACCACCAGCGTGCAGCACGGTGAGCACCACTTCCAGGGCCGACTTGCCTTCCTTGGCGTGCCAGTCGACGGGAATGCCGCGGCCGTTGTCGCGGACAGTGATGGAGTTGTTTTCGTTGATGGTGACGTTAATCAGGTCGCAATGCCCGGCGAGGGCTTCATCAATCGAGTTATCGACTACTTCCCACACCAGGTGGTGCAGGCCTTTCATGCCGGTGTCGCCGATGTACATGCTGGGCCGCTTGCGCACGGCCTCCAACCCTTCGAGTACTTGAATGCTGTCAGCGGAATAGTCCGACTGGGGAATCTTCTCTTTCGTTTCGCTCATGTGGGCGGGATTAAATCAGGTCGTAAAACAGCCCTTCGGGTTGCTAGGTACTGAACAATCAAAAGTACTTATTTAATCCCATTTTTGTGAATTTCTGCAGTTTTTATCCTGGGATTTTTTCATTCCCTCCCTCCTTTTCAAAGCGTCCAAAGGCCTGGCATCTACGAGCAAAATTGTTCCATAAAAAAAGGCCTCTCCCAGCAGGGAAAGGCCTTAGCGTAAAACTTTGAACAAGGATTAGTTTATCACCAGCTTTTGCGTGGCGATGCCAGCATCCGTCCGGATTTGCAGGGTGTAAACTCCGGTTTTCTGCCCGCTTAGGTCTAGGTGAAGCTCCCGAGAGCCAATGGCAGTGGCGCTCAGAGCCTGCGAACGCACCTGGCGGCCAAGGGCGTCCAGTACTGTGAGTTGCGCGTGGCCCCTGAGGGTAGTACCGAGGGCTACTTTGAACACGCCCGAATGACTGGGGTTTGGGTAGGCGCTCAGTGCCCCCTGTAGCGCGGCGTCGCGGGTGGCTGTAGCCGTCAGATTATTCAGTCTGAAGATGCCGCCCCCGCCGGTTGCATCGGTAAGAGTACCGGCATAGCCCGTAGCAGAACCGGGCGTGGCACCCGGAATCAGGTCAAATGCAAAGAATCCTTGCCCGGTATTCATGTTTGTCCAGTTGATGCCGTCTGTGCTGTAAGAGCTGCCGAAGTCCTCGTCCACGCCAGTGGCCGGGAAACGCTGGCCCACGCTGTAGTAGCGCCCGTCCACGGCATCAATGTCGTACCAGAAAAAGCTGCCGGTGGCCGTATTGACTGGCGTAATGGGCGACCAGGTAGCTCCTCCGTCGCTGGTGCGGATGACATTGACTTCAGTGACGGCGCTGCCGTTGTCTTTCACATTATAGGCGATGCCATTTAAATCGTCTTTGAAAACAACTTTCCTGATAGTTTCGGTGAGCGTGGTAGGTTGGCTAACGGTCCAGGTCTGACCCCGGTCGGTTGTTTTGAATACCCGCTCCCGGTCGCTGGTTCCCAGCGAAGCACCGCCAAACCAGAGGGTGTTGCCGCGGGCAAAAACCGAATGCACCAGCCCGGCTTCGCCAGCAAACGGCGCGGGGATGTTGGCCGCGGGGATGCGGTTCCAGGTGAGGCCACCGTCCGTGGTTCTCAAAATTTCAAAGTAGGCATTCGGGGTGCCGGTGGGGTCGCCCATGGCCATGCCTTCTTGGGCATTGAACATGTGAACCATGTTTAGGAAGCCCCCTTGATTCTGAACAAACTGGGCGGTGGTGCTCACTTTGGTCCAGCTTAGGCCGCCGTTGGTGGTTCGCAGAATTTCGCCTCCACCGTTTGGCCCGTGGGTCGCAGCTAGTGCCACTGTCGAGCTAAGACCGAATACGTTGGCAGTTTGAAAGTTCTGCGAGCCGGCACTCACAGCTTCCAGGCCGAACTGAGTGCCGGTCGCGTTGTTGGTCACAAAAACGTACTGCGGCACGCTGCCGGCATTGTTTTCCTGGGCTACCAGCCACGCAACAGTGGGCGACACTGTGTGCACGTAGCTAATCCGGTAGCTGAGGGCCGTTCCTATCGAAGGACGATTGACCTCAACCCAGGGGCCGAGGTTGGGGCCAGTTTGCGCATACGCGCTGCTGCCAAACGCAAGCAGACCCAGAAAGAGTAATATTTTTTTCATAGCTACAAAGAGACGTTGAGCGGATGAAGCAGATAACTGGCGGATAGAGACAATGTCCCACATGAGGCCTACTACCATGCACAAATCACCTGCTTTTCAAACCTAAGATAAGAGGGGCAAATGATTATAGCCAAAATCATTCGCTTTTACTTACTAAAAATTCAGCAACGCCGTAATCAGCAAGCTTCGCATAACCGCTACCTTTTCATCATTGCATCATCTGGGCCTGTACGCTCCTCGAGCTTGACCAAAAACAAAAAAAGACCCTTCCCGGACGGGGAAGGGTCTTAGTAGAATGGCCCCGTTTGGATTCGAACCATCTATCCACTCCCATATGCACTCCGATACAAACATACGCCTAATGGCTTAAAAACGGCTATTCATTCGTAGTTAGCCGGCATAGCTACGGAATTAATCGGTATTAATCGGGGTTTTTGTCCTAGATTGCGTCCTACATAGGACACTCCCCGCAATGGCTAAAATCTCGTTTTTGCTATCGGCCCCGGCTGCTGATAAGCCCACCCCCATCTTCGCCTTTCTCAGCTTTGCCGGCAAGCGCGTGAAGGTTTACGCCGGCCGTTCCATTCAACCCCGGCAATGGGACAAGAAAGAACAGCGAGCACTAACGCGGGGCTACCCGCGCAACGGGGCAATAAACGACTGGCTGGACCTGCTGGCGAAGCGGCTGGAAAAATGCTATGACACGCACGCCGCAGCCGGCACCTTGCCCTCGGCCGACGACCTACGGGCACTGGCAGTGCCGGAAACCGTACCCGAGCCGGCCCCCTCATTGGCCCCCACGTTCTGGGACCGCTACGCCGAATGGGTTGCCTACGTCAAGGCTTCGGGAGTTCTCGCCACGGCCCGCGCCCACGCCACGGCTGGCCGGCACCTGCGGGATTTTGCCAACGCCAACGGATACACGATTGACTTCGACACCCTGACGCCCACCGTAGGGGACCGCTGGACCGCTTACCTGCTTGACGTGGTGGGGCTGACCGATAACACCATCAATAAGAACCTGGCCCGGCTCAAATCCTTTATGAAGTGGGCCACCAAGCGCGGCTACACTACCAACACGGCTTTGGGACAGGTATCGTGGAAACAACGCCCGCCCGACGTACTGACCCTGAGCGAGGCCGAATTGCTTGCCTTGGAATCGTTACCCCTACCGGTGGGCTCCCGTCTGGAAAAGGCCCGCGCCTGGTTCCTGCTGGCGTGCTACACAGGGCTGCGGTACTCCGACTTGACCAGCATCAACCCCCAGCATTTGCGCCCCGCTACGGCCAAGATTCCGGCCCACCTGCGCCTGACTGCTAAGAAAACCCGCGACGTAGTGAACGTCCCCCTGAACGCCGCCGCCCTGGACTTAGTAAAACGGGTGCTGGCCGGGGAGCTGTCCAGCATTAAGGGGCAGCCGATTACCAATCCGGTCCTGAACCGCTTCCTGAAAGAGTTGGGGCAACTGGCCGGGATTGATAGCCCCGTCGAAGTGATACGCTACCGGGGCGGCATTGCCGACGTAACCACGGCCCCCAAATACGAGCGCCTGAGCGTGCATACCGCCCGCCGCACGTTCGTTACCCTGAGTTTGAGCCGGGGAATGAGCGAACGCTTTGTGATGATGATTACCGGCCACCGCACGGCCCAATCCTTTCAGCGGTACGTGAACCTGTCTGCCGAGCGGGTAGCGGAAGAGTTTGCCAAGTTTAACACCATGCCTGTATGAACAACCAGAACGACCAGTACCGGGAATTGGCAGGTTTGGATATCTACGTAACCCCCCTAAAAGAGAAGCTTGATGCCCAAAAATGGGACCGCCTTATGCAACAGGTTGCTGATAAGGCCGGGCAATCGTTCCGGCCATCTGTCCCCGTTTATTCGGTTGTTAAACGCCCCAATCGGCTTATAGTGCGACGAGAAACCCCAGCCGAGCAGTCTCTGCGGCAAGTGGCTTATTTTCGGGGATTGGCATACCACTGGTACGCTAAACAGGATTCGCGGGCAGAACCTAAAGCCCTTGACCCAAGGGAGTACGAAGCACAGCGGCTTTGCCGCATTAGCCGGCTACTGGCTACTTCTGAACAAGAAGGCGAGAAAACGAAGTGCGTTCCCATTGGAAAACTGCGGGAGGTACTAAACGACGGGGACCGTACCCCCGCCACCGTGGGCACGGTGCTGGGAATGATTGACTGGTTCCGGCATTGCTTGGCGGCGTTTGAGGGCCGTACAGTGGCCCCGGACGTGAAGCCTATCAAGATAACCCCCCTGAGCCCATTGGAGCAGATTTTGGGAGATAAGTTTACCGTTGAGCACCTCGAAGCCTGTGCTCACGCGGCGGGTTTGGTGGACAAGAACGGCAAGTTCTGCGCAGGAGACAAGGGTGCGTTTGCGGGCTTCTGCCGAGCGTTACAGGACAAAAAGGCAGGCAAATTGAAGGGAGCGTTGGGGACTGTTGTGCCCATAGTCGCCCGCCATTTCGGAGTAGACACGAAGGTTCGCAAAACGAGTACAGAAATAGCCGAGCGGTTCTACATGCTCACCAACCGCGCCCTGAAAAACGGTATCCCGACTGATTAGGGCATCAGTTACGGCCCAATAGCATCAGTTACAGCCCCGCGCCATCAATGGGCTGTACCCTCGCGTTCGTTGGCCAAGATGCTGAACATGAGACCGGAACGCACCGAGCCTCTTAGGTTTGGCACCTTACGCAAACGATGGATAGCACCATAATTTCGGTTGGGGTCGCGTACGCCCAACTGTTGGAAGATGTACGGGCCGTAATCCGGCACGAGCTGTTAAACGCCCCCACCCCCGCCGCCGCGCCCCCGGCCAATGATCCCCTAAGCATTCAGGAAGCTGCCTCCATGTTGGGGGTAACCGTGCAGACGGTACACGAATGGAAGCGTCTGGGGCTGCTCAAATACCACAAGCTGGGGGGCCGCTCCTACGTAAAGCGGTCCGACGTGATGACCGCCTTACAGGGGTTTCAGCGCACAAAAAAAAGCCGCTAGCCTGATGCGAACAGACCAACGGCCCCACGCTTTGCGTGTAGCTGGACGCTACGCCAAAGATAGCTACCGCCGCCTGTGTGCTTGGTGGAAAGGCCCCACGCAGGAAGAAAAAGACGCCTGGCTGCGGGAACACCATCCCTGGGTCTTTCCCATGGTTGAACAAGTTATTGCGGAGCTACGTGCCCGACAAGGAAAGGGAAACGGCCGTGAATAGCCCCTTTGGACCCCGCGACGTGAGCCGGCTGGTGATGCTGCTAGGGGAAGCTGCCCCGCCGCGCACAGCCTTTGCCAAGGCGTTAAAGCACTACTATCCCAGCGCCCCCCCAGTGGAAGTTATCATCGTGGCCGGCTGGCTGGTACCGGCTGATGGAGACCGGCTGCGCGAACCCGTGCTGACCAATGACGAGCTAGCGGCCCGGTGCTACTCGATGGAAGACCCATTCGAGGGGATAACGATGCTGCCGCTTCCGCAAGCCGGCCCCCGCTTCAGCTACTTCGACGGGCCTATTAAGAACATCACGCCCCGCCCGGCCCCGATAACTTTAGCCAACCTGCACCGCATCATTACGGACCCGCCGCCGCGCCTGAAAGCCCTGTCCGCCCTCGTGCGAACGGAATACGAAACGCACGGCAAGAGCCGCCGCTACAGCGAGCAAAAGAAACGCCTGGACTACTTCTCCGTTGGCGGCATCTTCGCCACCCGCGCCGATGATAAAGTGCTGCTGAAATCCGGCCTACTGGTAGTGGACCTGGACGAAATGAAAGGCGGGGCTGCACAAGCGAAAGACCAGCTCTTAACCGATGTGGCCCTGAGCCCCGCCCTTGGCCTGCTATTCGTGAGCCCTTCCGGCGACGGGCTGAAAGGGGTGCTGGCGGCTGACCCACGAATCGACCGCGCCACCAACTACCAACGCATTGCCCGGCACTTGCGCCGCCGCTACGCCTGGGGGTACACCCTGGACGAGAGAACGGCCGACCTGAGCCGCGCCTGCTTTGTGTGCCACGACCCCGACGCCTACTTAAATCCGGCCTTCGCCGCTAAACCGATATGATAACGCTAGATTCAACACAACTGGATGCCGGCCCCGATGTGCCCGCGCCGGCCCCTACGCCGCGCCCTGCCGCAACCCCCTACAATGGTCCCGCTACCGACGACCGCGCCGACCCGACCGGAGCCGCGGCCTGGTGCTACGCCCAACACACCGGCAAGCACGGCCCGCCCCCCGCCCCCGGCGAAGGGCACAATAGTTGGCTGGCCGCCTACACCAAGTTTTGCAACGAGAGCGGGGCGCCCTTTGATGATGCGCTGGCCCTGGCCCTCGCCACGGCCCCGGCCGGGCACGACACGGCAAAAATAACGGCCACCGTTACCGGCATTTACCACCGGGACGCGGCTGACTACGGGCGCAAGCCCTACACCAAGAGAAAGCCCGGCCGACCACCCGGCAGGAAGGCAGTAAACGATGGATTAAAAGCCATACAGGCGAAGCTAGCGGCCAAGGGGCATAACCTGTCGCCCGAGATGCTGGCCGAGGCTGTCAAGGCCGCAATGCATGCCAAGAAGGACGGAAGGACCGACGGTGGACTAAGCGTTTTAGCCGGCACCAACGGCGGGCTGGGAATGGACCAAGACGCGGCAAAGACGGTTATAGGCGGGGTTCAGTCCAATGACGCCCTGTCGATACAGCCCCAGCGGGCGGTTACCTACGCGGATATTCGCGACGCCGTGACAGCGGAATGGGGTATCTTCTACGACCCCGGCACCCACATCTATTATTACCGGAAGGCCGGTAGCGATAACCCGAACGACCTTATCCCCTTTGACGACCGCAGCCCGTTTCTGAACGACCTGCTGAACGACCTGGAAGAGAACGGCACCAAGACAAGTAAACGCACCCTGCAAGAAACCCTTTTCAGTTCGCGCACCTACCGGGAAATCAACTACCTGGCCGCCCACCTGGACTACCTGGCAGCCCACTACGACGGGGAAGACCACTATGCCCGCCTGCTCGCACTCCTGAAAACGGACGATGACCCCCTCCTTGCCACCGTACTCAAAAAGTACCTGCTCAATACCGTAGCACAAGGCTATTGCAGTTCTTCAACCTGTCGCAATGAACAAGTGTTGGTGCTGGTGTCGACCGGGCAGGGGTTTGGTAAGTCGATTTTCTTCCAAAACCTGCTGTGGGACGACCAGTTCTTTGCCTCACCTTCGGCCTTTGACGCCAAAAACAAAGAACACCTGCTGCTGATGACAAACCACCTGCTGATATGCTGGGATGAAATGGGGCAGCAGCGGAAAGCGGAAGCCGACGAATTAAAGAACGTCCTGAGCCAGCATGTGATTACGGCCGATAAAAAATTTCAGTACACGGCCAAATACCCCCGCACGGCGTCTTTTTGTGGCACCACGAACAATGATGCCTTCTTGAAGGACGCCACCGGAAGCCGCCGCTTTTTGCCGTTCACCGTGCTGGGAAAGCTAGACATTCCGGCATACCTGGCCTTGGACAAAGCCCAGCTCTGGGGCCAAATCGTTGCCGAGTACAAAGCCGGCACCCCCTACCGGCTCACCGACGAAGAGAACGCCGCCATAAGCGCCCGCAACGAAGGGCGGTTCACGGCCGACACCCCCGAAGATGCGTTCATAGCAGAGTGCGTGAACGTAACAGGCAATCCAGCCGACTTTGTGCCCTCTTCCATAATATCCGCACGGCTGGACGAATACAAAGACCACCGCAAGGGGCAGGGACTTTATCGCGCAGATGAGGTCCGAAAAAAGCTCCTGCAAATGCCAGGGGTTGACAAGAGACGGGACCGTTACGATAATAGCAAAAACCCGCTAAACGGGCTAACGGGTATAAAACTGATTTTTAATGGGAGGTAGCCCGACACGGGGAGGGGGGTAGCTTGGCACGCTGCCCCCCTCGCTTTGTGCCGCATTGCGTCGGACCTGAAACAGATTTTGGGGGGCTGACACAGCAAAAAGTCCGATTCCAGCACCTGGGTTGGGTTTTACCCACTTTTGTGTCAGTGTGTCGTGTGTCGGGCCCTTCCCCAGCATTATAGGATAAATAAATAAAATACCCCCCTTATTTAATTTATTTCTTCTCTATACATATTAACTCTATTCTCTTTAACACAGTAACACAAATGGATAAAAAAGGGCTTCAATGATAAAAGAAGGCCATTTTTTGCTGTGTCAACAGTGTGTCAACGCCCCCACATGCTGACACACACCCAGTGCCGGCCGGGGCTCCCGCCCACACCCCACCTGCCGGCTTATGCCAGCCAATCCCGTAGGATAACGGCAAAAAATGCCAGCTACGACCCAGGTAGCACCCCGCTGGCATTGCACCTGCCCGCATCCTCTAGCGTCGCGCCTACATCCTTAAAATGCTTCATCCCCCCGGCCACGCCTGATAACTGTTGCGCTCTAATAGGTCAAGATAAACCCAAAAAATGCTGTGTTTAGCCATCACGTAAAATACAGTGAAGCGCAAAAAATGCCACGCCGGGGCCAGCGGCAGAAGTGCCGGTCCCCTTGTTTTGTCCAAAAACCGTCCCACACAAACCAAAAATCCGTTGGGATATATCTATACTAAGACGGTCCGGTTCTTCTTAAAATTCTCGGCTTGACCGAAGATTTCGCCATACACCTCGTCGCGCTCCACGGGCGGGTAACCGAACTCATCCAACAGCAGAATCAGGCCCACTTTCAACGCCGATTTAATGTCTTCGCGCTTATTCCAGTCGGGGAAGCGGGCCTGCTCATCTACTAAGGCTTTAATGGCTTTGGCCAGCGCGACCAGTTGCTCGGCTGGGTAGCGGAAATCGTACTTCGCACACAGGGCCATCAGGATGTCGTAGAAGGCTTTTTCTTCGAAGTCGATGCCTAGGATGTCGCCGGCCGAAAATTCGTTTTGAACCTCCCAAATCAGGTTGGTGAGCTGCTCAGCTATTTCCTCGTAGACTTCGCTACGCAGGATGTCGTTTTCGTCGCGCTCGTTGTAGCGGGCTACCAGCGCCTGCATCTTCTTGGTGAAGTCAATGCCTTTTACCTGGTTCACCTTGCGCATCTGGTCGATGACGCGAGCTAGGAGCTGCTGAAGCAGTTTTATCTTGGTATTGGGCAGCTTGATTTTGTCGATTTTAGCCAAGTAGTCAGCGTCGAAGATGTCCTGCTCGGTGTCGCCATCGGTGCCGAGCTTAATGATTTCCTCCACGCCGTCGCTGGCCAGGGCGTCCTGTATCATCTTGCGCACTTGGGCGCTCATCTGGGCCGTGTCGGGAGCATCCCCTTTAGTGAGCTTGAACACAATGGAGCGGACGGCCAGGTAGAAGTGCGTCTGGTCGCGCTGGGGCTGGGTAAGTTTCTCGCTGCCGGCGCAAATGTCGTAGGCGGCTTTCAGACGCTTCACCAAGCCCATGAAGCGGGTTTCCTGCTCCTTGGTCAGCTGCACGAATTCGGCGGCCATGTTCAGCGTGTGCAGCTGTTGCAGAGCGGTGCCGGTGAAATACTTGCTGCTATCGAAGGTGTGGAATAAGCGGGCCAATAGGTCCAGATGGTCTCGAACCACCACCAGCGACTGGTCAATTTCTTCAAAATTCCGCTCGTCTCCCTTGCTGTACTTAGCCAGCGCCAGACCCATCTGGTTTTTGAAGCCGATATAATCGACCACCAAGCCCTTGCTCTTGCCCTCGTAGGTACGGTTCACCCGCGAAATGGCTTGAATCAGGCTGTGCTGCTGAATGGGCTTGTCGATGTAGAGGGTATCGAGGAAAGGCACGTCGAAGCCGGTAAGCCACATGTCCACGATGATGGCAATCTTGAAGTTGGACTTCGCGTTTTTGAACTGCCGGTCCAGCTCCTTGCGGTACTCTTTGGTGCCCAGCAGGTCGTACATGTCCTTCGGGTCATCCTTGCCGCGAGTCATTATCATCTTCACCCGCGCCATAGGTTTCAGTTCGCGCTTTTCCTTTTCGGTCAGCTCGGCCCCTTCTTCGGCCGCCAGCACGTCGGCCCAGGCTGGGCGTAGCTCGATGATGTTCTGGTATAGGGCGTAGGCGATTTCGCGGGAGCTGCACACAAACATGGCTTTGCCTTTCACGGTCGCGCCTTCGCTCACACGCTTTTCGTAGTGTTGCACAAAGTCGGCAGCCAGCACGCGCAGACGCTTGGGGTCGCCGAGGATGGCCCGCATTTGAGCGGTTTCTTCCTTGCTTTGCTCGATTTGGTAGGCGTTAGCTCCGTCCTCAGCAGCCTGCGCATAGTAGCGCTCTATCTTTTCCAGTTCGCCGTTGTGTAGCACTACTTTGGCGGCGCGACCTTCGTACACGATGCGAACGGTTATCTCATCCTTCACCGATTCGGTCATGGTATACTCGTCCACCACCGGGCCGAACACGTCCAGTGTGGCATCTATCGGGGTACCGGTGAAGCCGACGTAGGTGGCCTGGGGCAACGAATCGTGCAGGTATTTGGCGAAGCCATAGGTTTTGGTGACGCCGCTGGCCGTCACGCGCACTTTCTGCTCCAGGTTTACCTGGCTACGGTGGGCTTCGTCGGAGATGCACACGATGTTGGCGCGGCAGCTCAGCAGCTCGGTGCCCTCGGTAAATTTGTGGATGGTGGTGAGGAACACGCCGCCGCTCTGGCGGCCGGCCAGCAGCTCGCGCAGGTGCTCGCGGCTTTCCACGCTCACCACGTTCTGGTCGCCGATGTAGTGCTTGGCGTTGGTGAACTGCCCGGCCAGTTGGTCGTCGAGGTCGGTGCGGTCGGTGATGAGCACCACGGTGGGGCTGGCAAAGTCCTCGCTGCGCATGAGCAGCCGCGTGAGGAAGAGCATAGTGTAGCTCTTGCCGCAGCCAGTGGCCCCGAAGTAGGTGCCGCCTTTGCCGTCGCCGGTGGGCTTACGGGCCGACCAAATCTGGTTGTAAAGCTTGTGGGCCGCGTAGTACTGCGGGTAGCGGCACACCACTTTCTCGTCTTTCTTCGAGCTGTCGGGTAGGTAAATGAAGTTGCGGATGATGTCGCGTAGGCGGGTGCGGTCGAGCATCCCCTCCACCAGGGTGTAAAGGGTATTGATGCCATCCACGTCCTGGGCTAACCCGGCTACGCGCCGCCAAGCATAGTAAAACTCGTAGGGAGCGAAGAAGGAGCCGGCCTTGTTATTCACGCCGTCGCTGATGACGCAAAAGGCGTTGTACTTAAACAGCTCCGGGATGTCGCGCTCGTAGCGCACAGTGAGCTGCACGTACGCGTCGTGAATGGTGCAGTCGGGCTGAATGGCCGTTTTGAACTCGAACACCACCAGCGGCAGACCATTGATATACAGGATGCCGTCGGGGATGCGCTTCTCGCTGCCCACGATTTCGAGCTGCGTCACAAAGCGGTAAATGTTGTGGTCGGCAGCAGCAGCGTAGGCTGGGGCAGCTTCGGCGGCCAGGTTCTCGGCGGCGGGCTGCTGGCGGGTCAGGCTGGTATAGTCGAGCAGTTGCACCCAGATGTCTTTCTGGCTGGGGTCTTCGCGCTTGAGAATGAAGCCATCGGCCAGCAGCCGCATCACGGCCTTGTTGCTTTCGTAAAGGTCGGACGCGGGCAGGGCGTGCAACCGCCGCACCACGGCATCGGCTTCGGCCGGGGTAAGACCATCTTCCTCGTAGTGCTTCAACAAAAAGGCCCGTAGGTCGGCTTCGAGCAGCACTTCCTCAGGGGCGCGGGCCAGGGTGTTGCCCAGCTGGTGCGGGTAGCCCTGCTCATGCAGCAACTCACAAAAAACCTCCTCCAACTTGGCTTCAGTGAACTTCTGCATATCAGGTGAAGGAGAGGGTTAACTGTGCCGGTTTGGTTACGGCGAGCTTGGGCGCGGCAGGCACCGATTCGATGGTGGCGAGCTTGGAGAGGAGAAGACTTTTAATCTTTTGCAAGGCAATTATTTCCCTCTTTAGAATATCAGCCTGTGCCGAAGTTTTGTCTAGCACAGTAGCAAGCATTTTCTGCTCGCGAGCTGCGGCAATCAGAAAAGGCTTCTTTACAATATCTTCTCTTTTAGCTATATTGACTTGTGCGCTTCCTCCTGATTCTGCAATCAGTAAATTGTTGCCATTTTTAGACCTGAGAAAAAGCTCGAAGATGGACAAAGCGCATTTAGTAGGGTCAACACGTAATATCAATAGAGCTTGGTTGATAATGCCGACTTTATCAGTCTCACTGATTCGTGTTATTCTGCCAAGAGTCCCAGAGCAGCTAATAACTAAGTCATTAGGCTTGACAGCAAATCGTTTAAGCTGAGCAAATTTGTCTGAGTCCACATAATATCTGAAGTTTCTATGCCCGTCAATAGCATGCTGTTGTTCATAAACAGGAGTACCTGAGGACCTCATATCCTCAACCTTCAACGCAGAGCCAAAGGGGCCTCGGATGTATCCCTTTGTGTCTAAAACTGTCCCAATATTGCCAAGCTTCCATCCCTTGGGGATTTCCCCAAGCTCACTCTCCACCATTTCGCCGCCGCTGCTTTTATAGGGCTGGCCAGCTTCATTGGGAAACTCAAACTCCACAAACCACTGCTTGTAAATGGCCTGAGATGTGGTTTCGAGGTTTTGGATGAGCTGGTTGTTGAGGGCAATGCGGTTTTGAATGGTGTGGTATTCGGCCACGATTTCCCGCTGCTTTTCGATGGACGGTACTGGAATCAGCGTTTCGCATAGCGCCTGCCAGTCGTATCCGCCCCGAATAGCCGCGTCACATTTAAACGTGGCGTATCTGTCAAACTCCGACCGCCGAAACCACATCATCAGATACTCTGGGTCAAGCTTGTTCGAGTCTTTCACCTTAAACACCGGGTAAGCCGGCGAAACCAGGTTCGGCTCGTCGTCCAGCTTCAAAACCACCGGCAGCTTATTCACCCGAATCGGCGACATGAAATCGCACGCAAACTCATGTTTGTGCATCACGCGGTAAACCGACATATCGGTTCCCACGATGTTAGAAGTTGTGGCCCGAAACTCTTTGGTCAAACTCAGGCCCAACAGTCTAGTGACTTTCAAGTCGGTGTTGCGTCTTTCGACACGCTGCACGTAGTCGCCGATTGGCCTATAATTCGATTGCATAGCCCAGTTCCTTAAACACGTTCAGCAATTCCTTTTTCGACTGGTCTTCGGCCCGCAACAGCTCTGCGAATTCTAGTTGCAGACCGGCCATTTTCTGGTCGAAGTCAATGTTTTCGTCGCGATTCACGAACTCAATGTATTTGCTTGGCACCAGCGAAAAGTCTTTGTCTTTGGATGAGACTTCCTCCAGGTGCGCGGTGTAACAGAACTCTGGTATGTTGGCTGCGCCGGTGGTTTGCCAGTCGTGATAGGTGCGCGCCACCAGCTTGATGTCAGCTTCCGAGAACTGCGTAAACTTCTTCTCGAACGGCTCACCCAACTGCCGCAGGTCCATGAACAGGATTTCGCCGGTGCGGGTACGGTAGTGGCGGGTCTCGTCGCCCACGCTCTTGCTGTGCGCCTGCTTGTTCTTGTTCAGAATCCAGAGCGTCACGCTGATGTCGGTGGTGTAAAACAGATTGCGCGGCAGCACCACAATAGCTTCCACCAAGTCGTTTTCAATCAGCTTACGGCGGATTTTGTATTCCTCGCTGCCACCGCTCAGTGCGCCGTTAGCCAGGATGAAGCCGGCCACGCCGTTGTCGGAGAGCTTGGCGGCGATGTTCAGAATCCAGCCATAGTTGGCGTTGGAGCGGGGCGGTACGTCGTAGCCGAGCCAGCGGGCATCGTCGGTCAGCTCCTTTTCGCCGCGCCAGTCCTTCTGGTTGAAGGGCGGGTTGGCCATGATGTAGTCGGCCTTGAGGTCGGGGTGTTGGTCTTGGCCGAAGGTATCTGCCGCCTTCTCGCCCAAGTTGGCCGAAATGCCGCGGATGGCCAGGTTCATCTTGGCCAACTTGTAGGTGGTGTTGGTGTACTCCTGCCCGTAGATGGACACCTTCTTCTTGCTGCCGTGGTGACTCTCGATGAACTTGATGCTCTGCACAAACATGCCGCCCGAGCCGCACGCCGGGTCGTAGATGATGCCCTCGTAGGGCTCAATCATCTCGGCAATCAGGTTCACGATGCTAGCCGGGGTGTAGAACTCGCCTTTACCCTTGCCCTCAGCCAGCGCAAACTTGCTCAGGAAGTACTGGTACACCTTGCCCACCACGTCCTGCTTCTTGTCCTTGAGCGTATCGATGTTGCTGATTTCATCAACCAGCGCCGCCAGCTTGGTGGGGTCGAGCCCGAGGCGCGAAAAGTAGTTGTCGGGCAGCGCACCCTTCAGCGCCTTGTTATCCTTCTCGATGGTATGCAGCGCCGTGTCAATGATAAGCGCCAAATCGGGCTGTTTGGCTCTATCTTGAATGTAGTTCCAGCGCGACTTCTCTTCTAGGAAAAACACGTTTTTCATGTTGTAGAAGTCGGGCATCTCCAGGTACTTATCCTTGCCCTCTGCCACCAGTTCTTGCCGCCGCTCGGCAAACTTGTCGCTGGCAAACTTGAGGAATACCAGTCCGAGCACGACGTGCTTGTACTCGGCCGGCTCCACGCTGCCGCGCAGCTTGTTGGCCGATTCCCAGAGGGATACCTCGATTGCTTTTTCTTTAACCGGTTTTTTCTGCTTAGCCATTATAACGGGCCTAAAATATAATTCCTGTAATCAGGTGAGAACAGGGGTAATGTGTCAAAGGTAGAATGATAAATGACCGTGCCTCAAACACCATAGAAAAAGGTTTCTCAGTTGAGGGGCTTTTTTGATAGATTCTACTCGATGGGCTTAATTATCAGCACCGACGCCCCGAAGCATAATTGGTTTCGCAAACCTCTCCGGTACAGGCATCGACCAACCAATTCGGCTTAGTGATAGCACATAAAACGAAGGCTGCATACAGAATCTCACGCACGAAAAAAGCCCCACCGTTGCGGGTGGGGCTTTTAATATAAATGGGTTGGCTTTATGCAGGAAATGCCTGTAAGCCTTTAAACATCTGCTTGGCGCGCTCTAATTTCCCAGGGAACATTTCCTTCCCTTTAAAGAATTCAGCAACTGAGTCCAATTCCTTTTTTGTTGCATTGGACATTGCATTAGGCTCCTTTGTCTGGTTCAGGGATTTGCTAGTCTTCATGGTGATGCAAATGTATGTTGTTACTTCTTAGAAACAAACACAGCGTCATACTTGACATCTGGGCGATAAGGAAATTTCTGACTTAGGGCTCGAATGTACCCAGAAAACACATACGTCTCCTTTAGTTCGTCGTAATTTTTGTTAAGAAAGTAGCGGTATGAGTTGATTCGGCGGTCTGCGTTTCTACAAGTAGCGTCACACCGTTTGTTTAAGCAGGTGATTCGGCATTGTATTTCAAATTCCGCGCCACTGTCGCTCCCTTGTACGGCAATAGTGGCATACGGGTATTCATCAAAGAACAGCGGGATTGTGCTAAGCACCGTGTTCATTACTGGCCGAATGTCGTCGTTGTTGCTATTGGTATCGTCAATGATGCTACGAGTGGCCTTATCGTAATCCCCGAATGCGAGGTTGTAGAGCCCACCAAGACCATACGGTTGAACGTACATGTATTCAACCACCTTCACAATGGTCAGTTTGCCAATGCTTTTAAAGAAAAACTTTCGATTTTTTGGCTCATCATCTGCTTCTCTTAGAGGGTAAGTAGAAATGTTCTTCATTAGTTGCTAGTGGAGCACTTGTTTTAGGGCTGACAAGGTAGAATTGTCCCAAAAACTGTCCTACAGTAAAAATAAAAAGCCGTTTCCAGTGGGGAAACGGCTTTTTAAGTGGCCCCGTTTGGATTCGAACCAAAGACCGACTACTTAGAAGGTAGTTGCTCTATCCAGCTGAGCTACGGGGTCGAAACGGGGTAAACAAATGTCGGGGTGGCAGGATTCGAACCTACGACCTCCTGCTCCCAAAGCAGGCGCGATACCGGGCTACGCTACACCCCGAAAAAAATAATGTTGAGTTTAGAAAACTACCTAGTGGGTGGAGCCCCAACGGGAAGCTTTCGCAACCCAACATTATAGTGGAGAGGGGGGGATTCGAACCCCCGGTAACCTTTAGAGCTACGGCAGTTTAGCAAACTACTGGTTTCAGCCACTCACCCACCTCTCCAGGTCGGTTCCGCTTCCGTCCGAAGCGGGTGCAAATATACGGGCGGAACTCAGAAACCCACCCTTTGGCCAAAAAAATTATCTTTGAGAGTCCGGAATTGATGAAACCAACGGCCGGGTGAGTTCTTTGTGCTTTGCTATTTACTTGTTCTTCTATTGTTAACCTGGGCATATCCTAATTTCATAGCCGTCGGGCTGGCCCTACTAATTGGCCTGTTGTTGCTGGCGAGCTACTGGCGGCGCATGACGCGCCTGGGCCGGGCCTTGGGTAGCCGGCCCCGCCACCGTGGCTGGAAGCTGGTGCTACGGGTACTGGCAGCGGCTTTGCTGCTAGCAGCCGCGCTGGGGCCTGCGTTGGGCGTGAGCCAGCAACCCGTGCGCACCGCCGGCAAAGATGTGTGGCTGTTGGTAGACGTATCGCGCTCCATGGATGCAGCCGACGTAGCTCCTAGCCGCTTGCTGCGCGCCCAGGCCGAGCTACAGCAGCTGGTGGCTCAGTTCCCGGCCGACCGGCTGGGGCTGGTGGTGTTTGGAGCGGAAGCGGTGGTGCAATGCCCTCTCACCTATGACCAAGAAGCAGTGCAGGTGTTTATCAGTACGCTGCGAACCAGTCTGCTGCCAAGTGGTCCCACTACCCTGCGAGCCCCGCTTGAGCTGGTACTAAGCCGCCTAGCGCCAGCTCCTCCCCCTCCAACTCCAAATGGAGCGGCAATCGGGCCGGTACCGCGCGCCACGGCCCTGGTGGTGGTGAGCGATGGCGAAGATTTTGGTGAAAACCTGGACCCGGTGCTGCAGGGGCTGGCACGCCTGGGAGCGCGGGTCTACACCGTGGGGGTGGGTACTGCCGAGGGCGCTGCCATTCCAAAAGCAGGGGGCGGCTTTGTGAAAGATGGCCAAGGGCAAGTGGTGCAAAGTCAATTGCAGGAAGCGCTTTTGCTGCAGCTTTCGGCCCAAACCGGTGGGCAATACGTGGAGCTGAACAACATACAAAACGGGTTTGGGCTCCTGCTGCAATCGTTGCAAACCATGCAGGGCGCGGCCGGGCAGGTGCGCACCGTGGCCGTGGCCGACAACCGCTACCGCTACCCTTTGGCGGCGGCACTGCTGTTGCTGGCGCTCGACATTGCCCTCACTGTCACCATTATTCGGCCATGAAGTACCTCGTGCTTTTATTAGTAGCTATGAGTGCGCCTTCGTGGCAGCTGCTCACTTGGGTGCACGACCGTAATTCGGCCGTGGCAAGTGGCACAACTGCTTATCAGCAGGGCGATGCTACCCGTGCTGCTGCTGCTTTTGATGCAGCTTTGCGGGCGAAGGCGCGCCCCACCGCCGACCCACGCCTGGTGTTGAATCTGGCGCATTCCCAAACCCGGGCGGGGCAGCTTGCACCAGCTCAGGCCACTTACGGGCGGCTGCTGACCGAGGTCCCCGCGCCGCTGAGCAGTATAGCACACCAGCAGTTGGCCGTGCTGGCTGCCCAGCAGGGTGAAATAGCGGAGGCGCTTACGCTGCTGCGGCGGGCCTTGCTGCTCGACCCCAAAAACAGCGGAGCCCGCTACGACTATGAAGTGCTGAGTGACTATCTGGCCCGAAAACCCAACAGCCCCAAGATTCCGGCCCCCGCTCCCCCACCCACAGCTGCGCCCGACGTCTCTAAACCGGCGGAACCCGAAAAAAATGGAACCGCGCAGAACCAGCCCGCTGAACAACCTGGCACCAACCGTCAGGGTGAAATCAACGACCTCAAATCGACCCCGCCCGCACCTACCACGCCGCCCGAGCGCCGACCCGATGCGGGTGGCCAACCCGACAACCGGCAGGCCACTGGAGCGCCTGGTACGGCCGCGCGGGGTGGCCGGGCACCGGGCGCCGGCACGCCGCAGCCCATGGCCAGCGGTGAAGCGCCCGGCAATCAGCAGGGCCTCGACCGCAGCAGTGCTGCTGCTGGAGCGGGGGCCAATGGCCGAAGCAACCGCGCTGGCACCGAAACCGCCACCCCGGACGACGCCAGCCTGCAGACCCAGCGCGAGCGACTGGAGGCCATGAACCTTACCCAAGCCCAGGCCCGCCAATTGCTGGAAACGCTGCGGGCGCAGGAGCAACAATACCTGCAACAGCTAACGCGCCCCGCCGTGCAAAAACCCGACCCCAGCAAACCAACTTGGTAGCTTGACTCTGGTAATAAGGAAGTTGCGCAGTCAACTAAACTTCCCGAACGACTGTTAGGCAAAGAACCGTTTTGGAGGTTGTAAATCCGTACTTTTGCGGCCTAGTTCAACCTCCCACTCAACACCCTTACCATACCTCGTATGCAAATCAAAGAAGTTGTCATTATATCTGCCGTCCGCACGCCGATTGGCTCATTTGGCGGGGCGCTGTCTTCACTGTCGGCCACGGAGCTGGGCGCCATTGCCTTGAAAGGAGCCCTCGAAAGGGGCGGTGTGGACCCCTCGGAAGTAGAGCAGGTGATTATGGGCAACGTTATTTCGGCCAACCTGGGCCAGGCTCCGGCCCGCCAGGCCGCCAAGAAAGCCGGCCTGCCCGATACTGTGGAGTGCACCACCGTGAATAAAGTTTGTGCTTCGGGCACCAAGGCCATCATGTTTGCTGCTCAGGCCATTATGCTGGGGCAGTCGGACGTGGTGCTGGCCGGCGGCATGGAGAGCATGAGCAACGTGCCCTATTACCTCGATAAAGCCCGTTTTGGCGCGAAGTACGGCCACGGCCAAATGATAGATGGCCTCGTGCGCGACGGCCTCTGGGACCCGTACCATGACTACGCCATGGGCAACGCCGCCGAGAACACAGCCAAAGAAATGGGCTTCACCCGCGAGCAGCAGGACGCTTTCGCCATCGAGAGCTATACCCGCAGCGCAGCGGCCGCCAAGGCTGGCAAGAAGAAAGATGAAATCATTCCCGTAACCATCGAAAGCCGCGGCAAAACCACGGTGATTGACGACGACGAGGAATACCTGAAAGTTGACTTCACCAAAGTGCCCGGCCTGAAGCCGGCCTTCATCAAAGAAGGTGGCACGGTAACCGCTGCTAACGCTTCGACCCTGAACGATGGCGCTGCCGCTATTCTGCTCATGAGCCGCGAGAAAGCCGACGCACTGGGCCTTACGCCCATTGGCCGTATCCTAGGCTTCGCCGATGCTGAGCAGGCACCGGAGTGGTTTACCACTTCGCCCGCCCTAGCCATTCCAAAGGCATTGAAAAATGCCGGCAAAACGGCCGCCGACGTGGATTTCTACGAAATCAACGAGGCTTTCTCAGTGGTGAGCTTGGCCAATAACCAGCTGCTGAAGCTGGAAGGCACTAAGGTGAACCTGTACGGCGGTGCCGTGAGCTTGGGCCACCCGCTGGGCGCTTCCGGCGCGCGCATTGTGACCACCCTGATGAACGTGCTGAAGAACGAAGGCGGCAAAATCGGTGTGAGCGGCATTTGCAACGGCGGCGGCGGTGCCAGCGCCATTGTAGTAGAGCGCCTGTAAACGACCTCTTGACCGACCATTAGCTAAGGAAGCCCCATCGATAAACGGTGGGGCTTTTTTTTGGCTTGAATTTTCGCACCTCCTTCCCATCGCACGGAAAACCCATTTTCTGCGTTCTTGCGCCTATGAAATACCTAGTGCCTTTCTTTCTGTTGATGGTCGCTTTGCCTTCGCATGGCCAAAAGCTGCGTCGGCTTGTGACGTTTTACGATTCTACTAAAGTGAACAAGCGCGAGGTATACACCGCGCTGGTGGCGGCCGATACGGTGCCGCAGGGCACCTATCGCCGGTTCTACCGCTCGGGTAAGCTGGAGCAGCAAACCAGCTTCCGGCAAGGCAAGCGCGATTCGGCTTACGTTGAGTTTCATCCTACTGGCACCCGGCGGCTGGAAACGACTTACCGCGATGGCATTCGTCAGGGCCCGTTCAAAACCTATTATGCAGATGGCAAGGTGGCCCAGGAAGGCATGTTCGAAGACGACGAGCCCAATGGCGAGCTGACGTTTTACCATCCCAGCGGTGAAGTGAAGCTGCGCACCACCCTGGCAAAGGGCCAGCCCAACGGCGCGCTCAAAGCCCTGTACCCCGACGGCAAGACCCAAGCCGAGGTGAACTACGTGGACGGGCAGCCCAATGGTGCCGTGAAGTTCTACTACCCCAATGGCGTGGTGCAAAGCGAAGGCAGCTTCACCCGCGGGCTGCTGTCGGGGCCATACAAAACGTATTATCCCAACAGCCAGATAGAAGTGGAAGTGCTGGCCGATAAAAATGGCCGCGGGCGCTACCGCAGCTACTACCAAAGCGGCAAGCTGCAAACCGAGAGCACCTACGTGCCCGCCCCGCTGGTGCAGCGCCCAGTGAAAAACACCCTCGGCGATGACCTTACCAAGCGTGTGGCTCCGCCCACTGGCACCAACAACCTCGACGGCCCCGCCACCAGCTACTACGAAAGTGGCCAGATTAAAACCAAGATGACCTACCGCAACGGCGTGCCCACCGGCCATGCGCTCGAATACTTCGAGAACGGCAACCTGCACGAGGACATTGAGTACAGCAACAGCGGCCGCGACCGCAAAATCACGCGTTACTTCGACACCCCCGGGCAGTTGGCCCAGGCCGAAGAAATGTATAAGAACAACCGGCCGGCCGGCACTTGGCGCGAGTTTTATCCCGACGGCAAGACTCCGCGCAAGACCGAGGTGTATGGCCCCAGTGGCCGCCTGTTGGGCGACCGGATTACTTACTATGAAAATGGCCAGGTTCACAGCCGGCAGCCTTACCTAAACGGATTTGCGGCGGGCATTGCGCAGGAATACTTTCCGTCGGGCAAGCTTCAGAAGGAAACGACCTACGTGCGAAACGTACTATTGGGCCCTTTCCGCGAGTTTCGCGAAGATGGCACTGTGGCCGTGAGCGGGCAGTATCGCAACGGCAAGCAAAGCGGTGTCTGGACTTACTTTAAGGAAGATGGCAAAACCGAGGCCCGGTCTGTGACCTACCGCAACGGTCTGGCAGTAGAAGCTGGCGGTGATAAGCCCAAAGCAAAGCCCCGCCCGCCCCTCAAACGCAAGTAGCAACAGGCCAAAGGTGGTGGCTGCGTGGCCATTTGTCTGTTTAAGAATGTAACCAAGCCCCAGCCTACACGCTGGGGCTTTTTCTTTTCCTGGATAAAATCTTGGTGGCCTCAGGCAACTGGCTTGTTAGTCGGTGCATCTGAATATCCGAACTCCAACGCTAAAAAAGACTAGCTCAGACTGACGCAACAATAGTCAAAATATTTTTTTAGCTGCTTTGTTTTTCACAATCAGGGCTTTGTAGAAAGCATTGTTTAGGCAAGCAAGAAAATTTTGTAACAGTACCTTGCTTTACAAAGTACCTGCTTTACTTTTGTTCTGTACTTCACCCAGTAGCTGAGCTTAGCGTGTACCAGAGATGGCCCGCTACCCAGCCACTTAAAAACTTCACTCACCGGAGTTAGAGCGATGGCAAGCTTACCACCCCAGCGGAACCGCGGCCACTGGACTACTTAAGCCACCCTTCGCCCACCCCACACCTTACCTCTGCACCATGAAAACCTTGTTCATCTCATCAATCCTCAACCGCTTTGGTCGCGCCCTGCGTGGATGGGCCATTGCCTCGCTGCTTCTACCCCTGGGCGCCGCAGCCCAGACCACAGGCCCCGGCAGCGTGCGTGGTAGCCTGGTAGAAGAAGGCACGGGCCAGCCTGTTCCCTTCTCCGATGTGCTGCTGCTCCGCGCGGCCGATTCGAGCTTTGTGGCCGTGGCCCAGACCACCGAGCAGGGCACTTTCAAAGCTGTTTCGCTCCCAGTGGGCACCTACCTGATGCGGGTGCAGGATTTGAACTACAAGCCCTTGCGCCGCCGCTTCACCCTAACCGAGGCCGCGCCCTCGGCGGAGCTCATTGGGCTGAAGATGACGGCGGCCTCGGCTACTAAGCTCAGCGAAGTGGTGGTGACGGGCGAGAAAGCCACGGTAGTGGAAGAGCTCGGCAAGCGGGTCATCAACGTGGAGAAAGACTTGGGCAGCGTGGGTGGCACAGCCGCCAACGTGCTGCAAAACGTGCCCTCGGTGAGCGTAGACGTGAACGGCGCCGTGAGCATGCGCGGCTCGTCGAACATCACCATCCTGATAGATGGGAAGCCCGCCGGCGTAGGCAACGGCGGGGCGGGCGGCCCCCGGCTCGACCAGATTCCGGCTTCGCGCATTGCCCAGATTGAGGTTATCACCAATCCCTCGGCCAAGTACGATGCTTCCGGCGGCGGCGGGGTTATCAACCTCATCACCAAGAAGGAAACCAAAAACGGCACCAACGGCACCGCCGCCCTCAGCATTGGCACCCGCGGCAAGTACAGCGGCAACCTGAACGTGAGCCGCAAGCAGGGCAAGGCTACCTGGACAGCGGGCTATAACGGCCGCGACGTAACGTTCTGGAGCAACAGCCGCTCGGAGCAAACGGCCCTGCTGGACGTCGGTGCAAACCGCGAAACCGTGCGCACCACCCAAGCCGGCACTGGCAGCGAGGTGCACCGCAACCACTCGCTGCGGGTGGGTGTGGCCCTGGACTTGCCCAAGGAGCAGAGCCTCAACTTCAACGTATCGCCTGGCATAGAGCAGCACCTGGAAAGCGAAGGCCAACTCCTGACCCAGCAGACGGGAAACGACGCAGTGCAGCGGGCCCGGGGCCGCCAGGACCTCGACGTGAACGTGAGAATCCTTAACTACGATGGCAACTACCGCCGCACGTTTGCTGAGCACAAGGGCCGCGAGCTGACCGCCAACTTTGGCGGGGTGGTGATTGATGCTACCGTGCCAGTGGTGCAGCGGCAATTTGCGGAAGCAGGCTCGGCTCAGCCCGCTCAGCCCAGCACCCGGCAGCAGCTCAATGTGCTAGGCAACATTCAATTTGGCCAGGTAGATTACACCCACCCCTTCGCCGCCGGCAAAGGCCGCATGGAAATGGGCATAAAAGTGGAGCGGCAGGACAACCGGGGCTCTAATAAATTTAGTTACGCCACCAGCGAAGCCCGCCCCGACGACTTCCATGACAGCCCCGACCGCTCGCTCGACTACACCTTCGAGCAGGTAGTACCCGCCGCTTACGTGACCGTGCAACGCCCGCTCACTGAAAAATGGAGTGTGCAAGCTGGCCTCCGCACCGAGTACACCATTGTGAATGGCACCATACAGGGTGGGGCAGGCATTAAGCAGAGCGGCAGCCTGGCCCAAGACTATCTCAACTTCTTCCCCTCGGCTACCGTGAACCGGGAGTTTGGCAAGGAGCCCGGCCAGAACCGCCTGCAACTGAGCTACGCCCGGCGCCTGAATCGGCCCAACTTCATGCAGCAGATGCCCTTGCCCATTTACCAGGACCCCCGCAGCTACCGTCTCGGCAACTCCCGTCTGCGGGCCGAGTTCAGCCACAACATGGAGCTGGGCCACCAGCTAAACCTGGGGCAGGGTACCCTGACCAGCACGGTGTTTGCCCGCATCACCACCGACGCCATTCAGCGCCTGCGCAACGTTGACACCCTGGCTACCCGCCTGGCTGGCCCCAACGCCGGCCTGGTTACGGCCGAGACCTACGAAAACCTGGGCCGCACCACCAACTTGGGCGTCGAGTTCAGCCTCAACCAACCCATTGCCAAATGGTGGCGCCTGAACGCGAGCACCTCGCTCTACCGCGCTGAAATCGCGAACAACAGCTTTGGTAACAACCGCCAAGCATTGGTTGGCAACGTGCGCCTGACAAACAACTTCACTATCCGCCCCACGCTGGATGTGCAGGTGAGCGGCAACCTCCGCTCGGCCCAGCTCACGGTGCAGGGCCGGCAGCTAGCCCAGGGGCAGATGGACATCGCCCTGCGTCAGCGCCTGTTCTCTGACCGGGCTGCCCTCACTCTGCGCGTGTCTGACCTACTTAACACCCAACGCTACGCCGGCGAAGTCGAAACCGACGTGCTGCGCAGCTACCGCTACAACAAAGACGAGACCCGCGTGGGTTGGTTGGGCTTCACCTGGTACATCGGCGCCAGCAAGGCCAAGCCGGGCCGCATTGAGGCCGCTCCCCAGGGCGGGGGCGGATTTGGCGGCTGATTCTGAACTAGTTATTAATAAAACAACGCTTCGCTTTTCTCATCTCCTTTCTGCAAACTACAAAGCCCCTCTTCTCTCTCCTTTTTTCTGCGAAAAGCCCTGCCACCTACTTACAGGTGGCAGGGTTTATTTTTGCCATTACTATTTGACTATTAGCATACTTACGAATGAAGCCGCCTCTACTATTTCCCTTAGCATACCTGCCTCTTAGTTGATAGGAGCAGTCTAGCATTTAGTATACATTGTATAATTTTAATTTATTGAATAAAAATACCTTTAATCTATAGCTTAAATCTCTGCTATTAGAGCTTAATAACTATTGAGCTTCTGTGGTGCAGAAGATTTCCAAAACGATTTTTTCTCACTCACTATCATTAAAACGCCTTTTGAATGAATAAACTCTCCTCCTTTACTGCTGTGCTTTTGCTGGCGGCGGGGACAGTGGCCGCCCAAGCGCCCACTCCCAGTAAAGTAAAAATTAAAACGAAGAAAGGCCGGCAGACGGAAGCTGCGCCGGTTCTAGTTCCTGCCGTAGCCACCGATTGGTCGTTGCCCTACGCGGCTACCATCACGGTCGAGGGGTTGAAAAAAGACCTCGACATCCTTGCTTCGGATGAGTACGAGGGCCGCGAGACTGGCAAGAAAGGCCAAAAGATGGCAGCCGATTATCTTGCTAAAGCCTTTGCAGAATACGGCCTGACCGGGCCGGTACCCAGTTCCGACAATGCTTACCTGCAGCATTTCGACATGAACCGGAGTTTGCTGGATGCGGGGGCCTCCACGGTTAAAGTGGGCGGCAAAACCTACCAGGCCAACAAAGATTTTTACCCCTTTCTCGCCGACGACACCTTTGCCGCGCCCACTGCGGTGAAGCCCGTTTTCATTGGCTACGGCATCAAGGATGACAAGTATTCGGACTTTACCAGCGCTGCTGACTACAGAGGTAAGGACGTGGTGCTGCTGCTGGGCGAGCCGCTGGATGCTAAAGGGAAAGCGATGCTCGGCGCCGATGGCAAGCCCAGCCGCTACGCCAGCATGGATATAGGAGCCCTGACAGCGCGCCAAGCCTCTATTATCCCAATGGGGGCTCGTTCGGTGACCATGATATTGCCCACGGCCGAGGCGTTTGCCAAAGTGCCGACCGGCTTTGCAGCCGTCCTTAACGGAGAACAATTGACTTTTGTAGGCAAGAAAAAACGGCCAGGTCTCAACTTCGTGCTGGCCTCGCCGGAATACGGCGCTAAGCTCTTGGGCACCACTCCGGCCGGGCTGGAGCAGTACCGGAAAGCCGTGGCCAAAGCTGGCAAAGCCATTCCTTTTACTTTCAAGCCCGCTGCGGCCACGGTGCAGATGGTGATGAAAGACGAAGTATTCACCACCGAAAACGTGCTGGGCTACCTCGAAGGGACCGACAAGAAGGACGAGGTGCTGGTGGTATCGGCCCACTACGACCACCTGGGCGTGAAAAACGGTGTGGTGTTCAACGGCGCCGACGACGACGGCTCGGGCACGGTGAGCGTGCTGGCCATGGCCCGTGCTTTCGCCCAGGCCAAGAAAGACGGCCACGGCCCACGCCGCAGCATTCTGTTTCTGGCCAACACCGGGGAGGAGGAAGGCTTGCTGGGCTCGCAGTACTACACCGAAAACCCCATTTTCCCGATTGCCAACACCGTGACCAATATCAAAATTTGACATGGTGGGCCGCGTGGACAGCCTGCACATGGGCAAGGGCGACTACGTGTACGTAGTGGGCGACGACAGACTCTCGCAGGAACTGCACACCCTGAGCGAAGCCACCAACCAGCAGTACAATCCCATTGCGCTGGACTATAAATACAACGACCCCAAAGACCCCGAGCGCATCTACTACCGCTCCGACCACTACAACTTCGCCCGGCGCAACGTGCCCATCATTTTCTACACGAGCGGCCAACACCCAGAATACCACAAAGAGACGGACGATGTCGGGAAAATTGATTTTCCGGCCATGGTGCGCCGCGACCAGCTTATTTTTCACACGGCTTGGGCCCTGGCCAACCGCGACACTCGCGTGGCCCTGAAACCCGCAACCCAGTCCACCGGCTACACACCCGCCGCCGCCGACCTGGACCGCTACGTAGGCAACTACTCTAGCCCCCAAATCTCACTCAAAATTGCCCTAACTAAAGAGGGCACGACTCTAGTGAGCCAGGGCAGCGGCCAGTCGGCCTTCCCGCTGGAAGCGGTAAGCAAAGACGTATTTAGGCACATCCAGTACGATATCCGCATGGAGTTTGACCCAGCCAAGCCCATTTTCACGATGAAGCAGCGTGGCACCACCTTCACGTTTACCAAGGAGTAAGCGCTGGCCCTCCGACCGGGGTTGCCAGTTAAAATGGGACCGAACAATTGAAAAAGGCCAAGCAGCAGTACGCTGCCTGGCCTTTTTTCGGTTTCATCCCGGAATCACTTGTTTGGAATGCAATTCCGCTCGTGTAGAGCGCAAGGTTCCTGTCGAATGCAAAACTACCTTTGCCCCGTCATGCAAAAACCTAGTATTCCGAAAGGCACCCGCGACTTTGGGCCGGCCCAGGTGGCGCGCCGCCAGCACATTTTCAACGTTATCCGCCGCACGTTTGAGTCGTTTGGCTTTGCCCCGCTCGAAACGCCGACGCTCGAGAACCTATCGGTGCTCACTGGCAAGTACGGCGACGAAGGCGACCAGCTGCTGTTCAAAGTTCTGAACTCGGGCGACTTCGCCAAGGACGTTACCGCCGCCGACCTCGAAGTTGGCAGCAAGGCCCTGCTGCCCAAAGTAGCCGAAAAAGGCCTGCGCTACGACCTCACCGTGCCCTTTGCCCGCTACGTGGCCATGAACCGCGGCACGCTCACCTTCCCCTTCAAGCGCTACCAGATGCAGCCCGTGTGGCGCGCCGACCGCCCCCAGCGCGGCCGCTACCGCGAGTTTTACCAGTGCGACGCCGACGTGGTAGGCACCGACTCACTGCTCTGCGAAGCCGAGATTGTGCTGATGATGGCGCAGGTGCTCAACGGCCTGGGGCTGGATGATTTTACCATCAAAATCAACCACCGTGGGGTGCTGCGCAACATTTACCAGGCGCTGGGCGGCGATGGCCGCGAATCGGACCTGTTCGTGGCCATCGACAAGCTAGATAAAATCGGGCGCGAGGGCGTGACCAATGAGCTGTTGGGCCGGGGCTTTTCCCAGCCCACCATCGACACCCTGTTTGAGCTGCTGACCGTGGACGGCGACTACGAGGAGAAGCTGGTGCGCCTGTTGGCGGGCTTCGTCACGGCGGGCGTGGAGCCCGACGGCCCCCGCCCCAGCGGTGCCGACGATGGCAATGAGCCTGTAAGCACCTACCGCGGCCTAACGGAGCTGGCCACGGTGCGCGACCTGCTCACGGCCTCTGGCTTCAAGCAGTTCGACCGCCTGGAGTTCGACCCAACTCTGGCGCGGGGCCTCTCCTATTACACGGGCTGCATTTTCGAAGTAAAAATCAACAACGTGCTGATGGGCAGCGTGAGCGGCGGCGGGCGCTACGACAACCTCACCGGTAGCTTCGGCCTGCCGGGGGTATCGGGCGTGGGATTCTCCTTTGGAGTCGACCGGCTTTATGATTGCCTGGAAACGCTTGACCTGTTTACCGACACGGCCGAAACGCCTACCCGCTGCCTCCTCACGCATTTCGACCTGGCCAGCGGCCGGGCGGCGCTGCCGCTACTCGCCCAGCTGCGAGCCGCTGGCATTCCCAGCGAGCTGTATCCGGATGTGTGCAAGCTGCAAAAGCAATTTAAGTACGCCGATGCCAAGGGCATTCCGCTGGTTATTGTGTTGGGCCCCGAAGAGCTGGCTGCGGGCGTGGCTAAAATTAAAATCATGAAAACCGGCGAGGAAAAGACCATGCGTCTCGGCGATGTAGTGGCCGCCCTGACCTTGGAGTAGTTCAGCAACGAGAACGACCAACTCCCTTCCTTGGTAAGGAGGGGAGTTTTTTTCGTTCTTTGTAGCCCCCCACCCGCCCCCTCAATGCCAACCCATACTATTTCGCCCACTCAGCCCCTCACCCTGGCCGAGCTGGCAACCTTGCTCGCCGATGGCCGGCCTGTCAGCCTCAGCCACGATGCCAAAGCCCGCATCGCTGCCTGCCACGATTATCTGCACCAGCGCCTGGCCCACGACAATTCGCCAGTGTATGGCATTAACACTGGTTTTGGTTCGCTTTATAATATGAGCATAGCTCCCGAAGCCCGTGCCCAGCTGCAGGTGAACCTGATGATGTCGCACGCCTGCGGCACCGGTGCCGAGGTGCCCGGCAACCTGGTGCGACTCATGCTATTTCTAAAGGCCCAAAGCCTAAGCTACGGGCACAGCGGTGTGCAGGTGGCTACGGCCCAGCGCCTGCTCGATATGTATAACCGCGAGATGCTGCCCGTGGTGTACGAGCAAGGCTCCTTGGGCGCCAGCGGCGACCTTGCGCCCCTGGCGCACTTGTGCTTGCCGCTGTTGGGCCTGGGCGAAGTAAACTACCAGGGCTATCGCCTCAGCGCAGCCGATGCCATGAGTTTGTTTAGCTGGGCGCCGCTCACGCTGCAGGCTAAAGAGGGCCTGGCCCTGCTAAACGGCACTCAGTTTATGCTAGCCTACGCCGTAGATGGCGTGCTGCGGGCCCAGCGCCTGGCGGCCGCGGCCGATGTAATTGGTGCCTTATCAACCGAAGCCTTTGGCGGTGGCACCGACCCGTTTCATGAAAACCTGCACCGCATTCGGCCGCACGCCGGGCAGGTGCTGGTGGCCCGGCGGCTGCGCGAGCTGCTGGCCGGCTCGGAGCTGCAAGCCAAGCCCCGCCAGGCCGTGCAGGACCCGTACTCGTTCCGTTGCCAGCCCCAAGTGCACGGCGCCAGCCGCGATGCCCTGGCCTATGTGGCCCAGGTGGTGGAAACCGAGTGCAACTCAGTGACTGATAACCCCAACATCTTCCCCGACGACGACCAGATTCTCAGCGGCGGCAACTTCCACGGCCAGCCCCTGGCCCTGGCCCTCGACCACCTAGCCGTGGCCGTGGCCGAGCTGGGCAGCATTTCGGAGCGCCGTACCTACCAACTGATTTCGGGCCAGCGCGGCCTACCCACCTACCTGGTGGCCGAGCCGGGTCTCAACTCCGGCCTGATGATTCCGCAGTACACCGCGGCCGGCATTGTGAGCCAGAACAAGCAGCTGTGCACGCCCGCTTCGGTCGACAGCATCGTGAGCAGCAACGGCCAGGAAGACCATGTCAGCATGGGCGCCAACGCCGCCACCAAGGCCCGCCGCGTCATCGAAAACGTGGAGCAGGTGCTAGCCATTGAGCTGGTTACGGCCGTGCAGGCGCTGGCCTTCCGCCGGCCGGCCCGTTCCTCCGAAGCATTGGAGCGGGTGGTAGCTGCCTTCCGCGAAGAGGTGAAATTTGTGGGCCAGGACCGGGTGCTGTACCCTGACTTGCACCGGGCTGCGGCTTTCGTCCGTAAGTTTGACTGGCAATAAAAACGTTTTGGTGGACAGGGGCATGTTGCCTTTTCTCGGCAACCACGCTATTGGCAAGGTGGCGCAAGCTGGTATTAGGTGGGTTCACGGCCGAAAATAAAAAGCCGGCTCGCCAGAAAACCTTCCCTGAATTTTGCGCTTGGTAGATGCGATGGTGTCCTTGCCTGCGTTAGGAGCGTTGCTTATGAAGTTAGTTAACTACTGCTTTTTATTGTTGGCCTTTTGGCTGGTCCTTGGCACCGCACAGGCGCAGACTACGTGCGCCTCCCCCAACCCACCCGCCTGCACGTTTACTGCCATCGACGTGGCTACCGGCCAAGCCGTTGACGCCTTCTGCGTAGGCCGGCGCGTACGCTTTGAGCAGTGCGCGGGGCGCAACATTCCAACCTCTCTCTTATTTTACGGAGTGCTGCCGGGTACCGGCGCCACTTTCCTTCCTTCCTGCAGCCCACCCAATCCCTTTAACTATGAGTACACGCCCACTGCTGCGGATGTGGGCATGGTCACAGTATCGGAGCTGGCCAACGCGCAGGGGGCCGGTGGCCCTCCTTCTACGTACTACATCCGCATCTTTCGGGTGTTTAACCCCGCCCCACCGGCTTTCACGGTGGCAACCTGTCCCAGTGCCTCGGCGCTCGTTACGGTTACGGATGCGGCCTACGACACCTACACGGTGCAGGTGGGTGCCGGCCCGGCCCAAAGCATCGTTCGCAACCAGCCTACTGTGGTGAATGTGCCCGCTGGTGCCACGGCCGTCACGGTTACGGGGCGCTATGCCGCTACCAATGTGTGCAGCGGTTCGGCCACGCAACCCATTGCCCCGCTGGCGCCAGCTCAGGTCCCCGCTCTCACCCGCCTCACGCTGCAAGCGCCCCTGCCCGGCGGTGCCGCCACCTTTGACATCGGCCAGCTTCCCGCAGGCTACATCTATGCCCTGCAGCGGGCCGATGCCAGCCTGCCCGGTGGCTACCGCACCGTGGCCAGCATTCCCGCCGCCAGCACCAGCTTCAGCCTGCCCAACGCGGTGGCGGGCTGCTACCGCCTGCGCCGCACCGACCCTTGCCGCCTCGACTCGGCCTTCTCGCCGCTCGCCTGCACCCTGAGCCTGACGGGTGCCTCTGCTCAAAATCGCAACCAGCTTTTGCTGAGTGATGCAGGTAGTGGCAGCACTTACACCCTAACCCGCAACGGGGCTCCGCTTACAGGTTTCACTACCATTAATGGCGGCCTGGAGGACTCCAACGTGGAGTGCGGCACTACCTACACTTACCGCGTAACCGCCTCCCGGCCCGGAGGAGCCGTGTCGGTTTCAAACCCGGTTTCCATCACCACGCAATCGGCTTTACCGCCCGCGCAGCCGCGCTTGATAGCCAGCTTTAATTTACGCAATGTGGTAGAGCTGACCCCCCTCTTAGCCAATGGCCCGGACCTGACCACGGGCAGCACCCTACGCTACCGTCGCACGGTCGGCAGTGGCACTCCAGAAGATTTCCGGACCGCAACCAGCTCCCGCTCGCAGCGGGATTCCACCAATATTGCCGAGCTTCTGGCGCAGCGCCCTTGCTACTCGGTGCGCCTGGCCGACGTGTGCGGCAATGTGTCGTCCGAGAGTTCAGCGGCCTGCCCGGCCCTGCTCACCGCCAGCGCCGCCGACCCCAGCGGTACCACTGCAGCCCTCGCCTGGACGCCCTTTACCGGCCCCGCCCCCAGCGCGCCAGCCACATATGCCCTACAGCGCCTCGGCCCCGATGGCGCCGTGCTGAGCACCGTTTCCGTTAGCGGCAGCAGTTATACCGATATCACACCACCCGCTGATTTCCAAACCCTTCGCTATCGCCTCCAGATTAGTGGCGCCGGCCTGCCCGCCGGAAGCTTCAGCTACTCCAACGTGGCTACCGTAACGCGGCAGCTGTTTGTCAACATCCCTACCGCTTTTACTCCCAACGGCGACGGACTCAACGACGTACTGGAAGTGAAGGGTCGCTACCTGCAGAAATACACCTTTGTAGTAATCGACCGCAATGGACAGGAAGTGTTTCGTGGCACAGAGCTCAGCCAAGGCTGGGACGGCACTATCAAAGGACGTCCTCCGGTGCTAGGGGCATACGTGTGGCGGTTTCAGCAAGCTAGTGAAGATGGCAAGCCCTTTGTTGCTACCGGTTCGGTTACTATTTTAAAATGAAGGAGCAACATCGCTGGGAGCTTAAAGAAGGAGTTTGGCGAAATACAAGCGTCTTCAGGTTCGCTTTAATTATTGTCATGCTAAGCAGTGCGGACCAATGTTTGGTGTAGCTCAGCATCACCAATGGCCTGTAAAGACCTTTCACCCAACTAGAGGGTCTCACCATCCCTCGTTTATTAGCGTAAATGAGCACTTTCCGCCTATTCCCTTGTTCATAGCACACTGAACATCTAAAATTGATAACCGACAATTAACTATTATGGCATTCGACCTAACTGGTATGATGGGCAAAGTGAAAGAGCTGCAAGACAAAATGCAGCAAGCCCAGCAAGAGATTCAACACATTACCGCTACTGGCGAAGCAGGTGGCGGCCTTGTGCGTGCCACGGCCAACGGCCACCGCAAAATCCTTAAGCTTGAAATAGACGAAACCCTGCTCACGCCCCAGGACCGCGACATGCTGGCCGACTTGGTAGTAGCCGCCGTGAACAAAGCCCTGGACGAAGCCGCCGAGTTGGCCCGCTTGGAGCTGCAGCGTAAAACCAGTGGCCTGATGCCCAACGTGCCGGGCCTCGACCTGAGTGGTTTTGGAGCCTAGCGCCGCCAAGGTCGGTGCTTGCGCCGATGTCGCCATCGTCATTCTAAACTGGAACGGGGCCGGCTTCCTGCGCCGTTTTCTGCCCGGGGTGCTCGCCCACGCCGACGGCGCCCGCGTAATCGTGGCCGACAACGCCTCTACCGATGACTCCGTGGAGTTGATGGCCCGCGATTTCCCGCTGGTAGAGCTGCTGTTGCTCGACCGCAACCTTGGGTTTTGCGAAGGCTACAACCAAGCGCTGGCGCAGGTCGACAGCGATTTTTTCGTGCTGCTCAACTCCGATGTGGAGGTGACTCTCGGCTGGCTCCGCCCCTTGCGCGGCCTGCTGGAAGCCAGCCCCCGTATCGCCGCCGTGCAGCCCAAAATCCTCGCCCATGCCGACCCTTCCTACTTCGAGTACGCCGGAGCCGGTGGCGGCTACCTCGACCGGCTGGCTTATCCGTTTTGCCGCGGGCGCCTTTTCGATACCTTGGAAAAAGACCAGGGCCAGTACAACGACCCCCGCCCCGTGGCTTGGGCCAGCGGCGCCTGCCTGCTTGTGCGCCGGTCCGCCTGGCAAGCCCTCGGCGGACTTGAACCAGCCTTCTTTGCCCACATGGAGGAAATTGACCTTTGCTGGCGCTTCTGGAATGCCGGCCACGAGGTGTGGTACCACGGCGGCAGCGCGGTCAACCACGTGGGCGGTGGCACCCTGCCGAAATCCAGCCCACGCAAAACCTACCTTAACTTCCGAAATGGCTTGGCTTTACTCTACAAAAACGCAGCTCCCAGCGAATTATTCAGCACCATGCTGCAGCGCCTGCTTCTCGACGGCGTGGCTGGGCTCAAATTTCTGGTGGCTGGTCAGTTCCGCAATTTCCAGGCGGTTATTCGCGCCCACTTTAATTTCTACGGGAAGCTAAGCTACTGGCGCAAGCAGCGCCAGGCGGCGCGCCCCCATCTACGGTTGGGTGAGCGGCCGGGTGTCTACAATGGCAGCGTGGTGTGGGCCTACTTTGCGAAAGGCAAGCGCAGGTTCAGCGAGCTGGGCATGAAATAAAATGGCCAAACAACCGATTGCGGCAGCAAGACAGGCTCAGGGTTGTGCTGCGGTTCTATTTACTTTAGCGGCTTACTTTAGCGGCGGCCCAGGCTTCGCTTTGCCCCGGCCTGCTCCTCTTTCTTAATGCCGCCAGCCATGAGTGAATCGCGCCCCCCACTACCTCCCTACACCCTCGAAACGGCCATCCAGAAAGCGCGCATGGCCGAAGATGCCTGGAACTCCCGCGACCCCGAGCGGGTGGCCCTGGCTTATACTTCTGAGAGCAAATGGCGCAACCGCAGCGAGATCTTTGCGGGCCGGGAGACCATTCAGGCTTTCCTCGCCCGCAAATGGCAGCAGGAACACGAGTATCGCCTGATTAAGGAAGTTTGGGGCTTTCATGAAAACCGCATAGCCGTGCGCTTTCAATACGAATACCACAACGAGACCGGGCAATGGTACCGTGCCTACGGCAACGAGCAGTGGGAATTCAACGACCAAGGGCTGATGCAACGCCGCGAGGCCAGCATCAACGATGTAGCAATCGACGAAACCGACCGCAAATTTCGTTGGCCCCTGGGCCCTCGGCCTGCCGACCACCCCGGGCTGACGGAGTTAGGCTTGTAAACAGTTCGGCTGGGAAACCTGCATTTTGCTAGCAACCTGTTAGCTATCGGCTGAATGCTAGCCCCTGTTGTATTTCCTACAAATCCCAGACAGTGCTACGCTGCTGGCGCATGGCTCGGCGCACGTTCATCCAGAAGGCCCCGGCGAAGTACAGCACTACGGGCGAGCCAAACGTGAAGAAAGACGCGTACACGAACGAAAGGCGGACGCTACGCGTGCTAAAGCCCCACTTCTGCGCCAGCGCCGAGCACAAACCAAAAGACTGCGTTTCCAGGTAGTCGGTGAAGCGTTTCATGGGCGTTAGCGGCTGGGAAAAACAGATTGTCTGGTCTAAGATAAGACTTTGAAAAAGTTGCGGCAAGCGCGGCAACGTAATTTTGCTGCTCCAGGCCCGACTAATTTAGGGACTTTTACGTTTGTAAGGATGGTTTTCGTTTTCCTGCGTTACGCTTTTTGATGATTAATTTTTTGCGGCCATTGGCCCACGGGCTCCTGGCAGCCACCTTGTCTCTAACGGCCTGTACCCTGCCGCGCGTCCTGAAACAGGCCGAAACCGGGCGCACGGTAGTAGCGCGGCCTACTCCACTTATGGCCTCGGGCGAGTCCGTCCCGTTTGAGGTAATTGCCAAGGTCCCTGCCAAACACCTGCGCAAGGGAGTCGCTTATGAGGTGCTGCTGAGCTACCGTTACGAGCACGGCCTGCGCGAAGACACCGTCGGACGGCTCACCTTCCTGTCGGGCAACTATGTCTACGACGACGAGCAAAAGGGCTTCTTGGTTGCTACGCAGAAGTTCAGCCTGCCCAACACCCCCGGCCGCAACCCCGGCGAACTGCTGGCCCACCCCCAGGTGCGCGAGGTAAAAAAGAACGGCCGCATCCTGCGCGGCCCCGCCGATGTATACGTCGCCCGCGGCATCGCCGACCCGGCCCGCCTCGTCACCCGCGAAGACACCGTGCTGAACTTGCTGCCCGAACGCGCCAGCAACAATATGAGCGGCACCCGCGTGCTGCCCTTTTATTTCGATGAGGGGCAGTGGTTTATCCGGGGCTACCTGGGCACCAACGTGGCTGCCCTCGAAGACCTGATTGATGCCAACCAACAAACCAAGCAGGTGCTCATCGTTGCCGGCCACTCACCCGACTCCGTCGATGCCCACAATCGGGCGCTGGCCAGCAAGCGCGTGCGCATGCTGCTCTACCACTACAAGCAACGCGTCAAAAATTTTTCCTACCTGAACAAGGTCCAGAACATTCGTTTTGATACCCTGGCCTACACCCGCCGCTGGGATACCTTCCTGAGCAAAGTCACTTCGTCGGCCCTTAAGGCCGAGCAGATAGACTCCATTGTGTCCATCATCAACGACTCCAAAGGCTCATTTGAGCAAAAAGAGAAGGCGTTGCACGGCCTGTCGTCTTACGACTACATCGAGCAGTACATCTACCCCGTGCTGCGTTTCGGCACGGTGGCCGTGACCTATACTGCCCCCAAGCGCTACGACTCGGAAGTATATCTGCTGTCCAAAAAAATAGTCGAGAAACAGATTGAGACCGATGCCCTCACGCCCGAAGAGTTGCGCTACTCGGCCACCCTGACCCCGCTGCTGGCCGAAAAACAGCGCATTTATGAGGTAGCCGCGGCCAATACCAACAGTTGGGAAGCCTTCCACAACCTGGGCGTGGTGCTGTTGCAGCGCGCCGAAAAAGAACCTACCGATAAAATTCGCAGGGCTTACTACCACCGCGCTGCCGTCAATTTCACCCTGGCCGCCCACCGCAACCCCACTGCAGAGTTCTTCTACCACGCTGGTACGGCCTACCACCGCGCCGGCGACCGCCTTGAAGCCTTGCAGAACTATGACTACGCCATCAAACTAGGTGGCCCTCGCCCGCTGTTGCGCAAGGTGTTTTCGGACCGTGCCGCGCTGGAAATTGAAATCGGCCAGCCCGATGAGGCACTGCGCAGCCTCGAATACGCCGGCCCCTCTTACCAGAACGCCTTGAACAAAGGTCTGATTTTGATAGGCCGCGAAGGTTACGAATCGGCGCTGGCGCAGTATCGCCTGGCTCAGGAACTACGCCCTACGGCCGCTGCTCCTCTTTACGGCATGGCCGTGGTAGCAGCCCGCCAGAAGGACGAAGCCACGGCCGGGACCTTCCTCAAGCAAGCCGTGGCCCTCGACCGCAGCTACGCGCAACGCGCCGTAGAAGACCTCGAATTTCAAGATTACGCCCAAGGCAAGGTATTTCGGGAGGCGCTGCGGTAATCGTTGCCCATCCGCCCGGCTCATCGTAGCTTTGCCCAACGGCTTAAAACCGCTATTTACCTAAAGAATATCATGCGTCAAATTCAATTTCGTGAGGCCTTGCGCGAGGCCCTGTCCGAGGAAATGCGCCGCGACCCGCGGGTGTTCCTGATGGGCGAAGAGGTAGCCCAGTACAACGGCGCCTATAAAGTGAGCCAAGGCATGCTCGACGAATTCGGTCCGGAGCGAGTGATTGACACTCCTATTGCTGAGCTCGGCTTCGCCGGCATCGGCGTAGGGGCGGCGGCCAACGGGCTGATTCCGATAATCGAATTCATGACCTTCAACTTCTCGTTGGTGGCTATCGACCAGGTGATTAACTCGGCTGCTAAGATATACTCCATGTCGGGCGGTCAGTATTCCTGCCCCATCGTGTTCCGCGGCCCTACCGGCAACGCCGGCATGCTTTCGAGCCAGCACTCCCAGAACTTTGAGAACTGGTTCGCTAACTGCCCCGGCCTGAAAGTAGTGGTGCCCAGCAACCCGTACGACGCCAAAGGCTTGCTAAAAGCCGCCATCCGCGACCCAGACCCTGTTATTTTCATGGAGTCAGAGTTGATGTACGGCGACAAGGGCGAAGTGCCTGAAGAAGAATACTTGCTCGAAATCGGCAAGGCCAACGTGGTACGCCAAGGCAAGCACGTGACCCTGGTGAGCTTCGGCAAAATGATGAAAATTGCCTACACTGCCGCCGATGAGCTGGCCAAGGAAGGCATCGAAGCCGAAGTAATTGACCTGCGCTCGGTGCGCCCCATCGATTACGACACGCTGGTGGAGTCGGTGAAGAAAACTAACCGCATGGTGGTTATCGAAGAAGCCTGGCCCTTGGCCAGCATTTCGAGCGAGCTGGCCTACATCGTGCAGCGCCGCGCCTTCGATTTCCTCGATGCGCCCGTTATCCGCATCACGTGCGCCGACGTGCCTCTGCCCTACGCCCCCACGCTCATCGAAGCCTCGCTGCCCAACGTAGCGCGCGTGGTGAAAGCCGTGAAGGAAGTGACTTACGCCAAAGCGTAAGCATACTTCTTTGTCAACACAAAAATCCCCATCAGCAGCTGCTGATGGGGATTTTTGTGTTTGAAGAACATCGCCTTTGATTAGGCATTATTTCCTCAGATATAGATAAGACCACCACTAGGGTCAGAAACCCAACTAGATTCCCTACCTGCTATCCTCTAATCAAGCCCTAATGACTGTTCCTCGCTAGCGAAAACAGTTTCCGTGGTCCATTTTCTAAATTACCCTGGGCACTTGCTGAAACCATAAAGCAGGCCGACACAAAGGCGATATAAACACACGCCCAGCCCAACCGGCGCAAACCTCCAGCCGCCTGCCACGCCCGTATGGGATGAGCACCAAAAGCTACGGCGGCGCACAGAAGCATATGCAGCGGCAGAAAGAAACGACACTCAACGGCAACCGGCAAGGCCGCTAGGCACGGCATTATTAGCGCGGTTAGCGCCAGCCAAACGCTTATGTGTGGCCAACTGCGCTTTGCGTGTATGATAAGCACAACAATACCGCTTATCCAAACGGTATAATTGAGCCAGGCTAAGGGCCAAGTAGGCAGGTAAACTTGCTTTATATAAGGAGTGGGGTACTGTAAATCCAATCCATTAAACAGGTGCCGGAGCAAAACCCCCAGGATAGCAACAGGGTGATGAAAAGCTAAATTCAGGTACTCCCCCATGCTGTTAAGTTGCATTTTGCCAGTGGACTGTAGCAGAGCAGTCCCTACTGGGTCAACAAAAAACATTTCGACAGTTGGGTAGTCTGCCCCAATATTCGTCTCATACTTCTGGTATTGCAACCCCCATCCTAACTGCTGCAAATACAACCCCTCATCAACAGTTGAACGACGGGCTAACACCAGTGGTGTGCTTGAGCCAAAATGACTTTTATTGATGTATGACTGAGGCACGAGAATAAAGGCCAGGCCAACAGCCAAAGCTCCCCACTGCGGCCATGCGCTGCGGTTACCAGCCAGCGGGTCGGTGCTTGATACAGGAGGTCGTGACACAAAAACCAACAAAGCGGCAAAGGGCAGAGCAGCAATAAAAACGGGCCTCATGTTCATTGCTGCCCCTAGGGCAATACCCGCTAGCAAGGAGTAGCGAATATTTTTTGAATTAAGTAATGCCCAGAGGGCCAGACATAAAGCAAATAAGGCAGGGAAGTCACTTAGCGAAAAGTTGAAATAGTCGCGCCAAAACGCAAACCCGAGCACCCCAAACACCAGTCTCCTGGCCAAGGGTATCACCGGTGCTTTTGGCCCGCTAATTGCGCCTGCCAGGGCTGGTGCTAACGCGCCAAAAAATAGAGCCGCTGTCAAAATCCCCAAAGGCCGCATCAGTTCGATTGGGGAAAGACCAATATGAGGCCCTAGAATTGCGAATGGAGCAAGCAAGAGAGGGAAAAAGTACCCGCGCATGCTGTTTGAAAACGATGAAAACTGGAATGCACCAGTTTTCCCATATTGTCTTCCCAACTCCCAGTAGGTATTGGCATCATAATGCAGACTTCTGTAGCCCGAATGGGGCAAGTAGCAAGCATATAGTATTGCTAGTAAAATCACTGCCATTACGGCTGGGCTTGCTTGTGCTAAAGCCCGAGCCTTTGCTACTGAAGGCCCTGTAAGAAAAGGGATAACTCCCATAAATGCATTTTGAATCGAGCGGCTGGAATATCGCCGTATCTTTTAACCAAAGCTACTCAGCCTTTCTACTCCCACCCGAATGAATCACCGCCTCCATCTCAAATTTGAACAACTCGAACGTGCCACTGAACGCCTTCTGGCCTCGGCGGAAGCACTTGGGCCGAACAGTGCGAAGGCGCCTGCCCCGGGCCACTGGTCGGCGGCACAAGTAGTTCATCATTTGCTCTTTATCGAGGGCAACATCATTCAGTACGTTAATAAGAAGCTGCAGGCTGAGGAGTTGCTGCCCAAAGTCGGGCTGTTTACCCGCTTGCGAGCCCGCTTTGTTCGTTTGATGCTGCGCCTGCCCGGCCTGCGGTACAAAGCCCCGCGTGGCGTGGCCACTCTCACCGATACCGGAGAGGTTGGCAACTTGCCAGAGCTACGCCAAACCTGGGAGGCTTCGCGCCGTCAGTTGGAGCGCCTGCTCAACGAATTTCCGGGCCGGCAGCTCAATCGGGCAATCTTTCCGCACCCACGCTCGGGGCGGATTACCATTTGCCAGGTAATGGATTTTCTGCTCGACCACCTGCTGCACCATCAGCAGCAGATGAACCGCATTACCAAGGCATTACGGGCCCCAACTC
Organism: Hymenobacter sp. B1770; assembly: GCF_049896385.1. Taxonomy (NCBI): domain Bacteria; kingdom Pseudomonadati; phylum Bacteroidota; class Cytophagia; order Cytophagales; family Hymenobacteraceae; genus Hymenobacter; species Hymenobacter sp. B1770. Next base: position 104,846 of record NZ_JAFCUF010000004.1, read on the forward strand.
CGGGGCTGGTGAAAAGCTGAGTTAGCGAGTGGCGGGCTCGTAAGCGGGCATGTTGCTGAACCCGGCAGCCAACTCGGCGGGCGGGGTGGTTAGCTTGCGGCGGTTGAGGTCAATCCAGGCACCGTCGACCGTGACGGTAGCCGCGACCCGGCCATCGGCTTTGTAGATGGTGTGCACAATGGTCCAGCGCGCGCCATCGGCAGTAGCTGATACCAGCCGCCCGTCGACGCGGATTTCCTCGCCGATGCTTATCTCTTTCAGATACTTGGTTTCTTCCCGGAATAGAATCGGGCCCAGGCGAAGCTCCGCAAAGCGGGCCACACCGTAGCCCCACTGGGCCAGCATCACCACCCGGTGGTCGGCGGCGTAGTCAGCGTAGGCAGAATGACGCATGTGGCCGTTGGGGTCCATGTCGGCCCAGCGGGTGCGGTAGGTAATGGATTCGTTCATTGTAAGTAGGCAGAACAAATAGTTTGAGGGAATTAACGATGGGGCAAATCGCTTCAAACCCTACTGCTTCTATCTCTATTAATTATTGAGGGGGGTGAGGCGCACCAAGTACTGTTCGTCATCGTCTTCGCCCAGAAAGTCCGCCGTGTAGCCAGCGGTTTCGGCGGCGTCGTTGAGCAGAGCCGCGTCCACGAACAGCCACGGGAACGAAGCCCCCGTGTTGTCAGCATAGCTAAGGGAGTACTCTACTTCGCCGTAGTAAGGGCCGTTAAGGTTGAGCATCAGCGCGCCGTCCTCATCCTCGTAGAGGTAGCGGACGTCGGAAGACGTAGCCAGAATCTGGCCGCCTGGGGCCAGCAGCGTGCGGGCATGAACCAGAAATTTGTCGAGTCCGGCGAGGGAGCCCGTTAGGCCCAGGCCATTCATGAGCAGCACAATGGTATCGTAGGGCCGCTCGGTATCAGGCAGTGGGGCAAATAAGTCGTGGCGCGCCACAGTGCGGACTCCGCGCTCGGTCATGACCTGCACGGCACCCGCCGATACGTCGACGGCTTTCACATCGAAGCCCCGGCTTTGCAGCTCCAGGCTGTGGCACCCAGCGCCGGCGCCCAAGTCGAGTACGCGGCCCCGGCATTCGTCAAGGGCCAGCCGCTCCAACTCGGGCATTTGCAGCAGGGTGCGAAAGAAGTAAGCGGCTGGCAAGGGCTCGTCGTCAGCCACATTACAATGCACAGTGAGGGTGGCTTCGGCTTGGCCGTGATGATAAGCCAGCAAGGCCTGGCCCAAAATGTCAGGGGCAGTAGTGGTCGTCATGAAAAAAGAGAATCAAAATGGCCCGGGCCGTTGAGGAAATAAGCGCGTGCTTGCCGCCCCTAACCCGTTTCGGACCCGAAAAGTACCCAAAACTTCGTGGCGATACGTCGGGTTAGCATAACCGGGCCTTCTTTCTGTTTCCCCTATGCTACCAGGTAAATTGCGCAAAGGCCAGTTACCCACCAAAATCTGTGTCACTTGCGGCCGCCCCTTTGAGTACCGCAAAAAATGGCGGGCCAATTGGAATGAGGTTAAATACTGCGGCGAGCGTTGCCAGCGCAACCGCCCCGCCACAGACTTACCCGCCCAGCGTCCATAAGAGTTGGCGTAGGGAGGCGGTATATTTTTTTCAGCAAGTATCTTTTCCTATGCCGAACCCGTTCTGAGGGCAGGAGGGCAATTCCACTCTTCTATTCACGTTTGCACTCCCAAGTTCCCATGGCTTCTAATCTCGACTACCTGGACCCCGCCCTTCTTCCGTTGGAAGAAAAAGTGAATGCTTATCTGGAATCGGAAAAAGCACTTCAGCGGGCCATAGCAGCGCTTAAGAGCACGCCTTTGCAAGAGCAGGAAAAGGCAGCGGCATCTACCGAATTTGTGCAGCGTCCGCCCACCGGCAGCTACGACCATAAAACCGACGAACTCCGGCAAAAAATCGAAAACCTACGCAGCGAGCAAAGCCAGCTCGAGCAGGAAATCATTGCCATGCTGCCTACTCGCGACGAATGGCTCAAAGTAAACCTTGGCTATGGCCCTAGCCGCGTGGGGGCCTGGCACGTGCCGGCGGCCCAAGGTCAGCCCGAGCGCTACGAGCTCCGGATAGTACACTAAACCGAGCAAGCTCTTTTCAGCTCCTATGCTAATAGGGCGACCTTGGTTTTGGTGCGCTCTGCGTATCCGTTGTTTTTTGCCTGGTAAGATGGACAGCTAATGTCCCGAGTCCCAATCGTATCCCTGCTCGGCCCAGTAGTCCTGGGGGCGCGTGTCGGCGAAGGAAATTGTGCCAATGCGCTTGAGGTGCTTGGTGCCGTATTTAAGCGGGGTAACGAGGCGAAGCGGCGCGCCATGAGCAGCGGTGAGGGGCTGGCCGTTCATTTCGTAGCAAAGCAGCGTTTGCGGGTGCAGGGCGCTGGCCATGTCGAGGCCCACGTAATAGGCATCGTCAGGGGTTCGCATGCCAACGTAAGCAGCAAGGTCTGCTGCAGTGCCAGAACGCGAGGCAAGCGGATAGCGTGCCATAAAATCAGACAGGCGCGCCCCCGACCAGTTTACCACTGTGCTCCAGCCTTCGATGCATTTTAGCTCGGTGGTCATCACCACTTTGGGCAAAGCCTTGATATCGGCAAGCGTGAACTCCCGGGCGGTGCCTGTACGAAAGTCTCGCACCCGCAGCCGCCAAGCTTCAGGGTCAAGCTCTTGCTTCATCCCTATTTTCCCATTGACCCGGGGGGTGCGGGCGCGGCTCCGGGCAAACTCAGGCGCCAGCCGGGTTTCCTTAAAATAGGCGCCCGACAGACGGCCGTTGGCATCGAGCACCTTGCGCAGTGGCTGGGCAATGCCGGAATCCTTGGGTTGCGAAATCAGCCAGTTCCAGCCGCCTAATCCCGCCAGCCCCGCCAGGCCCAAGCCAATAAACGCCCTTCGGGAACGGCGCCGGGCCTCGACCAGCACTTCTGCATCGGCTTGTAGCGGCTGGCGGGGGCTTTCGGGCACTGGTGAAAGGGGAGACTCGTCGTTCATAGCCATATAAATTACTTGGACGAAAGAGGGGCATCGGCCGCTGGAAGCGGTGCCGGTCCGGCCGTTACTTTTTGGCTGACAGGGTCTACTTCCTGGACTTCGAAACCGGCTACCATCGACCGGAAGTTGTTCCACCCAGCCCGTACAACCTGGGCGATGTGCACAATAAAAAACACCACATAGCCAATGGTAAGAACAAAGTGAATAAGGCGGGCAGCTTCATAGCCGCCATGCAAGGCCACCAGCCAACTAAACTGCACGGGTTTATAAATAGCCAGGCCCGACAGCAAGGAGCCCGCCCCCATCAGAATAACGCTGGTGTAGGCAATCTGCTGCGCGCCGTTGTACTTACGCACTGGCAGGGCTCCTTTGCGCAAGCCCAAATCGTGCAGCACAACCTGCACTGCTTCTTTAAAGGAGTTGTGGTTGGGTAGCAGGTAGCGCCATTCGCCCGAAAAAAGGGTATAGAGCACGTACAGCAGACCGTTCAGGAAAAACACCCACATCAGCACAAAGTGCCAGGCCATGCCCTGCGCCAGTTTGTGGTTGACGTGAAACGCCTGATAAAACGACTTCGGGAAAAATTTAAAAATGGTGGTATCGCCCCAACCCAGCCGGTACACGTCGTTGGCCCAATAAATCCAGATTCCGCTCCAAATCATCAGGCCGAGGACTGGGAAGTTGACCCAGTGAAACCAGCGGATAGCCAGGGAATGCTTTTCAACGATTTGCTTCATATACAGCAGAGCGGCAGATAATACCCAGGCAAGGTGGCGTGCACCTGTTCCGACAGAGCCTGCCTGATGGTAATGCTTAACCTAAGCAGCAGGGTGACAGTTGTTGAATAAATACCAAAACAAAAAAAGAGGCAACCCAAAGGGATGCCTCTTTCCATACCAAAACACCTTAAAAAACTATTCTTTCACGATAAGACCAACAACAATTGCACCAAAAGATTCCATGAGATTGAATAATTTTCAATGCATTAGGCAGCATTTGCTTCCAAAATGATGTTGATGCTCAAGCCAAGCACTATGCCCGCATGCGCTACTCCTCTAGCTATGCGCGCAAGCACGGGGGCAATTGGCCTATTCTATCTCCGCAGGCTTGGATGAGGAATGCGTTCGAGTTGCAGTCCTTGCATGTTGCCTTGCTTAAGATGAATAATCGAATGTTGAACTGGCAGTAAAAAAGCCCAGACATTGCTGTCTGGGCTTTTTCAAATGTTGGTAGAGCAATTGTCTGCTCTCCATACGTCTTTAGCGCATCATGCCGCCGGGGCCGCCTTTCATGCCGCCCATCATCTTCTGCATTTGAGCCATGCCACCTTTAGTCTGGCTCATTTTGTTCATGGTGCGCATCATTTTGCGCATGTCGTCGAACTGCTTCATCAGGGCGTTTACCTGCTGAATGTCGGTGCCGGAGCCTTTGGCCAGGCGGCGCTTGCGGGAGCTGTTGAGGATGTCGGGGTTGGCCCGCTCCTGCTTGGTCATGCTCTTGATGATGGCTTCCACCGGCTTGAAGGCGTCGTCGTCGATTTCGACATCTTTCATGGCCTTGCTCATGCCCGGAATCATGCCCATCAGGTCCTTGATGTTGCCCATCTTCTTGATTTGCTCCAGCTGCGAGAGGAAGTCATCGAAGTTGAACTGGTTTTTTCGGATTTTGGCGTTGATGCGCTTGGCTTCGTCCTCGTCGAACTGCATTTGGGCGCGTTCAACCAGCGAAATAACGTCGCCCATGCCCAGGATACGCTGGGCCATGCGGTCGGGGTAGAACAGGTCCAGTGCGTCCATCTTCTCGCCCGTCGAGATGAACTTGATGGGCTTCTCTACCACGGCCCGGATGCTAAGGGCCGCACCACCGCGCGAGTCACCGTCGAGCTTGGTGAGCACGACGCCATCAAAATTCAGGCGCTGGTTGAAGGTTTTGGCGGTGTTCACGGCATCCTGGCCGGTCATGGAGTCTACCACAAACAGCGTCTCGCTGGGGTTGATGGCCAACTTCACAGCCTCAATCTCGCGCATCATCTGCTCGTCCACGGCCAAGCGACCAGCGGTGTCGATGATGACTACCTTTTTATTGTTCTTTTTGGCGTACTCAATGGCATTGCGCGAGATTTCAACGGGGTTTTTGTTCTCGACTTCCGAGTACACTTCCACGCCGATTTGCTCGCCCAGCACCTTGAGCTGGTCGATGGCGGCCGGGCGGTACACGTCGCAGGCCACCAGCAGCACGGTGCGGTTTTGCTTCTTAACGTAGCTGGCCAGCTTGCCGGCAAAGGTGGTTTTGCCTGAGCCCTGCAGGCCCGAAAGCAGTATCACCGCAGGGTCGCCTTTGATAACGATGTCCTTCTTTTCGCCGCCCATCAACTCGGTCAGCTCGTCGTAGACGATTTTGACCATCAATTGGCCCGGCGAGACGGCCGTGAGCACGTCGCGGCCCATGGCGGCGTCCTTAATCTTGTCGGTTACTTCTTTGGCAACCTTATAGTTAACGTCGGCATCAACCAGCGCACGGCGGATTTCCTTGATGGTAGCCGCAACGTTAATTTCGGAGATGCTGCCCTGGCCTTTGAGGGTCTTAATGGCCCGGTCGAGCTTGGTGGAGAGACTATCAAACATGTATCACGGATTTAGACGGATTTGGCGGATTCCATGGATTCCGCTGCGGTTGAGCTGCGTCAAATCAGGAAGTTCCGGAACCCCAAAAGTAACCATAAAAGGGTGAAAACCGGCAAACGATGTACCTTCGCGCGCCGCTTGTTGTCACTTGCCTACGTGCCCCCTCCTCGCCCCTTGCGCCTGCTCGTCATTACTTACTATTGGCCGCCGTCGGGCGGGGCCGGGGTGCAACGCTGCCTCAAGTTTGTGAAGCACCTTGGCCACTTCGGTGTGGAGCCAACCGTGATAACCGTGGACCCCACTCAGGCCACCTACCCGGTGCGTGACCAGAGCCTGGAAGCCGAAGTACCCGCCGGCGTCCGCGTGATTCGCACGGCTACGTCCGAGCCCTTCGAGTCTTATAAAAAGCTAACCGGCCGGGCAGTGCCCTACGGAGGGTTTGCCAACGAAGGCAAGCCCGGCACCGTGCAAAAGGCCCTGCGCTTCGTGCGCGGCAACCTGTTTATTCCAGACCCCCGCCGCGGGTGGAACCGCCACGCTCTTGCCGCCGTGGAAAAACTGCTGGCCGCGGGCGAAAAATTCGATGCGGTGCTCACCTCTTCGCCGCCGCATTCCACCCAGCTCATTGGCTTGGAGCTGAAGAAGCGCCACGGCCTGCGCTGGCTCGCCGACATGCGCGACCCTTGGACGGATATCTATTACTACAAAGACCTGCACCATACACCGCTGGCCGCCTGGCTCGATGCGCGATACGAACGGCAGGTGTTAACCCAGGCCGACGCCGTGCTGGTAACTTCGCCCGAAACCAAGCGCCTGTTTCTGGCTAAGCTTCCGGACTTGCCTTCGGCAAAATTACACGTGCTGCCCAATGGCTACGACGAGTCGGACTTTCAGCTGCCGTCGCGGCCACCTACCGACTGTCTGCGCATCACCCACACCGGCACCATCACGGAGCTCTACCACATCAACCGGCTGCTGGAAGCTTTGGCTACCTGCGCCACCCGCCACCCCGATGTGCCCTTGCGGCTACGCTTTGTGGGCCAGGTCTCGGCCGAGCTGCGCAATCAGATTGAGCGTGCCGGCTTGCTGCCAGCTACTGAGTTCCTGGCCTTCGTGCCGCACGATGAGTCGGTCGAGCACCTTTTGCAGGCAACAGCGCTGCTGATGGCCATTCCCGATGTGCCCCGCAACTTCGGCATCCTGCCGGGCAAAGTCTTTGAATACCTGGCCGCAAACAAGCCGATTTTGTGCGTTGGCCCAACGGGTTCGGATGCAGACAATCTGCTGCAGGAATGCGCGGCTGGCCACGCCCTCCCCTACGAGGACTACGCACTGATGCTGGAAACGCTGGAAACCATGGTGGCGCAGTGGCGCCAAAGTCCCAACCTAGACCTACCAGCGATAAGCCACAAGCGGTATTCACGGCAGGCACTGACGGGCCGGCTGGTTGAGGTTATTAAGTCTTAGTCGCTGAAATTCCTGAGACGTCCCATTTCTGCTTTTTAGCTCTGTGAGGACACTTGGTGTCTCGTCGTCTTTGTCGTTGAGCTGTCGTGTGGACAACATTAGTTAACGGCGAAATGCAAAATTTTTTATCTCTACTCCCAGCTTATACTTCATATAAGTTACTTCGAATCAGCGCATAAGTCACTCGCCAATTCTCTACTAAATACCTCGCTCGCCTCCCGCTGCAGGTGGTTGCCATCGGTGGTAGGGTAAGGCCGGGTGCTGTAATCGAAATAAGGAACGGTTTGATTTGCGGCCGTCTGGCGCATGAGCTGGTCGAAACCCGGTTGGTAAGCTTGCTCCAATTGCAATAGCCCTGGCCCTACCGGCAGGCGCACCATGCAAACATGGCCGTGCTGTTTTAGCAGCGCGATGGTCTCGACAAGCGCCTGCATCCGTCCGGCGGAAAAATGCTGCCGGGTGGCTAGTAGGCGATAATCCTGCAATTTGCGGGCAGTACGGGCTCGCACCTGTGCGCTATCGATGCCAATGTTTACTTCTAACCAGCCATCGGGGTGCAGGCGCTCGGTAGCGGTGGCGTAGTCGAGTAGGAGGCGGTAAAGCGGCTTGGTTTGGTAGCGCGTGAGGTACGGCAGGTTGGGATTTTGGCTAACTTGGTCGAGCTGGCCAATGAATGAGTTATCCTCTGGGAAGCTGCCCTCCGGGCCGGTGAGTGACAGTGACCATGGGTCGACGGCCACAATAAAAAGGCCATTTTTGACCTCGGGGCGCAGCTTGCGTTTGATGCTGCGCAAGTAGGCCGGGCCGTAGGGCGAATGCGTCAGCGTGAAGGAATAATTCAGCAGCGGCCCATCGAACCGTTCGCCCAGCGCCTCCACCAAAATCGAAGGCCGAATTCCCTGTGCCGCCCGCGAAGTACCTACTACCAACGAGCCAGCGGAAGGGCTGGTGAAGCGCCCGTATAACGCATCTACATGTCCGCCCAGCACTACCGGGCCCAGGGCCACCAGACCCAGCACCGCCGCGCCAGCCAGCAAGCCCAGGCGCAATACCAACCGAAAAGCCGCTGCTCTTTGGGAACGCATCAAAATTGAAAATAGATAAAGCTGGTGCTATTGAAAATGCCCAGGTAAAGAATTAGCAGCACCAAGCCTACATAGCCCGACCAGCGGAGAATGACTGGCCGCGTAGCCAGCCAGCCCTGCGGACTGGGCTGCCGGCCCAGCACATATTCTACCAGCAGCATGAAGCCCGTCGCGAAAGCGGCCATGAGAAGCTCGGGGCGGTAGTGCTGAGAGAACTCCAGCAACAGCGTCGATAGCCGACGGCCAGTCAGATGGTCCCAGCCACTGAAAAGGTGCTGGCTGATGTACACGGCATCGCCCAGGGAGTTGGCTCGGAAGAAAATCCAGGCATAAGCCACCAGCGCAAAGGTGATGAGCACGCCCAATATGCGGCGCAGCCTTGGGAGGGCGGCAAGTCCTGTGCGCTGGGCCAGGGTATCGCGCCAGGGCCGTGCCCAGGTACTGGCTATTATATAGAGGCCGTGCAGGGCGCCCCAGACCACAAACGTCCAGTTGGCGCCGTGCCAGAGACCACTGATAAGAAACACTACCAGCAGGTTGGCATAGGCCCGGGTGGACCCTACGCGGCTGCCGCCTAGGGGAATGTATAAGTAGTCGCGAAACCAGCTCGACAACGAAATGTGCCAGCGCCGCCAGAACTCGGGCACCGAGGCCGACAGGTACGGCTGCCGGAAGTTGAGGTTGAAATCGAAGCCCAGCACCCGGGCCGCACCCCGCGCCATGTCGGTATAGCCCGAAAAATCACCGTAAATCTGAAAAGTAAACGCCAGGGTGGCCAGCACCAATAGCGGACCTTCGGGGTGCTCCCGGGGGTTGTTGAATATGGGATTCACAAACAGGGCCAGGCGGTCGGCCACCACAACTTTCTTAAACAAGCCCCAGGCCATGAGGCGCAGGCCGCTCACGATGCGGGCATAATCGAACGGATGCGTGCGCCGGAACTGCGGCAGCATGTGCCCGCCGCGCTCGATAGGCCCGGCCACCAGCTGCGGAAAAAAAGCCACGAACAAAGCAAATCGCCCAAGATTTCGCTCGGCCTCCAGCTTCCCCTGGTACACGTCGATGATGTAGCCCACCGACTGAAACGTGTAGAACGACACCCCCACCGGCAGCAGCAGCTCCAGGGTGGGGCCGGCATAGTGGGGCAAGGCCAAGGCGCTGGCCAGCTGCCCGGCGGCATCGCGGAAGAAGTTGAAGTACTTGAAGATAAAGAGCGTACCCAGATTGCTAATCAGGCTGAGGTACAGGTAGGGCTTGCGGGCCTGCTTGTTGGGCAGCTGGCTCATGCGGTAGCCGCTGTAGTAGTCGACGAGCGTGGTGCCCAGCAGCAGCAGCGCATAAGCGGCCCGCCAGCTCATGTAGAAGTAGTAGCTGGCCAGTAGCAGCAAGGGCCCACGCCAGCGCGGCGGCAGGCTGTAATACAGCCCAACAACCACCGGAAAAAAGACCAGAAAATGAATAGAATTAAATAGCATTCGCAACGCGGAAGCAGCTCCAGTGGCCAAAGGTCGGGAATAGTAGTGGCACGCCGCCAGGGCTGCGGTGGCGGCTGCGAATATTGCGGGGTAGGCAGCGCTCCGCAGCCAAGGCCGAGTGCCCCTGCCCTAAGCCTCCCTGAACTACTTTTGTGGTCCTATTTCGGCTTTCCTTTTTTCATGGCTCTCGACCTTAACCACAAATCCATCCTCGTCACGGGCGGCACCGGCTCGTTCGGCAAGCAGTTCGTTCGCACCGTTTTTGAAAAGTTTCCGCAGGTAAAACGCTTGGTGGTGTTCTCGCGAGACGAGCTGAAGCAGTACGAAATGAGTCAGGAATTTAGCCCGGCCAAGTACCCCGCCATCCGTTATTTCATTGGCGATGTGCGCGATGGCGAACGCCTGCATCGTGCCTGCGAAGGCATCGACATTGTGATTCACGCGGCTGCCCTCAAGCAGGTGCCCGCCGCCGAGTACAACCCCATGGAGTGCATCAAGACCAACATCTTTGGTGCGGAGAACGTCATCAACGCCGCCCTCGACTGCGGCGTGAAGGAGGTGGTAGCGCTGAGCACCGACAAGGCCGCGGCCCCCATCAACCTCTACGGCGCCACTAAGCTGTGCTCTGATAAGCTTTTTGTGGCCGCCAACAACATGAAAGGCGCGCGCGACCTGCGCTTCTCGGTGGTGCGCTATGGCAACGTAATTGGCTCGCGTGGTTCGGTGGTGCCTTTTTTTCTGCAGCAGCGCAGCACCGGCATCCTGCCCATCACCCACCCCGACATGACGCGCTTCAACATATCACTGGAGGAAGGCGTGGATTTGGTGCTGTACGCGCTGGAAAACTCCTGGGGCGGCGAAATTTTCGTACCCAAGATTCCGAGCTACAAAATCACGGAGGTGGCCCGCGCCATCGGCCCGGAATGCGAACAGCAAATTGTGGGCATCCGCCCCGGCGAGAAGCTGCACGAAGCCATGATAACGGAAACCGACGCCCTAAGCACCGTGGAGCTGGACCGGTATTACGTCATCCTGCCCTCCATGCCTATCTGGGACGTGGAGAAATTTGTGCAGCACTTCAATGGCAAGCGGGTGCCGCTGGGCTTTCAGTACGACTCGGCCAATAACGAGGTGTGGTTGAATGCGGAGCAGATTCGGGAGGAAATCCGGCTGCATGTGGATGCGGACTTTACGGTTTAGCAACAAGCCATTTACTCTCCCAGAGTCTGGATTGCACTTGATAGCTGAGGCGTTGGCTTGGTACCCAAGAGGGTAGTTCCCAAACCCTGTGCACTCCGCAGGTTGGCCTCTGGACTTCCGATTTTGGCCTTGGCGTTTGAATTTATCTTTGTCTGACAATGCCCGACTCCACATTCCGCCCTGCCCGCCCCCTACCGTACGGTCGCCAACACATCACTGAGGCTGATGTAGCCGCCGTTACCGCCGCCCTACAGGGCGACTTCCTCACCCAGGGGCCCACGGTGGGCGAGTTCGAAAAGCAATTTGCCGCTTACGTAGGCGCCAGTTATGGCGTGGCCGTGAGCAACGGCACAGCCGCTCTGCATCTGTGTGCCTTGGCCCTGGACGTGCAGCCGGGCCAGCGCGTCATCACCACGCCGCTCACGTTCGCGGCCTCGGCCAATTGCGTGCGCTACTGCGGCGGCGAGGTACACTTCGCAGATATTGACCCGGCCACCGGGCTCATTGATTTGCAGCAAGTGCGTCAGCTGCTGGCCGCGCACCCCAAAGGCCACTTTTCGGGATTAATTCCAGTGGATTTTGCGGGCTTGGCCGTGAATCTGGAAGAAGCCCGCGCCCTGGCCGACGAGCACGGCCTTTGGATAATCGAAGATTCCTGCCACGCGCCGGGCGGCTTTTTCCTCGACGCCCAAGGCCGGGAGCAACGCTGCGGCAATGGCAACTTCGCCGACCTGGCCATTTTCAGCTTTCACCCCGTCAAGCACATTGCCACCGGCGAAGGCGGCATGATTACAACCAACAGCGAGCAGCTTTTCCACCGCTTACTGCGCCTGCGCACACACGGCATCACCCGCGACCCGGCCGACTTGGTGCGCGAGTCCGACGGTGGCTGGTACATGGAAATGCAGGAGCTTGGCTACAATTACCGCCTGTCCGACCTGAACTGCGCCCTCGGCCTCAGCCAGCTTACCCGCGCCGACGAAGGTCTGGCCCGCCGCCGCCAGCTGGCCGCCCGCTACGATGCAGCCTTTGCCCAGGTGCCCGGCGTGGCGGTGCTGGCCCCGGGCCGCACCGGCCATGCCTTCCACCTTTACGTTATCGAAGTAACTGACCGCAAAGGCCTCTACGACTACCTCAGAACCCGGCAGATTTTCACGCAGGTGCATTACATCCCGGTGCATCGCATGCCCTACTACGAGGACCTGGGCTGGCGAGCCGGCGACTTCCCGCTAGTCGAAAACTATTACGCCCACTGCCTCAGCATTCCACTATTCCCAACCCTCACCGATGAGGAGCAGGACTACGTGGTGGCTTGCATTGTTGAGTTTGTAAACCTGTCTCATGCCGACTGACTCTGCCCGGCCGAGCGCGGCCGACTTCATTGGCCGCCTGGCCTTGGGCACCGCCCAGTTTGGCTTGGCTTACGGCATCAACAACACGGCGGGCCGGCCCGATGATGCGACGGTTGAGGCAATTCTGCAACTGGCCCAGGCGGCGGGGGTCGACTTACTGGACACCGCCGCCGCCTACGGCGACAGCGAAAGCCGACTAGGCGCCTGGCTGGGTGCGCCCAGCCGCGAGCCAGCCGCGTTTCGGGTAGTAACCAAGTTGGCGGCTGGTCCGGCCGCCCAAGTTCGGCAGCAGCTACAGGAATCCCAGGCGCGTCTTGGCCAGTCTCACCTGTACGGCGTACTTTTTCATCAATTTGCAGCGTTCCGCCAGCATCCTGATTCCTGGCTGGCCTTGCAGGAAGCCCGTGCGACGGGCTCGGTGCAGCGCATCGGCTTGTCGCTCTACCACCCGCAGGAAGCCGAATGGCTGCTGGCCGAGCTGCCCGATGTAGACCTGGTGCAAGTGCCCTTCAACGTGCTCGACCAACGCTTTGGAGCACTGCTGCCCGAGTTGCAGCAGCGCGGTGTGGAGGTGCACGTGCGTTCAGCATTCCTGCAGGGGCTGCTGCTGCGGGAGCCGGCCACGCTGCCCCCGTTTTTTGTGCCGCTAGCTGATAGAATAACCAGGCTACACGTACTTGCTGCCGAAGCTGGCATGCCCTTGACGAGCCTACTGCTGCTCTTTGCCGCTCTGGCGCCGGGAGTCAGCCGGGTAGTAATAGGGGTCGACACTCCCGCCAACCTGCGCGATAATCTGGCCGCCGCTTCGCACGTAGCGCAGGCCGAAGCGCTGCGCTCGGAGTTACTATTGCTGGCCGAAAAGACCACCGACTACATCCTTCCCTACGCATGGCCGCCCCGTTCCTAGCCCCTTATTCCAGCTTATTTGACCTGAGTAATCGGCTGGTACTGATTACGGGTGGCTACGGACATTTGGGCCGCGCTATTGTGGCTGGCTTGCTGAGCCATGGCGCGACGGTGGTGGTGCTGGGGCGCGACGAAAACCAATTCAGGAAAACCTTCGCAGCCCTTTTAGACACTGCACCTGTGCATTTTCAGGTGTGCGACGTGGCCTCTACGCCATCAGTGCGCGAGGCGCTGGCAGCCTGCCGGCAGCAACACGGTTTGCCGCAGGTGCTCATCAACAACGCCGTGTACAGCGAAGGCCAGCAGCCCGACGCCCTGACCGACGAGCAATTTGCCCGCGGCCTCGACGGCTCCACGGGCAGCGCCTACCGCTGCCTGCGCGAAGTGCTGCCCTACCTGCGCGAAAACGGAGGCGGCAAAATCATCAACGTGGCCTCCATGTACGGGATGGTGGCGCCTGACTTTGCCGCCTACGACCAGCACCCGCAGTTCCTGAACCCGCCGCACTACGGAGCGGCCAAAGCGGCCGTTATCCAGCTCACTAAGTACTTTGCTTCGTACCTGGGCCCCGAAAATATTCAGGTTAACTGCGTGTCGCCGGGCGCCTTCCCCAGCGAGCGGGTGCAGGAGCAAGGCGGTTTTATAGTCGAGCTGGAACGCCGCAACCCACTGGGCCGTATCGGTCGGCCCGAGGACCTGGCCGGGGCCTTCGTGTACCTGAGCGCTGCCGCATCCGATTTTGTAACGGGCCACAACCTGGTGGTAGACGGCGGCTGGACTATCCGCTAAGCACTATGACGTCTCCCTGGCCCGCTCGCGTCATCGTTATCATCCAGGCCCGGATGAGCTCTTCCCGGCTGCCTGGCAAAGTCCTGCTGCCCCTGCCCCTGTCGGGCACTACTACGGTGCTGGGGCACGTGGTGGCCCGCGCCCGGCAGCTGGCCCCGGGCCAGCGTGTTATCGTGGCCACCTCCACCCTGCCCGCCGACGACCCACTGGCGGCGGCCGCTCAGGAGCTGGAGGCCGAAGTGTTTCGGGGCGATGAGCAGGACGTATTGGGCCGCTTCGCAGGTGCATTGGCCGTTTATGAAGCGGAGGTCGTAGTTCGAATTACGGCTGATAACCCGGCCATAGACCCGGCCTTTTTGAGGGCCGCGGTTGCTCATCATCTGGCCACTCAGGCCGACTACACCCTGACCACGGGCCTACCCCTGGGCACCAACGTGGAAGTGATGACGGCTGCCGCCTTACGTCGGGCCGACGCCGCGGCCACCAGCCCCGAGGAGCGTGAGCACGTAACGCCCTATCTGCGTCGCCACCCTGAGCTTTTCCGGCTTGAAACCCTGCCGTTGCCAGTTGCGCCGGCCGTGGCGGCTCTGCGCCTCACAGTGGACTACGCCAGTGACTACTCTTTTCTGCACCTGCTCTACTCGCACTTGCCGGCTGATTTTTCCCTCACCGACCCCGCTGGTTTACCAGCTCTGCTAGCCCACTATCCATGGCTAGCCAGCATCAACAACCAAAATACTCAGGTGCAGCCCTGAGCCGTATTTTTGCAGCTCGAATAGCCCCGACTCCGCCCCATGTCCTCTCCGATTAACGTCCTCAGCGGCGCGCCTGTTCAAGAGCAAACGCGCCGCGAAAGCTTCGCCCAAACCCTGCGCGAGTCGCCCATTCCCAACACCGAGTTGCCCAACAACCTGGGCCTGTACCTGAACCGCCAGACGCTTTCGCGTCTGCTGTTTTTCACCGAGCTCTACCAGCAAATCATTCCGGTGCACGGCGTGGCCATGGAATTTGGCGTGCGCTGGGGCCAAAACCTGGCGCTGATGCACGCCCTGCGCGGCATTTACGAGCCTTATAATTACAACCGCAAAATCATTGGCTTCGACACGTTCGGCGGCTTTCCGTCCGTCGATGAAAAAGATGGCGACCGGGTAAAAGCCGGCGACTACGGCGTAACGCCCAATTACCAGGAATACCTGAGCGAAATTCTGGCCCTGCATGAAGCCGATAGCCCCATCCCGCACAAGCGCAAGTTTGAGCTTGTGGCCGGCGACGCTTCCGAAACCGTGCCCCGCTACCTGAAAGAGCACCCCGAAACGGTTATCGCCTTCGCTTACTTCGACTTTGATATTTACGCCCCCACCAAGGCCTGCCTCGAAGCCATTCGCCCGCGCCTAACCAAGGGTGCCATTGTAGCTTTTGATGAGCTGAACTGCCCGGAATTCCCCGGCGAGACGCTGGCGTTTGATGAAGTGTTTGGGGTGGCTAATTACGCCCTGCGCCGCAGCCCTTTAAATCCGCTGATTTCTTATTTGGTGGTTTAAATAAGAGTTTATTTAAAAAAAGAACGTCATGCTGAAAAAGAACGTCATGCTGAAAAAGAACGTCATGCTGAGCCTGCCGAAGCATCTTTACTGCTTCGTTGCATCTTGATTACTCTCGTGTTAGAGATGCTTCGGCTGCGCTCAGCATGACATTCTTAAATAAGTTGAATCCCCTCTACTTTGACTAATTACCTTGTCCTTCCGCAAGCTGCTTTCACGTGGGAGAACTACGAGCTAGTCCCCATTCGCTACGAGGACCGGGAGCCAATCCGGGCCTGGCGCAACGCGCAGCTCGAAGTACTACGCCAGCCCCAACCCCTCACTGCCGAGCAACAGGAGGCCTATTTCCAGCGGGTGGTAATGCCTTTGTTTAACCAGGAACGGCCGACGCAGCTGCTGTTTTCACTGCTGCACAACAACGAGCTAGTGGCCTACGGCGGCCTCGTGCATATTTCCTGGCCCGATGGCCGGGCCGAGGTTTCTTTCCTGGTCGATCCGATTCGGGCGGCCAATCCGACTGTTTACCGGCAGGATTTTCTGGCTCACCTGCGCCTGCTGGGCCAAGCTGCCTTTGAACACCTGGGAGTCAACCGCTTGTTCACCGAAACCTACGACATCCGCCCGGCCCACGTCGCCATTCTGGAAGAGGCGGGATTTCGGCTGGAAGGACGCTTACGCCAGCACGTGCGCCTGGCTCCGGATACCTTTGCTGACTCACTGATGCACGGCCAGCTGGCCGCCGACTATGCCACAGCCTTTGGTTCTGCCTTTTAAACGACTTTTTATCAGCGGCGGTGCCGGCGTAATCGGCCAGGAAATGGTACGCTGCCTGGCCGCGCTCCCCGACGACGTTCAGGTGCTGGTGGGCGACACGAAGCCCCGGCCCGCCGACTTTCCGGCCCGCTTCCAATACCGCCAGGGCGATTTGAACTTCCTCACGGAGCAGGAAATCGGCGCGTTTGCGCCCGACCTGTTCATTCACTTGGCGGCCACCTTCGAGCGCTCGACTGAAACTTACGGGTTTTGGGAGGAGAACTTTCAGCACAACGTGCGCCTCAGCCACCACCTGATGACGGTGCAAAAGGACCTGCCGTCGTTGCGCCGCGTGGTGTTTGCCTCCAGCTACCTCATCTATGACCCGGCGCTCTACAACTTTGCCGAAGTGCCGGCTCAGCCCCGCAGCCTGCGCGAAGACGACCCCATTCTGCCCCGCAACCTGACGGGCATGGCCAAGCTGGCCCATGAAATCGAGCTGCGCTTCCTGCAAACCTTCCGGGCCGAGCAGTTTAGCACCGTGTGCCCGCGCATCTACCGAGGCTACGGCCGCAACGGGCGCGATATCACCTCGCGCTGGGTGCGCATGCTGCTGGCCGGCGAGGAAATTACGGTGTATGGCGCCGAGTCTTACTTCGACTACCTCTACGCCGCCGATACGGCCGAAGGCCTGCTCCGCTTGGCCGCGGCCGAAACCGTCACGGGCATCATCAACCTGGGCACCGGCCGGGCGCGGCGAGTGTCGGAGGTGGTGGACGTGCTGCGGCAAAACTTTCCCAACCTGCGCGCCCAATACGTAGACTCCGACATTCCATTTGAAGCGTCGCAGGCCGATATGACGCGATGGAGCAGCCAAATAGACTGGCTTCCGCCGACCACGCTGGAAGCCGCCATTCCCGAAATCATTGCCTACGAGCGCACCCGCACCGCCACCCCAGCGGCCAAAGTGCCGGGCCACGTGCTCATTAGTAGCGTAGCAGCCAAGGTGCCGTTGGTGCAGGCGGTTCGGGCGGCAGCCAAGCGCGTGCATCCCGAGATTAAAGTCATTGGCGGCGACATGAACCAAGGCTGCCTGGCCCGCCATTTCACGGATGGTTTTTGGCAAATGCCCGCTACCTCCGATGAAAACCTCTCGGACATTGTGCGCTACTGCCTTGAGCATGGCATCGGGCACATTATCCCGACCCGTGACGGCGAGCTGGCTTTCTGGAGCCGCCACCGGGCCGCGCTGGCCGAAGCCGGCATTGCCGTGCTGGTGAGCGAGCCCGACGCCGTACGCCGTTGCCTCGACAAGCTCGAATTCTTCGCTTTTGGCCAGAATAATGGGCTGCCGATAATTTCGACCGCCCTCAGTCTGGATGCTCACTACCTTTTCGGAAACGAGGAGGCCAACCCGGGAACCAGCTTTGTGGTGAAAGAGCGGTACGGAGCGGGCTCACTCAGCCTGGGCCTCAACCTGCCAGAAGCAACCGCCCTGGCTCACTCCCAAACCTTGGAAGTACCTGTTTTTCAGCCTTTTATCAAAGGACAGGAAATTAGCATCGACGTTTATGTGACCCGCCAGGGCAAGGTGCACGGCCTGATGCCCCGCACCCGCGACGTGGTTTTACGGGGCGAATCGCAGATTACCACCACCGTCGACGACCCGGCCCTGGTGGCCCGCCTCACACCTATTATCGAGCAACTCGGTCTTTATGGCCCGTTGGTGCTTCAAGCCCTGCTCACCGACGATGGCGGCCTGCACATCATCGAGTGCAATTGCCGCTTTGGGGGAGCCAGCACCCTGGGCATTGCCGCTGGCGTCGACTCTTTTTTCTGGTTCCTGCAGGAAGCTGCGGGCGCCGACCTCGAGCAATTTCCTTTTCAGGCCGCTAGTGGTCCGCTCCGCCAGGTGCGAGCCGCAGTGGACGCCGTATTTTCAGTTAGCAGCGAGCAAGACGCCTCCTAAATTCAAAAGCCACTTTCTGCTTTACTGTTAACTACACAACATGCCCGTTCTTGTTTTCGACCTCGACGACACGCTGTATCCGGAGTTGAGCTACGTGCATAGCGGGTTTCGTGCGGTGGCGGCGTTTTTGAGTCCCTTGCTGGGAGTGCCAGCCGACACGTTAACCGCGGGCATGATTGCCGAAGAAGCGCTTCAGGGCCGCGGGCAGGTTTTTGATAACGTATTGCGGCAGAATGGCCGCTGGAGCAAACAGCTGGTGGCCGCCTGCTTGCGCGCGTACCGGCAGCACCAGCCAGCGCTGGCTCTTTACCCCGACTCCGAGCGCTGCCTCGTCCGCTTTGCCAGCTGGCCGCTCTACCTCGTCACGGACGGGCACAAGGAAGTGCAGGCCCGCAAAGTGGCGGCCCTGCATTTTCCCGCCCCGATGCGCCACTCCTACCTTACCAACCGCTACGGCCGCCACCGGGCCAAACCCGACCCGCACGTGTTTGGGCTGATTTGCCGGCGCGAGCGAGTGGAACCCCGCGAGGTTATTTATGTGGGCGACAACCCCCGGAAGGATTTTGTGGGCATCAAGCCGCTGGGCTTTAAGACCGTGCGCATTCTGCGGGGCAATTATGCCCACCTGGAAGCCGATGCGGCCCACGAGGCTCACTGCCGCATTCATTCACTTGATGAATTAACAGAAGAGTTTTTGGCTGGGCTACTAAGCCAGCCGTCCGGCCCGAGTAGTTAAGAACCCTACTCGGCAGGTACTTACTTGGCGCCCCTTAGGAATGCTGGACGCGAAGCAGAGCGTGCTGCAAAAGCCACCACCGTGGCTGTTGCAGAACTCCTCTCAGAACGCGTAAAGGGTGAAGTGCGTTGGGTCAACATGCTAGAAAGCCCCTGGGACGGCCTTTATTTTCGCTCCCTCGCGCGTCGAACTGGTGCTGAACACGAAGCCGGGAGTTCTGCAACAGCCACCACCGTTTTGCTGAACACGTTTATTGAATTGAGTTGAAGGCCGTCTTTCGTTGTCAAACCCGCGTGGAAAGGCCACTTTTATCAGGAGCGTTAATAGGTCACGTCGGTGGCCTTTCCGTCGCTAAAATTGCGGACGCCCCTTAAACACAACCGGCCGGTGCGGTCCGGCGAAAACGTGGTGACGCTGGAATCGGGAAACACCCACTGCCGAATCCGGCGGGGCGTCAAGTACCGTTGTTTGAACAACAAGCGGTCGCCATCAGTGGCGTATTCGCCTGTTGTCTGCACGGCGCCCTGGCGCGTCACGCTGCGCCGCAGAGCGCTGCACTGCGGGGTACGGGCATTGGGACGCGTGACGACAAAGTAGGTATTGTCGGTGTCCTCGTCGTGGGCATACGCCGTTTTCAGGGCAATGTCGTAGCGGTAATGCCCCACGGCGAGGCGGCGTGCAGGACCGGTTTGCCAGTGCAAGTCCCTACCACCGAGCAGCGCCACCAAAACCAGCGGGAAGAGAAGGGTCATGAAGCACAAAGTAACGCCCGTTTACCTTTCGACCGTTTAAGTAAACGTGAGGTACCACCTATCTTGGTGCTTTATTCCTTTCTCTTAACGAACTCGTGATGACGTGGCTGCCCTCTTTCGTTAAGCTCTTCCTGCTGTTTGTTGCCGGCCTGGTGTTGTCCCTTGGCGGCGGCATTGCGCAACTACAATTTATGGGGAATTACACCATGGGCACCCTCTTGATGACCCTAAGCCTGATGGGGTGGGTGATAGTGGTCGTCAGTCCTCTGCTAATGGCGCTCAAGTTCTTTGCGCAATTAGATCGAAAAGTTGAGTGAGATCTAGCAGCAAAAAAACTGCTTGAGCGGAACGGACTGCGTTTACGGGACCACCGTTTTCTTGAACGGCGGCGTAAGGGAGCGGTCTTAGTACTTGACATCAAACCGGCCCTGGGAAAGGCGCAGCGAATCCGGGCCGCCGTCTTGCTTTACCGTGGCCTCGAACGTGCCGGCCACGACGCGCGCAACCGTGTCGAGGCGAGTGATGACCACCTGCCCGCGCGCCGTCGGCCCAGTGTAGTACTTACCGTCCACTCCCGGCCGGCTTACTTGGTAGAGGGCGTGCGAGGGCCGGACCCGGGTAATCACCCCCGGGTCAATCTCCTGCTCGAGCGCGTACGTGCCTGCCCGGCGGGCCCCGGCCAAGTGCAGCGTCAGGTATTGTTCATGGTCGCGGTCCTGGTACCGGGACATGTTCACGACCAACTCGTATGGCCCGCGATAGGACGGGCCATAACGCGCCTGAACAGCGGGGCCGCTGCCCAGCAGGGTGCTCTGCTTGGGCAGCCAGGGTTGCCCGTTCTCCAGGAAGCCGGCGGTGTTCTGACCGGATTGGGTCGCGCGGGGCAGACCGTGGGGGTCCACGTCGTCTTTTTGACAACCGGCCAAGGTCAGCAATACGGCGAAGGGCAACCGGCGTGAAAGGACCATGAGCTGGGGGCAAGAGGGAAGGAGCAAGGTACTCCGCAAGGGCCTAATCATGAGCTTGTTTTGCTGAACAAAATTAGATAGCTCGATACTTAACGACAGCAGCCCCTGTCATTAAGTATCGAGTTTAAGAAACTAGTTTACCATTCAAAGTTCAGAAAACTGCTTTACCGGATGAGTTTCGTAAACTCGAAACGATGACCCTGACTATGGCCGCCTTAGAAAATGACACCCCAGAGGCCGCTTGCCAAGCAGGCCCTCAGAAACAGGCCTTGCCTGCGCGAGTCCCTACCTTTGCGGCCTGACTTGATTAGTTTTAAAATGACCGAAATATCAATTGGCGGCCGGCCCGTGGGGCCAGCGCACAAGCCTTTTATCATTGCCGAAATGTCGGGCAACCACAACCAGAGCCTGGAGCGCGCCCTGGCCCTGGTGGATGCTGCTGCCGCAGCCGGCGTCGATGCCCTCAAGCTTCAGACCTACACAGCCGATACCATCACCATGGACACCGGCTTTGCTATCGATGAGGAAGGCCAGTCGCTGTGGGAAGGCAAGAACTTGTACAAGCTTTACGAGGAAGCCCACACGCCCTGGGCGTGGCACGCCGAGTTGTTTGCCCGCGCCCGGCAGCACGGCATGCTGGCGTTTAGCTCGCCTTTTGATGAAACGGCAGTTGACTTTCTGGAGCAGCTGGACGTTCCGGCTTACAAAATTGCCTCCTTCGAAAACGCTCACTGGCCCCTGCTGCGCAAAGTAGCCGCCACCGGGAAGCCCGTGATAGTGAGCACTGGCGCGGCCACCTTGGCCGAAATCGATGATGCTGTGCGCGTGCTGCGCGAGGCCGGCTGCCGCGAGTTGGTGCTGCTTAAGTGCACCAGCACCTACCCGGCCTCGCCGGCCAACACCAACCTGCGCACCATCCCGGTGCTGGCCGAAACCTTTGGCTGCCCCATTGGCCTGAGCGACCACACCATGGGCGTGGGCGCCAGCGTCGCAGCCGTGGCCCTCGGCGCCTGCGTTATCGAGAAGCATTTCACCCTGAGTCGTGCCGAAGGCGGTGTAGATTCGGCTTTTTCGCTGGAGCCCCACGAGCTAAAAAGCTTAGTGGAAGAAACCGAGCGCGCCCATCAGGCCCTGGGCACCGTGCAGCTCTGCATCCAAACCGGCGAGGAAAAAAGCCGGCTCTACAAGCGCAGCATCTACGTAGCCAAGCCCATTGCGGCGGGCGAGGAGCTGACCGCCGACAACCTGAAAATCATTCGCCCCGGCGACGGCCTCTGGCCCCGGCACTGGGATGTGGTGCTGGGCCGCACAGCTACCCGCGACCTGAAATCCGGCACTCCTCTGACGTGGGAGGCGCTGTAGTGGCCGACCAGAAGATGCCTCTTTTGGCACGGCTGCGCGATATTTTGCAGCTGCGCTTTACGGACATGTTTGCGGCGGTGCCAGCGGCGGCCATGGCCAGTATCTCGCCGGCCAACCCATTCAAGCGCCTGGCGCGGGTGGCGGGCTACGCGGGCCTGCGGCTGCTGGGCAATGTGTTTCAGCCCGTCCGCAACCCCGACCAGCTGCAGGGTGCGGTGTGGCTTTACGTGGTGAGTGCCAATAATTACGATGCGCTGGACTTTATCAAGCAAGCCCGTCACGATGCGGTGCTAGTGGCGGGCCAGGGCAAGAACATCGGCCGCTACAAGTCCGCGGTGAACCGCCTTTCGCTGCGGCGCAAGCTGCTTTATTACTGGCAGTTCCCCTACGTGTTTTTTGGGCTGCTGCGCACAGAGGGGCGCAAAGCCTGGCGCTTCTTCGACTTTATTTTTTACGCCATAGGGTACTACGAAGTATACCGCCGGGCCCTGCGCACGTACCGGCCGCGGGCAGTAATATTTTCCAACGACCACAACGACGATTCCCGCTCCCTGCTCCTGGCCTGCCGCGCCGAGGGCGTGCCCACGGCCTACATTCAGCATGCCAGCGTGAGTGTGCATTTCCCACCGCTGAGCTTCGACCTTAGTCTGTTGGAGGGCCAGGATGCACTCGATAAATACCATCAGTGCGGCCCCGTGCGCGGCCGCGTCGAGTTGGTGGGGATGCCCAAAGCCGATGCCTTCCTCAAGGAGAAAAACCTGCGCCCCCAGGTATCCCGCGTAGGCATTGCCTGCAATGTGCACGACCCGCTGCCAGCCATCGCCGAAGCCCTGGCTTTCCTGATGCAGGAGCTGCCAGAGCTTGTCTTCACTCTGCGCCCTCACCCCAGCGACCCGCGGGATTTTGGCACTCTCCGCCGCACATTGCCCCAGCTGCAGTGGTCGGATGCGCGGCAGGAAAACGTGTTTGCTTTTTTACAAAAACACGACGCACTAATTGCCGCCGATACCTCTACACACCTGGAAGCCACGCTACTGAATCTGGTCAGCATCTATTACCAATTCAGCTCCAACCCGCTAATCAATGACTACTATGGGTATGTGGCGCAGGGGTTGGTCGACCAAGCGCAAAGCCTACCCGAGCTGCGCGATTTGCTGCAACGATACCAGCACGAAAAACCACTGACGCACTTCCGACGGGCAGCTTACTACAACGCGACCATTGGCACCGAATACGAAAGCCAGAGCCAGGCGCTGGCCATCAAAATAATAGCCGATTGGCTAGGAGCCTATCCAAATTAGGTAAAAGGACGGCCATGCTAATAGGGCGTCATGTTGATAAGACGGTCATGCGGATAGGGCGTCATGCTGAGCTTGTCGAAGCATCTTTACCGCAGTACTAATCCATTACTTACGCGGTAGAGATGCTTCGACAAGCTCAGCATGACGCCCTGTTCCATTAACTTCTTAGCAAAGTCTGGTTGTGGCGGAGAGGGACATCAGTTGCGGTCCATGTTGCCTTTTCAAGGAGTTGGTTTCCCTGAGAACTGCGCTATTATGAGTAGCGCACCGGGCCAGGGCCTAACTTCGTGGCCATGCCCTCCCCTATTTCCAGCCCTGTTGCGCCGCTGCCCAGCCCTGCTGCAGTAGCTGTGTTGCCGGCTGCCCGGCTGGCTTATGTAATCAGGCATTTCCGGCTTTCTTATGCCGAAGTACCCAATGTGCGGATTGGCTATGCGGCCGCACAGCCAGAAATATCGATTAAAGACGGCGCAGGTGTATTTTTCACCCAAACCCTGCCCTACCCACCCGCACCAAACCAGCGCGAGTGGCTCGGAAAGCAGGTACCGTTCTTTTTTGATTCCAGCCCTGATGCGCCGCTGCTGGAGCTTGAGCCGGGCCATGCGATTATCAACGCCGATATCATTTCGGCGGCCTTTTACCTGCTCAGCGGTTGGCAGGAATATTACTCCGACACCCGCGACCGGCACGGACGCTTTCCCTACGCCGCCAGCGTTCAGGCGCAGTATGGGTTCGTAGCGCTGCCGGTAGTAAACTACTATTTCGATGTACTGAAAACCGCCGTTGAGCACGTCACGGGGCAACGGCTCCGAGCCCGGGCCTGGCCAGCGGGTGCTCGCTTCGCCGCCTTTATCAGCCACGACATCGACAACCTGCACAGTGCCTGGAAAGGCCCCGTCAAAGCCGCCCTGAAGCGGGGCCAGCTGCTGCAATTCGGAACAATGATGTGCCGGCACCTAACCCAGCCCGACGCGTGGGATAACCTGGAAGCAGTAGCTGCTGCCACCGCTGCCTACGGGGCCCAGTCGACGTTCTTCATCCTGCCAGAGCACCGCCCTGGGGCCAATGGCACCCCTAATGCCGACTACGGACTATCGCCGCAACTGAAAAATCGACTTCTGGCCCTGCGCCAGCAAGGCGGCGAGCTGGGCCTACATGGCAGCATTGGCACCGCCACCGAGGCCCGGCGCCTGACGCAGGAGCTGCAAAAACTGCGCATGGAGCCACAAGGGCTGCGCTTTCACTACCTGCGCTGGGAGCCCCGGCACACTCCCGCCTTGGTCGATGCCATTGGCTTTGCTTACGACTCAACCCTGGCATTTGCCGAGCATTTTGGCTTTCGTCATTCCTACTGTTTGCCCTTTTTTCCGTTCGACTTTGCTAGCGGGGCAGCGCACCACTTCCTGGAAATCCCCTTGAATGTGATGGATGCGACCCTGCACCATCCCAGCTATCTGCAGCTGCGCCCCGAGGAAATATTGCCGGCCCTGCAGCCCATGCTAGCCGAGATAGAACGGTTCGGCGGAGTGGCCACTGTGCTCTGGCACAACGAAAACTTTGACCCTGCCAATAATAAAAATGGCCCTCAGCAGTTCGCCCAACTCATGAGTTATTTGCAACAGCATGGAACGGCTTTTCTCACCGGCACCGAAATTTGCCAAGCGTTTCGCAACTAGGGCGGCACGGCTCACCCATTCACTTCATTCCTTCCCCACCACCTTTTGGGCATTGTTCAGCGCCAGGGCATCCGCAACACCCTGATTTCCTACGTCGGCCTGGCCATTGGCTTTGCCAATACCATTCTCATCCTTCCCCGGCTGCTGACGTCCAGCCAGATTGGTCTGATGTCGGGGGTGCTGGTGCCGCTGGCTACCATTGGGGCGCAGGTGGCCGCCTTTGGCTTTGCCAGCGCAGGCATGCGCTACTTCCCCTTCTTCCGGAACCAGGGGCGCAACCATGCCGGCTTTTTCCCGCTGCTGCTGGGGCCACCGCTGGTGGGGTTTGTGGTGGTAGCCCTGCTGATGTGGGTGGGCAAGCCACTGGTGGTGCAGTGGTACGCCAAGGGCGAAGATGCGGCCCTAATGGCCCAGCATTACACGGTGGCCATTGGCTTGGTGGCTTGCATCATGCTGGGCGCCTTGCAGGATGCTTACCTTAAATCCCTCTTCCACACGTCGTTTTCCTCGTTTGCCCAGGAAATTTTGCTGCGGCTGATGCTGGTGGGCGCGGCAGTGGCTTACAGCCAGAACTATATCAGCTTCCACGGCTTTGTGCTGGCCTACACGGGAGCCTACGCGGTGGTGGCAGTATTGCTTGCCATTTACCTGGCCGCCATTGGTGAGCTCCACCTGCGGCCCACGCGGGCTGCTCTGCGAATCAAGCCGCTGCGCGAAATGTTGGGATTTGGGGGGTTTATGCTGCTGAGCAACATCTCGGGCACGGTGCTGCTCAATGTCGACACCCTACTGGTAGGCACCACGCTGAGCCTTTCGGCGGCAGGTATCTACATCATCGCCACCAACATCAGCACGGCTCTGGTCCTACCATTTCGGGCACTCTACAAAACGGCGTTCACGCTCATTGCCGAATACTGGAAGGAGGGTGACATGGCAAAAATGGCCGATTTCTACCGACGCAGTACCCGCATCAACACGCTATTGGGCTGCTACCTGGCCCTGGGAATTGGCCTGAACCTGGACTTCATCTACGGCCTGATTCACCGGCCCGAATATGCCGTGGGCACCACCGCCGTGCTCCTGCTACTGACCGGCCGGCTGGTCGACGGCATCACGGGCGTCAATGGCATCATTGTGGCCACCTCGCCGCGCTACCGCTTCGATTTAGTTTTTAACGTTTCTCTTGCCGCCGCCGTGGTGGGGCTCAACTGGGTTTTAATCCCACGCTTTGGGCTAGCCGGCGCCGCCCTCGCCTATTGCGCGGCCCTGGTTAGCATCAACGCAACGCGCACCTGGTTTGTGTGGCGCAGCTACGGGCTGCAACCGTTCGATGGCAGCATTGTGCGCATTCTCGCAGTGGCGGCTGTTGCCGGCCTGTCCGCGTGGGCTATGCCTGAGCTAGGAAATGCCTGGCTCACGCTTTTGCTACGTGGCGGCGTGCTTACGGTATTGTACATAGGTGGAGTATTGTCAACTAACACTGCCCCGGAGCTTGCGGGGATTCTGACGGGTGTTAAGGCCCGACTGGGGCAGTAGAACCTTACCCTCTGCCGGGGGTGAGGTTCCGGCGCAGGAGCTTTAGCAGCAGCTGCCGCCCACCGTTTCGCCCGATGCCTTGGCACCAGCTGGCGCGGGGCTGCAATCAAACAAGCCAAAGTGCTTGCTCTTGTCTCCTACCACTTGGAAATAAGGCGCGTAGCGGGTTTCGCTCAGCATGTCGGCGGTGTTGCCGCACACCAGCATGGGCCGTCCGGCTTCGAAGGTGTGGTGGTCGTCGAGCACAAACTGGGTAGGCTGGCCGGGCACCGTGCCCAAATAGGTAGCCACCTGGCCGTGGTCTTCGCAGCGGTCTTCGAGGTCGAGCTTGAAGGCGCGCACCGTGAAGGAATAGAACCCGATGTTGCCAACTTTGACCTCAATCTCGGGGTTGTTGATGGTGAGGCGGCGACTGGAAAACAAGCGGTAGTCGTGCACGCCCAAGCTCAGCAGCAGGCGGCGAAAGTCTTCGGTATACATGGCGCCGCTCAGGCACTCGCCGTAGAGAATGGGGTCCTGACGCAGGGTTTCGGGCACGCGGCGGTCGGCAAATACGTCGGCAATGAACAGCTCGCCGCCGGGCTTCAGCACCCGAAAAATCTCGCGGTAGGTGGCTTCTTTGTCGGTGCTCAGGTTGAGCACGCAGTTGCTCACCACAATGTCGACGCTGTTGTCGGGAAGGCCGGCAGCCTGCAAATCTTCAATGTAGCCGTGGCGAAACTCCACGTTGGGCCGGCTGTACCCGAACTTTTCAGTGTGAAAATCGACGTTGCGGCGCGCAACATCGAGTTGCTCTTCCGTCATGTCAACCCCAATCACGTGGCCGCTTTCGCCCACCAGCTTGGATAGCAAATAGGCATCGCGGCCCGAGCCGCTGCCCAAATCCAGCACGGTGCAGCCCTCAATGGCTTCGGGGATGCAGACGCCGCAGCCGTAGTATTTGTCCAGCACCTCGGGGGCAAGCTGGGATAGTATGCGGCGATGCGCCAGCGGAATATCATCGGTGCAGCAGGCGTTAGTGAGCAGGTCCTGGCTGGTTTGGAGTTGGGAGCCGTAGTAATCTTGTACCTGGGCGTGCGTTTCGGTGGTGGGCATAGTTGGAGTTAAGAGTAGCCGAAAGTAACAAAACTTGCCAGCTGATGTTTGGTCCCTCGCTACGCACCCACCAGCACTGGCTGTGCCTCCTGCCTTGCGGGCGTGGGGCCGTCTTGGTGCATTTCGCGATATAAAAACGCGAAAATGAGCGAAAAGATGAGTAGCGTGAGCACCGTGGCTGATACCAGCCCGCCGATAACTACGATAGCCAGCGGTTTCTGGGTTTCGGAGCCGATGCCCGTGCTGAGCGCGGCCAGAAATAACCCAATCATGGCCATGAGGGCCGTCATCACCACGGGGCGCACGCGGGACGCCACGCCCTCGTGCAGGACCTAGTTTAGCAGCATCTTGCGCCGCAGATTTTGCTTGAAAACGGTGATGAGAATCACGCCGTTCTGAATGCAGATGCCGAACAAGGCAATGAAGCCGATGCCAGCCAAAATGCTGAAATTGACGCCCGTCAGGTACAGCGCCACAATGCCGCCGATGAGGGCAACAAATAGCAGCACCGCCACAATGGCCATAAAGAGCAATGTAATTCGATTGCGGAACGTCATTTACAGAGAGTAGCTATAGCCAGGGTTGGTCAGTGCAAGGGCGCCGTATTAAGGAAAGGTGGCTTTGTCGTAAACATGGCGCAGCGTCTTCACCCCGCCATAAGTTCAGTCTATTTCGAGCTTGAGCTGCCTGGCCTGCAGCACCCCACCGTCGTTTCGCATACTTCTCAGCTGCTGGCCTACTCCTCCCGCAGCACATACCCCATGCCCACCACGGTATGAATGAGCTCCTTGCCAAACCCTTTGTCGACCTTGTTCCGCAAGTAATTCACGAACACGTCGATGACCTTAGAGCCCATATCGAACGATTCTTCCCAAATGTGCTCAGCAATCTCACTGCGGCTGAACACCCGGCCCTGGTGGCGCATGAGCAACTCCAGCAAATTGAATTCGCAGGCCGTGAGGCGCACCGGCTGGCCGGCGCGCCTCACCGTTTAAGCAGCCATGGCGAGGGTCAGGTCCGCCAGGGTCAGTTGGCTGCCCTTGTTGCCGCCACGGCTGCGGCGGCGCGTGAGGGCACGCACCCGGGCCAGAAGCTCCACAAAGTCGAAGGGCTTGACCAGGTAGTCGTCGGCCCCGCCATCGAAGCCCGCTAGCTTGTCTTGGGTTGTGCCCAGGGCGGTAAGCATCAGAATGGACAGGCTCTGGTCCTGGGCTCGCACGGCCTATAGGACGTCCAGCGCGCTTTGTTCGGGCAGAATGACGTCCAGAATCAGCAAGTCGCAGTCGGTACTCAGCGCCAGCCGCTGCCCAAAGTGGCCATCATACGCGACCTCCACCTCGAAGCCTTCCTCCTCAAGTCCGCGCCGGATGAAGGCCGACACCTTGGGCTTGTCCTCGACCAGCAGAATTTTCGTTGCCATACCTGCAAAGGAAGCGTAGCCTGCTTTAGTCGTCCTCGTAGTCCATCCCCAGGCATTGGTTCAGGGCCTGCAGCAGCTCGCTGGCGGCGTGCTGCTGGCCCGCCTGCCGGGCCACTTTCAGGCCGGTGCGGTAAACCTTTTCGGCCTCTTCTTTCTTATTAAACTGCTCAAGCAGCTTGCCCGCATGGTAGTATGTGCCCACGTAGTCAGGATGTTCGGCCAAAAGTTTCTGATAAAATTCCCAGGCTCGCTCGGGCTCATTGGCCCGGTATTCCGTGGCCAGCGCATATATGGTGAAGGCATCAGTTGGGTCGTCTTCGTAGAAAGCCAATAACTGCTGCAAGCGGGTGGGCGGAGTGTTCATGTGGGCGAGAGTTTTGTTTACCTTTGGGGCAAAATTGCGGTTTTTCCAGCGCATTTCACCCACTGTTACTTGTTACCGGAAACCGTTTTAGCCCCGTAGGTTGTTATGCATGCAGCCTTTTTTCCTGTATTCCGCTCACCCTAACCCCGTTTAGATGAAGTTTCTGGTTTGTATTTCCAACGTGCCCGACACGACCACCAAAATTACCTTTACGCCCGATAACAAGGAGTTCAACAAGGCAGGGGTGCAGTTCGTGATTAACCCTTGGGATGAATATGCCCTCACCCGTGCCATTGAGCTGAAAGAAGCTGCCGGCGGCACCGTGACGGTTCTTAACGTGGGCGAAGCCGACACCGAGCCCAACATCCGCAAGGCCTTGGCCATTGGGGCCGACGACGCCATCCGCGTCAACGCCGCACCTACCGATGCATTTTTTGTAGCCGAGCAAATTGCTGCTGTAGCCAAAGAAGGTGCTTACGATGTGATTTTGATGGGCAAGGAAAGCATCGACTACAACGGCTTTCAGGTGCATGGCATGGTGGGCGAAATGCTGGGCATCCCTACGGTGGCCCCGGCCATGAAGCTTGACCTGAACGGCAACACTGGCACACTGGAGCGCGAAATCGAAGGAGGCAAAGAGATTGTGACCGTAAACACGCCGTTTGTGGCCTCCTGCCAGCAGCCCATGTGCGAGCCCCGCATCCCCAACATGCGTGGCATTATGACGGCCCGCACCAAGCCCCTGAAGGTTATTGCGCCCGTTGGTGAGCCCCCCCGCACCCAGGTTGCAGAGTTTGCCTTGCCGCCCAAAAAGCAGGGCGTAAAGCTTATTCCTGCCGAAACTGCTGGCGACCTGATTAAAATGCTGCGCAACGAAGCCAAGGTAATTTAATCATCTGTCATGCTGACGAACCGAAGGTCGGCGTCAGCCAAGGAAGCATCTTATCACGGTTGCTTTTGTTAGCTGTTAATAAACCCATGCGGTGCGGACGTGATAAGGTCCTTCGCTCCGCTCAGGATGACAAACTCTAAATATCATGTCAGTATTAGTTGTAGTTGAATGCGCCGATGGCGAAGTAAAAAAGTCTTCGCTTGAAGTAGCCTCTTACGGGGCCGAAGTAGCGGCCATGCTGGGCACTACGGCCACGGCCATTGCCGTGGGCGAAGCCACCGAAGCCAACCTGGCCACCCTGGGCGAGCAGGGCATCACGAAAGTGCTCTACGATGCCGAGCCCCGCCTGAAAGAATTTGTAAACAATGCCTACACCAAGCTCATCGCCACCGCGGCCGAGCAGGAGCAGGCCAAAATCATTGTGCTGGCCAATTCCAACATTGGCGCGGCCGTGGGTTCGCGCCTGTCGGTGCGGCTGAAGGCCAGCCTGGCCACCAACGTGGTGGAGTTGCCCAAGGTGAGCGGTGACCAGTTTGTTGTGCGCCGCGGCGCTTTCTCGGGCAAGGCGTTTTCGGACGTGCTGCTGAGCGGCGACCGTAAAATCATAGCTGTTAAAAAGAACTCAACCGAAGCCAAGCACGAAGCTGGCAAAACGGCTGAGGTGGTTAGCTTTTCGGCCCAGCTTGCCGACGCTGACTTCGCCGATGCTCCTACGCAAGTAGTGATGCAGGAGCAGACTGGTGGCGTGCTGCTGCCCGAAGCCGAACTCGTGGTATCCGGCGGCCGCGGCATGAAGGGCCCCGAAAACTGGAACCTGATTGAGGACTTGGCCAAAGCCTTAGGCGCGGCTACGGCTTGCTCCAAGCCGGTGTCGGACGTCGACTGGCGCCCTCACCACGAGCACGTGGGCCAAACCGGCATCACGGTTTCGCCGAACCTGTACATCGCCTGTGGTATTTCGGGCGCTATTCAGCACCTAGCCGGCGTAAACAGCAGCAAGGTGATTGTGGTCATCAATAAAGACCCGGAAGCACCTTTCTTCAAGGCAGCTGACTATGGCATTGTAGGCGACGTTTTCGACGTGCTGCCCAAGCTGACCGCTGCGGTTAAAGAACTGGGCTAAGTTTTTTTAGTTATTTGGGGACTTAGGCGCCTGTTTTCCGTAAGGAAATCGGATGCCTAAGTCCCCAAACCTTTTTAAGGCAGCCGGGTCAAGCACATTTCTGCGGTAGATGGCCGGACTTTCCTTTATTTGCACGTCCATCCACCACTTGTCGCTTCGGTACGCCGCACCTACATTCCAAGTCCCAAGACACCCACTTCCCCTGTCCCTTGAAAAAAATCCAGCTTGAAATCCTGGGCCTTTCGTCCAGCCAGTCGCAGTCTGGCTCCTTTGCGCTGATTTTGGGCGAAAAGGGTGGCAACCGCCGCCTGCCCATCATCATCGGCATGTTTGAGGCGCAAAGCATCGCCATTCAAATCGAGAAAATCAGCCCCAATCGTCCGCTTACCCACGACCTGTTCAAATCATTTGCCGAGCACGTGCACGTGGTGATTCTGGAAGTGGTGATTTCTGATTTGAAGGAGGGCGTGTTTTATTCGCGCATTGTGTGCTCCGATGGCGCCACCACGTTCGATATCGACGCACGGCCCTCCGACGCCATTGCCATTGGCCTGCGCTTCGGCGTGCCCATTTTCACCGTTGAAAGCGTGCTCAGCGAAGCCGGTATCATCCTTTCCGACCTCGACGAAGCCGAAGGCGACACCGATGACGACGAGGACGAAGAAGACGATGAGGACACCGATTCGCCCCGCCCCAGCCGGGCCCAGCCCGAGCCGCGCGACCCCAGCGGCCAAGTGTCGTTGGACGAGCTGACCAAAATGCTGGCTCAGGCCCTCGAAAAAGAAGATTACGAGAAAGCGGCGAAAATCCGCGACGAGTTGAACAAGCGCAACGGCTAATCACGGATTCAGCCGGTTTAGGCGAATTCACGGATTATTGGTTTGTTGCTGTCAGCAGTATTCGTTCAGACTTTTCAATGGAAAAGCGCCCCGGCTTAATTGGCCGGGGCGCTTTTCTTTGTGCTTATGAACCCAAGCAACGAACACCTTAGCTATCCCATTGGGCATGCCCAACTGCCGGATGGCCCCCTCGCTCCTGCTGCCCGCAAGGCGCTTATTCAACAAATTGTGGAGTTGCCAGCCCACGTGGCGGCAACCTCCACAATCGTGGGTGGCGAAGGCCTGGAGCGCCCCTACCGCCCCGGTGGCTGGAACGGCCGGCAGGTGATTCACCACCTCGCCGACTCGCACATGAACTGCTACTTCCGCTTCCGGCTGGCCCTGACGGAAGAGAACCCCACCGTGCGCCCCTACGACGAGCAAGCCTGGGCCGAGTTGCCCGACGTGGCTGCCACGCCCATCACCGTTTCGCTGACGCTCCTGGAGGCTCTGCACACGCGTTGGGTCATTTTGCTACAGCACCTTAGTGAGGAACAGTGGCAGCGCACCTTCTACCACCCAGGCACCAAGCGCGACTTTACGCTGGACCAGGCGCTGGCCATGTACGCTTGGCACGGAAATCACCACCTGGCGCACTTAAAGCTGTTGCTGCCCCAAGAGTCGGCGTAGCACGGCGCAGCAGCTTCTTGCCGCGGTCTGGGAGTAAACGTCCTTAAAAGCGAACCGGCCCCGCTTTTGATAAAAGCGGGGCCGGCTGCATGTTACAGGAAGCACCAATATAAACTCCTGCTCAACAAATAATCCGGCAAATCCGGCTAAATCCGTGGTTATATGCCCCCGCCGTTGGTGGCGCCATCGGTAACGGCAGCCAAGCCGCCCACCGATTCGTCGTCTACTTTCTTGGCGGCACGCACCAAGCTGCTGCTGAAAATAAATTCCTTCAGCTCGGGGACTTCGGCGTTTAGAATTTCTTCCTTGGTGCCGTCCCACAGCTTGTGGCCTTTGTGCAGGAAGATGATATGCTCTCCAATCTCTACGACGGAGTTCATGTCGTGCGTCACGATGACGGTGGTGATGCCGTATTCGTGGGTTATTTCCCGAATCAGCTCGTCAATCTTGATGCTGGTGGCGGGGTCGAGGCCGGAGTTGGGCTCGTCGCAAAAAAGGTAAGTGCATTGCGGGGCGATGGCGCGGGCAATGCCCACGCGCTTCTTCATGCCGCCCGAGATTTCGGCAGGCATCTTGTCGCCTGCGTTTTCCAAACCCACGCGCTTCAGGCAGAACTCGACCCGGTCGCGCCGCTCGGCTGGCGTCATTTCGGGCGTTAGCATCTGCAGAGGAAATTCTACGTTCTGGGCCACTGTCATCGAGTCGAACAAAGCCGAACCCTGGAACAGCATTCCAATTTTTCGACGGATTTCCTGGCGAATATCAACCTTGCTGTTGGTATACACCGTGCCATCGAAGGTAATGGAGCCAATATCGGGCTTCATCAATCCCACGATGCACTGCAGCAGCACGCTTTTGCCGGTACCCGAGCCGCCCAGCAGCAGGTTGCACTTACCGGTTTCGAACACGCACGATATGCCCTTCAGCACTGGGGTACCATCGAAGGACTTCTCGATGTTGGATACTTCAATCATTTTACTTAAGATGTTAGCTAATAGCTGATAACTGTTAGCTTTTTAAACCATATAAACAACTGCCTAATAGCTACCAGCTACAGCTAGCGACCTAGAGCAGCAAGGCCGCCAGGGCGAAGTCTGCAATCAGGATGGCAATGATGGAATTGGTAACGGCTCCTGTGCTGGCCGCCCCTACTTCCAGCGCACCACCGGTGGTGAAGTATCCCTTGAAAGCCGATATGCCTGATACGAGAAAGGCAAACACTACGGCTTTGATGAGCGCAAATACAATATTGTAGGGAATGAAATCAGTGCGAATGCCTTCAATATAGTCCTGTGCCGTCATCACACCGGTGAGCGTGCCGGCGAGGTAGCCGCCCAGAATCGACAGCGTCATAGCCAGTATCACGAGCAGAGGAAACATTACCAAGGCGGCAATAATGCGCGGCAGCACCAGATAAGAGGTGGAGTTGATGCCCATAACCTCCAGCGCCGATACCTGCTCGGTGATGCGCATGGTGCCCAGCCCACCGGCAATGCTGCTGCCCACCTTGCCCGCAAGCACAATGCTGGTGATAGTGGGAGCCAGCTCCAGTATGGTCATCTCGCGTACCATGTAGCCGATGGTCGACTGCGGAATGAGCGGATTGGTAAGGTTATAGGCAATCTGCACGCAGGTTACCGCGCCAATGAAGGCCGACACGATGGAAACAATCACCACGGAGTCGACCCCAATCAGGGTGGCCTCGTCAATGGTTCGGGTCCAGAGCACACTGAACCGCTCGGTTCGCGTGACCATGCCGCGCAGAAAAAGGAGGAACGTGCCGAGTGTTTTGAGCATGGGGTAATAGTTGGAAATAAAAACCGAAGTTTGGGCAGCCGTGTTGCTACCGTTGAGTAGACGTTTTACCCGGCACCTTACGTAAAATCACACAGAAATAGTGCAAACGTGCGAAAAATTAATTGTAGTGACCGGCGGCAGCAAAGGTATCGGACGCGCCGTAGTGTTGTGCTTTTTGCGAGCGGGCTATCCTGTAGCCACTTGCGCCCGCTCAGCGGCCGATTTAGCTACTCTTTTAACCGACCTGACGGCCGAAGTTCCCGGTGCGACCCTCCACACCCTGCCCGCCGACCTAAGCGTTCCTGAAGACTGTGCTCGCTTCGCGGCGTTTGTGCTAGCCCTTGGCATTCCCGTAGAGGTGCTGGTAAACAACGCTGGCGCCTTCATTCCCGGCCGCCTGCAGGACGAACCAGCCGACGGCTCGCAGCTGCGCCAGATGCTGGCCGTGAACCTGCTCAGCGCCTATGACGTCACCCTGCCCTTGCTGCCCGGCTTCCTTGCCCAGCGGCGTGGCCACATCTTCACCATCTGCTCCACGGCCAGCATCACGGCCTATCCCAACGGTGGCTCCTACGGCATTGCGAAGCATGCGCTGCTGGGCTTCACCAAAAACCTGCGCGAAGAGCTAAAGCCCAGCGGCGTGCGGGTGACCGCCGTGTTGCCCGGCCCTACGCTCACGGCTAGCTGGGCGGGCGTCGATTTGCCTGCCGAACGCTTCGTGCAGGCCGAAGATGTTGCAGCGGCCGTATTCTCGGCCTATGCCATGTCGCCTCACGCCGTGGTGGAGGAGCTATTGATTCGGCCGCAGTTGGGGGACTTGGGCTAAGAGCTGCCCGCCCTACTGAAATCATAGCTAAGCATTTGAATGACACTGCCCGGGCCGCCTTCGCTGTTACTCGGCTTTCGCTTTTCCCTTGCCCGTTATGGTGATATCCGTAGAAGCAGGCGGCCCTCCGTAATACAAGGTGCCAGTACCTGCCAAAAGGCCGCCTACTATATCGGAAGCGCGCACGTAGGCATTGCCATCGCTGTGGCGGGTCATGGTGAAATAGCAGCGTTGGGCGGCAATGCCCTGCGCAAACAGCCGGCCGCCCCCGCCCACCAGGAAATTCAATTCGATAGCTTGCCCCCGCACGGTAACGTCTCCCACCTCGTATTGGTCGATGTATAGCTGCCGGGCCTTCACGTGGAGGTCATAATTGCCCGCTCCTATCAGGTGGAAGAAAATAGTGTCCTGCGCAAACTGCCCAACAGTGCTGATGTTGCCATGGCCGCGGAGAAAGATGTCGGTAATATTTGGCAGGTGCAAGGTCACCTCCCGGGGCGTATCGTAGCTCCGCAGCCAGTTGCAGCTGCTGGAGTTGGAAATTTCCAGACTGTTGCCCTTGCGGGTAAGTTCGATGTCTGCAATCAGGTTTTTGCCCGCTCGCACTTCGGCGTAGGTTTGCGGGTCCTGCACCAGGCGCACGTCCACATTATCGAAAGTGTAAATGGTGGTGAGGCCAGGGGCAACTTCGCGCCGCTCGGTGATGATAGTACCGGTGCTTTTCAGGCAGCTGGCGTCGGGGCCGCAGGTACTGAGGCCGGTGGCCAGCGCTACACCAGCCGCCGCCCGGCTTAGGCCACGCAGCACCCCAAACCATCCTGCGCCGCTAACTTGCGGCGGCAAACTCGTATAGCCCATTTGCATCCCTAATTTTTCCAAAGATAAATGGACCTCACTGGCAAACTCGCCATCGTTACTGGCGCAAGCAAAGGAATAGGACGTGCCACCGTAGAAGCTTTGCTGGCCCGGGGTGCCGCCGTGGCGGGCTGGGGCCGCACTGCCCCCGAGGGCTTGGTGCACGACCGGTTTCAGTTTTTTGAGTGCGATGTGCGCGATGAGCACGCGGTGGCCGAGGCCCTCACTAACACGCTGCGCGAGCTGGGCCCCGAAGTGCACGTACTTGTAAATAATGCAGGCTTAGGCATTGCCGGCTCCGTCGACGGTTTTCAGTCCGACGACTGGAAGCTGATGTTCGACACCAACGTGCACGGCACCTTCTACTGCTCGCGGGCCGTCTTGCCGCAGATGAAGCGCCAGCAGCTGGGCCACATCATCAACATCGCCAGCATTGCGGGCACTACTGGTATCGAGAACATGGCCGGGTACTGCGCCAGCAAGTTTGCAGTGCGGGGCTTTTCGCAGTCCTTATTTAAAGAAGTCCGCAACGATGGCATCAAAGTAACGTCGGTTAGCCCCGGTTCTACGCAAACCAATTTCTTCGACGACATACCGGGCACGGCGGCCAACGACTCGATGATGAGCCCTGCCGATATTGCTGGCTTTATCATCTATACCTTGGAAACGCCTTTCAATTTCCACGTGGTGGAAGTGGAGATGCGACCGTTGCAACCCAAGAAGTAAATACCTAGGAGAACATCATGCTTCGCTGCGCCCTGCATCACGTTCTTGCGGACAAGAAACACTAATGGTAGAAATAGAAAACCTGACCAAAACCTACGGCACCCAAAATGCCGTGGACAACATCAGCTTCACGGCGGGCAAGGGCGAAATCGTGGGTTTTCTGGGCCCCAACGGCGCAGGCAAAAGCACCACGATGAAGATTGCCACCGGCTACCTCCCCCCCACTGCCGGCACGGTGCGCGTAGTTGGCCACGACGTGCTGACCGATAGCCTGGCCGTGCGCCGCCACGTGGGCTACCTGCCCGAGCACAACCCACTCTACCTTGACATGTACGTGCACGAGTACCTCGAATTCATAGGTTCGGTACACGGGCTTCGGGGTGCCGGCCTGCGCACCCGCGTGGGCGAGCTGGTGCGCCGGGTGGGCCTGGCCCGCGAGCAGAACAAGCAAATTGGGGCCCTCAGCAAAGGCTACCGCCAGCGCGTGGGTCTTGCCCAAGCCCTCATTCACGACCCGGACGTGCTGATTCTGGACGAACCCACCACCGGCCTCGACCCCAACCAAATTCTGGAAATCCGGCAGCTTATCCGGGAAGTAGGGGAAGACAAAACCGTCATTTTTAGTACCCACATCCTACCCGAGGTCACGGCCTTGTGCTCGCGGGTACTTATCATCAGCCGGGGCAAGCTGGTGGCCGATAGCCCCGTGGCCGAACTAGCGGCCCGCGCAGCCGGCGAGACCGTCGTACGCGCCGAATTCGAAGGCGCCGTAGATACTGTCAAGCTAGCCAAGCTACCGGGCGTGCGGCACGTGGAGGCCACCACCGATGGAGCTGTGCTGCTGCGGACCGCTCCGGGCACCGACCCGCGCGCGGCCGTGTCGCGGCTGGCCGCGCAGGAAGGCTGGATACTGCTTGGGCTGCGCCAGGAGCAACAGTCGCTGGAAGAGGTTTTTGGCGAACTGACGAAATAGAGCTCTTAACCATAATACCGAGAACGTCATGCTGAGCAGAGCCGAAGCATCTCGCTTACATCGCTAAACGATTGAGATACTACCACGCGCGAGATGCTTCGGCTCCGCTCAGCATGACGTTCAACCACTATGCTCACTATCCTTCAAAAAGAATTTAACGCCTTTCTCAACTCCCCCGTCGCCTACGTGGTGCTGGGGGTGTTTTTGATTGCGACGGGCTTGTTCGTGTGGGTTTTCCCGGACAGCAGCGTGCTGGACTACGGCTACGCCGACCTGCAAACGCTGTTTTCGCTGGCTCCCTGGATATTCCTGTTCCTAATTCCGGCCATCACCATGCGCACGTTTGCGGAGGAGAAAAAGGCCGGCACCATTGAACTGCTCTTGACCCGGCCGCTTACTGACGGACAGATTATCGGCGGCAAGTACCTGGCCTGCCTTCTCCTGGCGCTGCTGGCACTTATTCCAACGCTACTCTACTATTACTCGGTGTCTAAACTCGGCAGCCCGGAAGGCAACATCGACTCGGCCGCTACGGTAGGTTCGTACGTGGGGCTGGCCCTGCTGGCAGCGGTATTTGCAGCCATCGGCATACTGGCTTCGGCGCTCACCCGCGACCAGATTATTGCCTTCCTCGTGGCTGTGGTGGGGTGCTTTCTGGTGTATTCTGGATTCGACTCGCTGGCGTCGGTGCTGGAAGGCAGCGCGGCCTATTACGTCAGCCAGCTGGGCATTGCCGCGCACTACCGCGACCTGAGCAAGGGGCTCATTGACTCGCGCGACTTGATTTATTTCTTCAGCGTGGTGGCAGTTGCGCTGCAAGCCACCCGCTTGGTACTACGGAGCCGCAATTGGTAATGGAAAATACGTTAACTGATTCGCCGGTGATGGCCCCTGCTCCCCCCACGCGCA
Source organism: Hymenobacter sp. B1770 (assembly GCF_049896385.1). NCBI lineage: Bacteria > Pseudomonadati > Bacteroidota > Cytophagia > Cytophagales > Hymenobacteraceae > Hymenobacter > Hymenobacter sp. B1770. The sequence goes on from NZ_JAFCUF010000004.1 coordinate 143,829, forward strand.
AGCGGCAGGATTTATTGCGCTTTGCAGCGGTTTTGGGCGGGCTCCTGCTCTTCAATTTCGTAGCGCAGCGGTTTTTCTTCCGCCTCGATTTGACAGAGGAAAAGCGCTACACGATGTCGCCAGCCACCAAAACGCTGCTGCGCGACCTCAAATCGCCGGTTACCGTCACGGTGTACCTCACGGGCGATTTTCCGCCGGCTTTCCGCCGCCTCGAGCAAGGCGTACGCGAAACCCTGAACGAGTTTCAGGTGCACGGCGGCGCCAACCTAAACTACATCTTCATCGACCCCAGCGCGGCCAGCACTGAAGCGGCGCGCAACCAGTTCTATACCTCCCTTTTCAAAAAAGGCCTGAAGCCCACCAACCTGGGCGCCACCGAAAACGGCAAGCGCGTCGAGAAAATCATTTTCCCCTACGCAGTCGTGAGCGTGGGAGGCCAAGAGAAAAACGTGCTGTTGCTGCGCGGCAACCAAGCCGCCCCGGCCGATGTGCGCCTCAACCAAAGCATTGAAGGCTTGGAGTACGAGCTGGCCAGCACCATTCGGGCGCTGGTGCCCACGCTGCGCAAGCGCATTGGCGTGGTAGAAGGCCACGGCGAGCTAACCAATGCCCAGGCCGGCGACATGCTCGGCACCTGGCAGCAGCAATACGACGTGTTTCGCGTGACCCTGAGCAAGGTAAAAGACCTGAGCTCTCTCGACGCCGTGGTGGTGGCCCAGCCCAAAACGCCCTATTCGGAAGATGAGAAATTCAAACTCGACCAGTTCATTACCCAAGGCGGGCGGGCGCTGTTTTTCGTGGATGCCCTGCGCGTTGACCTCGACAGCGTGAGCCGCAACGGCGTGGCCCTGGCAACGCCCTACAACCTCAACCTCGACGACCTGTTCTTTAAGTACGGCCTGCGCCTCAACCAGAACCTGCTGCTGGACCTGAACAGCGGCCAAATTCCGCTCGTGACCGGCATGGACGGCAACAAGCCCAAAATTGAGCCCATGCCATGGCAGCTTTACCCGCTCATCAATCGGTTCAGCCCCCACCCCATCACCCGCAACCTCGACGCGGTGTACCTGAAATTCACCGGCAACATGGACACGGTGAAGGCCACGGGCATCCGCAAAACGGCACTGCTCACCACCTCGCGCTACACCCGCGTGCTGCCCGCCCCCATTCCGATTAATTTCAACGACGCCCGCCTCGAGCCCAACCCCAAGCTCTACCAAAGCAGCTTCCAGCCAGTGGGCTATCTGCTCGAAGGACAGTTTACTTCATTGTTCGCCAACCGGGCGCGGCCCGGCACGCTGCAGTTTCAGCCCGAAAAATCGCCCAATGCCAAGCCCAGCAAAATTCTGGTAGTGTCCGATGGCGACTTCATCCGCTCCGAAATCGACCCCAAAACCGGCAACCCCTTCCGCCTAGGCTTCGACCGCCTAGCCAACACCGAGTTCGCCAACCTCGAGCTGGTGCTTAACGCAACTGACTACCTGCTCGATGAGACCGGCCTGATTTCCGTGCGCGGGAAGCAAATCACCCTCCGCCCCCTTGACAAGGTGAAACTGGCAGAGCAACGACGTTTCTGGCAACTGCTGAACCTAGCGGCGCCGCTGGTGCTGCTAGGGGTATTTGGGGCCGTGCGGGCCTGGCGGCGCAAGCGGAGGTATGCGAGGTTTGGGGTATAGAAATCGGGTTACAAAAAACCAGATTCTGGCCAGTTTGACCAGTGTGTATTTGGTGCAAGCGTAGGGTGATAGTGGCTGGTGTCGCCTGTTGCCAGCACTTTCGCAAGCTGCTGCCAAGTTTCATAGCTGCTGGGACGCGTCGTTTCCCACTGCTCGCGTTCAAGCTGTCCCATCCTTTCTTCTTGGGCACGTATGGCATCCGTGAGCGCAGCCAAGTCCATTCCGTTTAAGCTGCCGTGCTTCTGATTTAATTCGAATGCAGCGGCAATCTGCTCTGTTGAGAGGACGTTTGTAGGTCTGGCCGTGAAGTCTTTATGATACCATTCATCAACTACCACTAGCTTCTTTAGATGCTTAGGAATTGACTTGTATAACTCGGCATCCGTAGCTCGGAACACGTCTTGGTTTCGTGTAATAAGTAGCCGACCAACTTCTTGCATGTCGATTCTACCCGGTTCATATTCTACCAAATCAATTCCAGCGCGCTCATAATCTACCTTATTATGGCTCAATTTCAAATGGGTGTTGTGCACCAATAAGCTGGATGCTTCAGGATTCAACAAATCATCAGCTGTAGCTGCATTGAAAGAATCCTCGTCAATTGGTGCAGCATCATAGTAGTGAATTTCTCGATTGTTATAACTCTCTAGATTAATCAGACAGTTACCGTAGTAAAAAATATTTAGTTCGATGCGGCCGCCTCTTGGATTGTAGCCAAGGACTTCGGCAGCTATTGCCCATTCATTTTCGCTGCGGAAGAGATTTAAGCGCGTATCAATCAGATAAGAGTACGGGTGATTTAAGGGAATAAAATCGCTGTAATACCCGTCATTTGAATGGTCGAGGGCATCAAGAATTTGTTGTTCTGAAATCATATTGATTCGCTTTCAGCACTGCTAGTAAACTTTTTTTCGCCGAATGTAAGTGGGCTTTTTGAATGAACCCTTACAGTGTCACCGACTCCCTTCCAAAGCCGAACCCCGCCGCGTATCTTTGCCCTCCCTCACCCAAAGCCTAGGCCTGCACCATGAAATTCATCGTCTCATCTTCCGCGCTGCTCAAGCAGCTGCAAAGTATTAATGGCGTGGTTACCAATAACCCCGTGGTGCCCATTTTGGAGAACTTTCTCTTTGAGATTGAGGCCGGTAAGCTTACCATCACGGCGTCGGACCTAGAGACCAGTATGATTACCGAGCTGCCTGTGGAAGCCCGCGAAACCGGTCGCATTGCCGCCCCCGCCCGCATCTTGCTCGACACGCTGAAGAACCTACCCGACCAGCCCGTAACCTTCACGCTGGATGAGGAAACTTACACCATCGAAATCAGCTCGGCCAACGGCCGCTACAAGCTAGCTGGCGAAAATGCCGCCGACTTCCCCCGCGTGCCGGTAGTGAAAGGCTCAGCCCCTATTGAGATGCCGTCGTCGTCGCTGGCCCGTGCCATCAACAAGACCATTTTCGCGGTGAGCACCGACGAGTTGCGCCCCGCTATGACCGGCATCCTGGTGCAGCTAGCGGATTCGCAAGTGACCTTCGTGGCCACCGATGGCCACCGCTTGCTCCGCTACCGCCGCCAGGACGTAGGCGCCGGCCAAACCGCCAACCTCATCATTCCTCGCAAGGCCTTCAACTTGCTGAAAGGTACGCTACCCTCTGAGGCCACGCCGGTGAAGATGGAGTTCAACCAGAGCAACGCCTTCTTCAGCTTCAACCAGATGCGCCTCGTGTGCCGCCTGATTGACGAGCGCTACCCGGACTACGAAAACGTAATTCCGGTGAGCAACCCCAACAAGCTCATCATCAACCGCGCCGAGCTGCTGAATTCGGTGCGCCGCATCAGCATCTACTCCAACAAGACTACCCACCAAGTGCGCCTGCGCCTGGCTGGTTCTGAGCTGGTGGTGTCGGCCGAAGACCTAGATTTCAGCAACGAAGCTAAGGAAACCCTTACCTGCCAGTACGACGGCGAAGACATGGAAATTGGCTTTAATGCCCGCTTTCTGCTTGAGATGCTCTCGAACATCGACTCAGAGGAAATCACGCTGGAGTTGAGCACCCCCAACCGTGCCGGCTTGCTCATGCCGACGACGGCCGACGACAACGAGAACATCCTAATGCTGGTGATGCCAGTGATGTTGAACAACTACGTTTAGATTCTTTTTGCGCTTACTCAGAACGTCATGCTGAGCTTGCCGAAGCATCTTGCTCGGGGCAGTAATCAATTTCGTTCCACGATTGAATTACCACCGCACGCGAGATGCTTCGGCAAGCTCAGCATGACGTTCTTTTTAACCCTTACTACTCATGAAAAAATCAGAAATCCGCTTCAGCATTGCTCTCGACGAGAACAAAATCCCCGAGGCCATCAGCTGGTCGGCCACCGATGCGGGGCCGGATATTCACTTCGCCAAGGCCATCAACATCGCGCTGTGGGACCGTGAGCAGGTGGGCACCATGAAGATTGACCTCTGGACCAAAGACATGCCAGTGGATGAAATGAAGCGCTTCTGCGTGGACAACATCGGTTCTATGGCAGAGAACATTGTGACCGCCACCGATGACAAAGAAATGGCCGCTAAAATGCGTGCCCTTTGCAAAGAGTTGTCGGACTACCTAGACAAGCAGGAGCAGACCCGGTAATTATTCGTTGGTGACCACAAGCAAAAAGCCCCGCCAGACTAAGTCTGGCGGGGCTTTTTGCTTGTGGTCTACTTTTCTTAACGCGCGTTACGACCCAGGTAGCCTGCGGGGCGGTTAGCCGGCGCAGATTTAGCGGGGGCTATAACGGCGTCATTGGCGCGGGCTGGAGCCGGGTTTTGCACAGATTCCGTTAGCATAATGCTGGCCGACTGCGCCGCGAAATCTTTGTCGAATTTATAGTAGTTGCCGCGGGCGCTATAGTAGCTACTGTACTGGTCATTGCTGAGGACGGCCTGCAACTCCTGGTCACGCTCCCTGCACACACCATTGCACTCCTCATCGATGAGCTTCGGGTTGCCGGCATTCTTGCGTTCGATGGCAGCCATCTTGGCTACTTTGTCGGCGTTGATGGCGCGGAGCTTGGCGGCCTGATACCCGTTGAGGCGCAGGTCGCGCACCATCTGATTACTCAGGCGGTCGGCTCGGGCCTGCACGGGGTTGAGGCGGGGGCTAGACTGGGTTTTATCACGGGGCTCTACGGTCGAGGCCCGCGGGGCTTGCTGAGCGGAGGCAGCACCGGCCAACAAAGTAAAGATTAAGGCTGCAAATGCGGTTTTCATAGTCATCGTCGTAGGGGTTCTGGTAACACGCTTACGCAAGGACCGAGCCACTTGGAAGAGGCTCAGTTGCTTTTAAAACGAAGAAAACACGCTACTGGTTCGGAATAATTCGGAGCATATAGCTGCGGGCCAATATGCTACCATTTGTTTTTCCACATCATTGACTCGACTGGCTTGTCGGTTCGGTCGTTGTATTTAGCGCTCTGCTTGTGGTTATATAACGTGGCGACGTCGCCCTGCACCGCGAAGTAGATAAGCTGGCCAATGGGCATGTGGCGGTATACCCGCACCGGCATAGAAACGCTGATTTCCAGCGTCCAATGATTGCAGAAGCCAACGTCGCCCTTGCCCGCGGTGGCGTGAATATCTATACCCAATCGGCCCACGCTGCTCTTGCCTTCGAGGAAGGGTACGGTGGCGTGGGTTTCGGTATACTCCTGAGTAACTCCGAGATACAAGGTGCCCGGCTGCAACACAAAGCCTTCGGTTTCGTGGATTTCAAAAACATCGATTTCGTTGTGCTTGCGCGCATCCAGCACGCCGTCGCGGTAGGTGGCGAGGTACGGGCCAAGGTGCACGTCGTAGGAATTAGTGCCCAGACAGCTGCGGTCGTAAGGCTCGATGATGATGGTGCCTTTTTCGATTTCCGCGAGGATTTGCTGGTCGGTCAGAATCATTAGAACTTGGTGGGGCTAAAAGTTTAAAGGCCGTTCTATCCCAATGAACGGTTTTATGGGGAGAGCTACAGAAGTTGGGGCATGGCATTGCCAGGTGGCCCGCTCACTTTGAACTGGGTACGACTTGGCTGAAGCAAGCTCAGGGGGCTAATCGTCGTCGTGCCGGGAAGGGCCGGTGGGCTCGTAGTCGTCTTCCTCGTCTTCTTCGTACCGGTCTTCGTGCAGGCCTCCCTGAGAGCGGGTAGGCCTCAGGCGGCTCATCATGCTGCGGGGCTCGGGTTCCGGCTCGGGGTCAGCCGAAAGGTTATTGATGCGGCGGCTCATGGCCGGGAGCACACTGCTGAAGAGGTAAAACAGCATGACGGCGCTGATCAGACTCAGCAGCAGCGTGACATAGTCGACCCAGTCGTGCTGCGGGGCTGTGCCCGCAACGGAAGCGGCGGCTTGGCTGGTGAGCGGCCGCTCGTCGTCGGCAGTGGCCCCAGAGCCCTCGTCGTGGGTGGTGAGGGGCGCGGCCATGGGTGCCTCGGGCTGGGCATCAACATCGGCCGGAGGCACAGCGGCTAAATCCTCGGGGGCGCCGGAGGCATTGAACTGGGCCGTAGCCTGTTGAATCAGGCGCTGCTCGGCTCGAATGAGGGCCACCCGTTCGTCGCGTGGCAGGTTGTGAATAAAGAACTCAAAGTTCTTATCGAGCAGCACCGAATTCAGCTGTTTCTCAAACTCAGCCAAGGTGTTAGGGCCGTTACCGTAGCGATTCTTGTAGCGCTCGGCCACGCCGTTGTAGTTCATGAACAACTGCTTCAGCCCGGTGTTGGTACCGAAGCCATCGAAGTTGCGGCGGGCTGCGGCCGTGCGCAGGGTGATGGGAAATTTGCCGCGGGTGAACGACTTGTCGTACACCGTTTCCATGGTGCGGAAATTCAATTCGTCGATGGTTCTATCGAAGAGCCGCTTGTTGGCTTGTGCAGGGGTTTCGGCGTGGGCCAGCTGCCCCAGCAGTAGCAGCAGAACAAAGAAAAACTGTTTTACCATGAGACAAAGGTAAAGCGCGAGGTGCCGCGAGGTTAAAAAAGGTTTCGCTAAGGTCGGGTTTAAACCAACCCTAGCGAAACCTTTTTTTAACCTCGCGGCACCTCGCACTATAATCCGGCGACGCTTGGGGCTAGCCGTGCGCCTCAATTAAGGATTCGCGGCAGGCCGTCAGGTACATTTCCACCAAGTCGTCGGTGATGGCCGTGGATACGAACAGGGCCTCAAATTGCGAAGGGGCCAGGTAGATGCCGCGGTTGAGCATGGCGTGGAAGTAGCGGCCAAAGGCAGCGGTATCGCAGTGCTTGGCATCCTCCAGGTTATTAACCGGCTGGCTGGTGAAGAACAGGCTGAACATGGAACCTACCCGGTTTACGGTGTAGTTCAGGCCGAGCTCGGCGGCAATTTGGCGGGTACCATCGGCAAGGCGGGCGGTGCTGGCGTCGAGGTTGCGGTACAGTTCGGGGTGCTCGTGCAGGTAGCGCAGCTGGGCCATGCCAGCGGCAGTGGCCATAGGGTTGCCCGACAGCGTGCCGGCCTGGTATACTTTGCCAGCGGGGGCTACGCAGTTCATGATATCTTCGCGCCCGCCGTAAGCGCCCACCGGCAGGCCGCCGCCGATGATTTTGCCCAGCGTAGTAAGGTCTGGCTTGATGCCGTAGAGTTCCTGGGCACCACCCTGCGCAAGACGGAAGCCGGTCATCACCTCATCGAAAATGAAAACGATGCCGTGCTCGGTGCACAAGGCACGGAGTGCGTGCAGGAAGCCTTCGGCGGGCGCTACCAAGCCCATGTTGCCCACCACGGGCTCCAGGATGAGGGCGGCTACCTGGCCGGGGTTGGCGGCAATAAGGGCCTCAACGGCGGGCAGGTCGTTGTAGGGAGCGGTGAGCGTATCCTGGGCAACGCCGCGGGTGACTCCGGCCGAATCGGGTTCGCCGGCGGTGAGGGCCCCGCTGCCGGCGGCTATCAGGAAAGCATCGCCGTGGCCGTGGTAGCAGCCTTCAAACTTGATGATTTTGGAGCGGCCAGTGTAGCCCCGGGCTGCCCGAATGGCCGACATGCAAGCCTCGGTGCCGGAGTTTACCAAGCGCACTTTTTCGATGCTGGGCACCATTTCCCGAATCAGCTCGGCCATGTCGACCTCGCGGCGGGTGGGCGTACCGAAACTGAGGGAGTTGGTAAGGGCCTGCGATACAGCATCAAGTACTACTTGTGGCGCGTGCCCCAAAATCATAGGACCCCAAGAGTTTATAAAGTCAACATACCGGTTGCCGTCAACATCAGTCAGCCAGGCACCTTGGGCACTTTGCATGAATACCGGCGAGCCGCCAACGGAGCGGAAGGCGCGCACGGGCGAATTGACTCCGCCCGGAATCAGCGTTTTGGCGCGTTCAAAAAGAGCGGAGGAAGTCGTGAGATTGAGCATGTAAGAAATCAATGGAAATTATAGTAGAGAATGGCGTCGGCAGAGTACTCCCCCACCGGCGGGGCGCCCAGCTCGAACCTGCCTAGACTTAGCGCAGCAGCTGCAGTTCGAGGTTATTGAGCTTGACGATGGGCACCACTTGGTTGTCGTGGGCGCCCCCCTGGTAGCTCTGCCCCTCGAACACTGCGCCTGCCACCGGGGGCGCCGTAACTAAGTTGGGCTGAAAAGCCGGCCCATACTGGAACAAGGCCGACCCAAAGTATAACAACATTTCGAACCCTTGGTTGGCGTAAACCGATGGCGGCAGGCGCTGGCGCTGCAGGTACAGCTGCCGGAGGCGGCGGAAGCCTGGGCGCTGCTCGTCGTAATATTTTGGATGCACGAAGTAGACACTCGGAGCGTTAAGCTGGCTGATTTCCAGCCGCGGGTTATCGAGCCAGGAACCAGGGCAGAGCAAGCCCGGACGGGTGGCAGCGGGCTGTTGCTGCAGCACTCGCAGGACGGAGGGCCCTACCCGGCGATTATCAGACGCAACCACCACGTGGCCGGTAGTGGGCAGGTCGAGGCCGGCAAATGCAGCGTTGAGGCTTTCATCAGCCTCCCCATTGAAACGACGAACGGCCGCAATCTTGCCTCCCTGTGCTTCAAAGGTGGTTCGGTAGGCTGTGGCAAAGTCGGTGTCGTCCTTCCCCTCTTCGTGCAGCAGCACGCCGGGGCGGGCCGTGCCAAACGCGCTTATTGCAAACTGCGCCGCCACGCGCCCCTGCGTGGCCGCACTGGAGCTATAGAGGTAATGCCAGGGATTATCCATCACCAAGTCGCCGTCTTCCGACAATGGATTAATGCACACAATCTGATGCTCGCGGGCGTAGCGGGCCAGCAGGCGTGCACCGGACTTATACACTGGGCCTATGAGCAAATCCATACCCGCAAGCTCGGGCTGGGCCAGCACCTGCTTGAGGGTTAGGGTATCGGCACCGGTGTCGTAGGCAAAGAGCTGGAGGGGGCGGCCCGCGCGCTGCAGGCTGTCCTGGGCCAGGCGCAGGCCGGCGTAGAGGTCGGTTACAAACTGATTTTTGCGCTGGGTTTGCCAGCTTGGGTCGTTCAGCTCAAACGGGAGCAGCACGCCCACGTTGTAGCTGCTTTTTTTGGTGGCGCGGGGCGGTGGCGTGTAGCGGGCGCGTTCCAGGTTGAACTTGGCAATCAGCTCATCGAGCTGGGGCCGGTCGGCCTCGGTGAAGGCGCCACCGGCTACGAGGCGGTCGGCGTAGGCGCGGGCCAGGGTGGCATCGTTGGGGTAGCGGCGCAGCAGGCGCTGCCAGGTGCTGCGGTCGGTGATGCGCGGCAGATAGGCGGCTTTCATCAACTCGCGCTCCGGGGTGAGGCGGGCGTCGGGCAGCTGGGCCAGGGTTTTGAGGGCCGTATCATGGTCTCCTTGCTCGAACGAAACCTGTCCTTGCAAAAACAAAGCGTCGGGCATGTTGGGATACGTGGGATACTCGGTCCGCAACAGGTTGAGCAGCTGCTCGGCTTCGGCCCAATCTTTGAGGCGGGTCGCGGCCACTGCGGCCAGGTAGGCTGCATCGGCGGCCCGCACAAAGCGAGCGCTGCGCTGGGCCAGCGGCTCCAGGTCTTTGAAGGCTGCCTGGTAATTGCCCTGGTCGAGGTGGGTTTTGCCACTACGGTAGCGCGCGTCCAGCGTAGCGGCGCTGGGCGGCGCAGCAGAGGCTGCTGCAGCAGGCGCCTTGGGCTTGCCCGGCGCCTGAGCCCGGGAAGGGCCTGCCAGGATGAGTAATGCTGCCAAGCCGGCCAACACAGAGGAATGATAATTCATGCAGGAAAAGAAAGGGAATAACCGTGCGGGGCTATGCGCAGACAAATGTACGAGCGACACGAGGCAGGTGGCCCTTAAGAAACTAAAGCTATTTTTTATGATAGTAAAACTACCAAACTAAAAAGTGGTAGCTACCTTTGCACCATCAGATACTAAAACAAACAGCTGTTGTGCTGCTTTGAGGTACGCTCACCCCATCATCATTATCAGTGGCACATCTACTCATGCCGCCCACCATTCGCCCCACCCTCAACGCACAGCTATATCTGCGCGACCCGCAGGGCACGGAGTTGGGCCGTCGTATTCTCGCCGAAAGCGTACGGCTCATTGATGACATCGGCTTCGAGCACTTTACTTTCAAAAAGCTAGCGGCCGTTATTGGTTCTACCGAAGCCAGCGTGTACCGGTATTTTGAGAACAAGCACCGGCTGCTGCTCTACCTCGTGTCGTGGCACTGGACGTGGCTGCGGTTTCACATCCGTTTTCACACCCACAACGTGGCCGATGCAGCCCAACGGCTGCGCCTGGCGCTGGGCGTGCTGTGCCATGCCCACTTCGACGACCAGGGCACGGCCGGCCTCGATGAAGCTGCCCTCTACCGCATAGTGGTGGCGGAGGCTAGCAAATCTTACCTCACCAAAGAAGTAGACGCCGATAATCGCGAGGGTTTGTTTCAGGAGTACAAACAACTGGCAGCCGACCTTGTAGTCATGGTGGAGGAAATCAACCCCTCCTACCCGTTCCCGCACGCCTTGGTGAGCACCCTGCTCGAAACCGCTCGCAAGCAGCTATTCTTCGCCCAGCACCTCCCCTCCATGGCCGATGCGCCCGGGTCGGCGGAACTCCAAATTCTCCGGTTTATCGAACACCTGGCATTTTCTGCGCTGGCCTAGCTGCGCCCGACTGCCTAGCTTTTTTCTTTCGCCCCTCCTTTTTACTTCATGGCAACTACCTCCGATACCAACGTCCCTCACCTGACGCCCGTCCGACGGCTACTCCGGCTGTTGGGCGCTGAGCGGCGCGATATTACCTACCTCTATGTATACGCCGCGCTGGCCGGCGTCATCAACCTGTCGCTGCCGTTGGGCGTGCAGTCGGTGATTGGCTTTGTGACCAGCGGCGCGCTCAGCACCTCCCTCATCGTCCTGATTGGCTTCATTGTGGTGGGCACGCTGCTGGTGGGTGGCTTGCAGATTATGCAGCTCTACCTGGTCGAATTCATCCAGCAGCGGCTGTTCGCGCGCGTGTCCCTGGAGCTGGCCCTGCGTCTGCCGCGGGTGCGCACCGAGGCCATGGACGGAACTTACCTGCCCGAGCAGGTGAACCGAATGCTCGACCTGCCAACCCTGCAAAAAGGCCTTGTCATTCTGCTGGTCGATTTTTCGGCGGCTGGCCTTCAGATTTTGCTGGGCCTGATTCTGCTGTCCTTCTACCATCCTATTTTCATCGCCTTCGGCCTGGCCCTGATTTTTATCCTGGTCCTCTTGTTGCGCCTTACCGGCCCCAATGGCCTGGACACCAGCCTTACTGAATCAAAGTACAAATACAAAGTAGTGGCCTGGCTTGAAGACGTAGCGCGCTCGCAGGGCACGTTTCGGCTGGCGCCGCGCCGGGGCTTGGTGCACAACCGCACCGACGATCTGGTGACCGGCTACCTCACCGCCCGCAAGGCTCATTTCCAAGTGCTGCTGACGCAGTACTTTGGCTTCGTCGCCTTTAAGGTGCTGGTAACGGCTTCGCTCCTGATTGTGGGCGCTGTGTTGCTTATCAACAAGCAGATTAACATTGGCCAGTTTGTGGCAGCTGAGATTGTAATCATCCTGGTGCTGAATGCCGTGGAGAAGCTGCTGGTAAAGCTGGACGTGGTGTACGACGCCCTCACCTCGGTCGACAAAATTGGTCACCTACTCGATTTGCCGCTCAACGCCGAATCGGAAGCGGAAGAGCGTGCTGATACTTCCGACAGCAAAGAACCCAAGAAGGCTGCCTCTGTGGAGTTGCGGCAGCTGAACTACCACTACCCCAACGGCGGCCGGGCCGCGCTCAATGGCCTCAACCTGCGTTTGGAGCCGGGCCAGCACTTGGGCCTGGCGGGTCCCGATGGTTCGGGAAAAACCAGCCTGCTGCGCTTGCTAGCCGCCCAGCTCGACGGCTACACCGGCGTGATTGCCTACAACGGCACGGCCTTGCGCGACATCGCGCCCGAGCGCCTGGCTCGGCTGATAGCCGACACGCTGCCTGGCCAGGAGCTGTTCAGCGGCTCGGTGCTCGATAACCTTACGCTGGACCAGGAGCGCCTGCATGCTGAAGACGTGGCCCCGGCCCTGGCCTTGGTGAACCTGCGCGACGAACTTTATGCCCTGCCGCAGGGCCTAGCGACCGAGGTGGGCCCTGCCTCGCCCCTGCCCGACAGCACCCGCCAGAAGCTGATACTGGCCCGTGCCCTTATCTACAACCCGCAACTGTTGCTGCTCGATGGCTTGTTGCCCGCCATTTCGCCCGCCGAGCGCTACCAGATACTGGACCGCCTCCTCGACCCGGTGCACAACTGGACCATTATTCTGGCCACCGGCGACGAAGCCGTGCTCAAGCGCCTGCCCAACACCCTGCGCCTCGAGAGTGGCCGCGTCATTTCCAATTCAGTTTAGGGGCAGAGAGTCGGCGCAGAACGAAAACAAGGCAAGTATTGGCTGATTTTCGCAACCAATCCCTTTCCTTAACCCGTTCAACCTCAGCACGAACCAGCCACCCTTCCACAGTCAAAATTTAATCCTTTCGAATGCCTTTCGTCGAAAACCATCATACTGACACCCACCCGCAGAGCCGGCGCTTTCGCTCCCTGCGGATGGTGCAAACGCCCAAAGCCGGACGCACCTTGGCGCGCTGGGGCGCCACGCTCGGGCTGCTGGTGTTTGTGGCGGGCTTCTTGCCCTGGACGCAGAACATCCGCTCGCAGGGCCGCCTCACCACCCTGCGCCCGCAAGACCGGCCCCAGACCGTGCCTAGCACCATTGGCGGCCGCATTCAAAAATGGTACGTACGCGAGGGCCAGTTGGTGAAACAGGGCGACACGCTGGTGCAAATCACTGAAATCAAGGAGAAATACTTCGACCCTGAATTGCTGCAGCGTACCCGCGAGCAGCTCGAAGCCAAGATTGCTTCGCTGCGCGAAAACGCAGCCAAAACCGAGGCCCTGGGTGGGCAGCAAACCGCCTTGCGCCAGGGACTGCAGTTCAGCTTGAGCAAGGCCCGCAACAAGGTGTCGCAAGCCCGCCTGAAGGTGCGCTCCGACTCGGCCCAAGTGCTGGCCCAACGCGCCGACTTTGCCATTGCCACCCGCCAGCAGGAAGCCCAGGAAAACCTCTACCGTCAGGGCCTGAAATCGCTCACCGAGTTGGAGGCGCGCCGCCTGAAATTCCAGGAAAGCCAGGCCAAGGTGCAGGACGTGCAAAACAAGCTCAGCATCTCGCGGCAGGAGCTGACCAATGCCATCATCGAGCTGCAGTCGCTGCAGGCCGAATACACTGATAAAATTTCGAAGAGCGAGTCGGACCGCCGCTCGGCTACGTCCTATCAGTTCGACACCGAAGGTCAGATTGCCAAGATGCGCAACGAGCTGGCCAACCTCAGCATTCGGGCGGGCTACTACTTCATTCAGGCGCCGCAGGACGGCTACGTGGTGCGCGCTCTGAAGGAAGGTCAGGGCGAGATTGTAAAAGAAGGCGAAGACATCGTGACCATGATGCCCTCTTCCCCCCAGCTGGCGGCAGAGCTCTACGTGAAGCCCATGGACATTCCCTTGCTGCGCGTGGGCCGGCACGTGCGACTGCAGTTCGACGGCTGGCCGGCGCTGGTGTTCACGGGCTGGCCCGGCACCAGCTTCGGTACCTTTGGCGGCACGGTGGCCGTCATCGACAACATAGACTCGCAGGGGCAATACCGCATCCTGGTAATCCCCGACAGCACCCAGGAAGCCTGGCCCAAGCCCCTGCGCGTGGGCTCGGGCGTGTACGGCTGGGCCCTGCTTGATGACGTGCCTATTTGGTACGAGCTGTGGCGGCAACTCAACGGCTTCCCGCCCGACTTCGTTGGCGAACCCGAGCCCGAAAACAAAGGCGGTGGCAAGGCCGGCGGCAAAGAAAAGAAAGCCGACAAAGGCGGCGGCAGCGAAGAGTAGAACATCTGTTTCCGCATGGATAAAAAGGGCTGAAAAACAGCTTTAAACCCCGACGGCTTTCCCTGCCCGCCATGCGGAACACCTTTTAAATACTGAATTAAACCACCCGTGAGTAAGCTGAATCAGGTCCTCAAAAGCGTGCTTCGACCCGCAGCCATTGTGTTGGCGCTGGCCGGGCCCTTGTGCGCACAAACCAGCCCAGCAGCGGGAGAATCGGCTGTTTTTAGCCTGGACGATTTTTACCGCTATGTAACCGAACGCCACCCCGTGGCGCGGCAGGCAGGCATCCTTCCCGAGCGGGCGCAACAGGAAGTGCGCCAGGCCCGGGGCGCTTTTGACCCCCGAGCGGAGAGCAAGTTTTACGGCAAGGAATTTGGCGGCAAGTCGTATTTCTACGACTGGGACAATTCCTTACGCGTGCCGATATGGCTGGGCGGCATCGACTTGCGCGCCGGCTACGAGCGGGGCGTGGGCACCTACGTCAACCCCCAGGAATTTACGTCGCCGGCCGGCCTGAGCTACGTGGGGGTATCTGTGCCGCTGGGCCAGGGCCTGCTCATAGACGAGCGCCGCGCTGCCCTGCGCCAGGCCCAGGCCATGGTGGGCCTGGCCGAAGCCGAGCGCCGCGCCGCCCTCAACAAGCTTATACTGACAGCTACCAAAGACTACTGGGAATGGAGCCTGAGCTACCAGCGCTACGAGCTGCTGCGCAACAACCGTGACCTAGGTCTGGTACGTTTCCGGGCCACCCGGGAGCGGGTGCGCCTGGGCGACCTCGCAGCCATCGATTCGGTAGAAGCCCTCACCGAGCTTCAGAACCGCGAAGCCCAGCTGATACAGGCCTTGGGCCAGTGGCAAAACGCCACCCTGATGGTATCCAACTACTTGTGGGACCAGAACAGCCAGCCCCGCGAGCTGCCCGCTACGGCTCGGCCGCAGTTGCTGCCCCCGCCCCTTACCTGGCGCGACTACCCCCGCGACTCCCTCCAGCAGAACCTAGGGCAGGCCCAGCAGTTTCACCCCGACCTGCTAAAAACCCGCGCCAAGCTCCAGGGCCTGGGCATTGAGCGGCGGTTGGCGCGCAACAAGCTGTTGCCTAAGCTCTCGCTCGACGCCAACTTGCTGCACGGCGGCCAGCCCTTCTCACTCGAGAGCCGCCCGCCCTCGAACTACGACGGCGGCTACCTCGCCAACAACTACAAGGTGGGCTTCAGCTTTGCCCAGCCATTGTTTCTGCGCCAGGAGCGCGGCAAGCTCCAAGTCAACGCCCTGAAAATACGCGAAGCCGAACTTGGCCTCGAGCAGGATGCCCGCACCATCCAAACCGCCGTGCAGATGAACGCCAACGAATGGCAGGCCCTGGTGGAGCAGCTGCGTATGCAAGCGCAGGCCGTGGAGAACTATCAACGCCTGCGCGACGGCGAGCAAATCCGCTTCGAAAATGGCGAGAGCACCGTGTTTTTGCTCAACTCCCGCGAAGCTTCATTGGTGAATGCCCGCCTGAAACTGGCTGAGCTGCAAGCCAAATACGGGCAGGTGCAGGCCGGCCGGGTGTTCAGCCTGGGCGGTACGCTGTAGAGATAGCGGCGCGCTTTCGCATTCCCGTTATCTTAGCGCTCATGCCCATCTCCTCTGAAGCCCTGCGCCGCCGCTTGCCGCTCTATTTTGTGCTGGCGCTTTCGCTGGGCCTGAGCTTTGTGCTGATTGGGGGCCGGGTGCTGCTTACGGGGCGGCTGCAATTCATCTTCCTGCTCTGGAATCTGTTTCTGGCGGCAATCCCCTTTTGCCTGAGCGCGGCCCTGACCCTGGCGGCCAAGCCGCCCCGCGCCTTTTTGCTGTTGCTGGTGGGTGCAGCATGGCTGTTGTTTTTCCCCAACGCGCCCTACATAGTCACCGACCTGTTTCACCTTGAGCCCCGGCAGGGCGTGCCTTACTGGTACGACTTGGCCCTGATTCTGAGCTGCTCCTGGAATGGGCTGATGCTGGCCTATGCTTCCTTGCTCGACATGCACGCGCTGGTGCAACGGCGGCTTAGCACCTGGGTGGGCTGGGTGTTTGTGACCGTAGCGCTGCTGCTCAGTAGCTTCGGCATCTACCTGGGCCGCTACCTGCGTTTCAATTCCTGGGACGTACTGGCCAATCCGCTCACGCTATTCTACGACATCCTCAACCGGCTGGTGAACCCGCTTAACCACCCGCGCACTTGGGGCGTAACCATGGTGTTTGGCGTGTTTCTATTGATTGGGTACGGGACGGTGCGGCTACTGGGGCGCACGTATGAGGAAGAGTCCCGCTAGGCACGCACCAGTCACGTTATTTTTCATTCTAAAATGGGTAGGCGTATTCCACGTATCCGTCTGGCAGCTCTGCTACTTCACGAAAAGCAAGGCCTTCCAGAAGTCGCACTGCCGGGCGGTTCTGCCTGGTAGTTATGGCTACAATCGCCAATAATTCCATTTCATTCCTGCCGAAGTCAACTGCCAGTTTGAGGGCTTTTGCCATATAACCGTAGCCGCGAAACTGCTCCAGCAGCACGCAGCCCAATTCGCCCCGACCCGTCTCAAACCCGCGGTAGTAACCGCACGTGCCGACGAGTTGATGGGTGAGTCTGTCCTCAATTCCCCAATGAAGGGTGTTTCCGGCGCGGTAATCTTCGTTTATCCGCGCCAACATGGCCGCTGCCTGGTCCATAGTTGTGGCCTGCTGGGCATCGTAAAAGGAGATGTCGATAAGCTGCGAAACCTCGTGCGGCGCGATTGGGCGCAGCAAAATGGTATTGTCTGACAACATCGGGTAAATTTCGAAAGGGGGACGTTTCATGGTTTGCGGCTGATGCATTGCAATAAGCTAATTGGGGCAAGACCAAAGTAGGTCAAAGCCAGAGCCCGGATTTGGTATGGCGAGTTGGTTCGTAGGCATGCCGTAGCTTCGTCCTTTGGGCGCGGGCTCTACTACCGGCTCACCAGTTTCCTCATGAACAAACGTACTCTCCTGGGCCTGCTGGCTCTGCTGCCGGGCTTGGCCCTGGCCCAGCCCACCAAAAAGGCCAAACCAGCGCGCGCGACCAAAACGGCCCGCCCCGCCCGCCCGCCTCGTCCATCTGCCGCCCCCTACTTTCAGCAGGAAGTTAATTATTCCATCGACGTCACGCTCGATGACAAAGCCCATGAGCTCACGGGGCGCGAGGAGCTGACCTACGTCAACAACTCCCCGGCCGCACTTTCCTTCATCTGGTTTCACCTCTGGCCCAACGCCTACAAGGACAACACCACCGCTTTCGCAAAGCAGCAGCTGCGCAACGGAGACCGCAAGTTTCAATTTGCCAAAGCCGCCGACCGGGGCTTTATTGACGGCCTCGACTTCAAGGTAAACGGCCAGGTGGCCAAGCTTGAATTCGACCCGCTAAATCCGGACATTGCCAAGCTGGTGCTGCCGCAAAAGCTGGCGCCGGGGGCCAGCGCCACCATCAGCACGCCGTTTCGGGTGAAGCTGCCGGCTTCGTTTTCTCGACTTGGGCACGTGGGGCAGAGCTACCAGATTACGCAGTGGTACCCCAAGCCGGCGGTGTATGACCGGCGTGGCTGGCACCCCATGCCCTACCTCAACCAGGGCGAGTTTTACTCGGAGTTCGGCTCGTTCGACGTGAGCATCACGCTGCCTACCAACTACACCGTGGGGGCCACCGGCGAGCTGCAGAACCCCGACGAGCGTGCCCGCATGGACGGCCTAGCTGCTGCCGCGGCGCTCAAAACCACAGGCAAGGATTTCGGCAACGACCTGGCCTTCCCAGCTTCCGACGCCACCACCAAAACCCTGCGCTACAAGCAGGACCGGATACACGATTTTGCGTGGTTTGCTGACAAGCGCTACAATGTTCTGAAAAGTGGCGTGACGCTGCCGTCGGGCCGCACGGTGACCTCTTGGGTGCTGTTTACCAACAACGCAGCCGAGAAGTGGGTTAAAGGCTTGCAGGACGTCAACGATGCCCTTACTTACTACTCGCAGTGGGTGGGCGAGTACCCCTATTCCTCGGCCACCGCCGTCGACGGCGCTCTGAGTGCCGGCTCCGGCATGGAGTACCCCATGGTGACCGTGACCCAGCCCGAGGCCATCATCCACGAAGTGGGCCACAACTGGTTTTACGGCATTCTGGGCAGCAACGAGCGGGATTTTCCCTGGATGGATGAGGGCCTGAACAGCTACCTGCAGCTGCGAGTGGAAGGACGCGACGACCCCCAGGGTGGCTTGCTGAAAGACATCTACAAGAGCCCGGCCGCAGCCAAGGCCCTGGGCGTGGAAAACCTACCCGGCAATGCCCTCAACCAGGTACCCTACCAGGTGATGGCCAGCCGCGGGCTGGACCAGCCGGTGCAGGGCCCTACCTCGGCCGAGTACGGCCAGCTGAACTACGGCGTAATTGTGTATTTCAAAACCGCCGCGCTGTTCAAATACTTGGCGGGCTACCTGGGCCAGGAGAAGTTCGACAACGCCATGCGGGCCTACTACACCAAGTGGCAATTCAAGCACCCCTACCCGGAGGATATAGAAACCACTTTTGAGGAAAGCACGGGGCAGAAGCTTGACTGGTTTTTTGGGGAGATGCTCACCAACACCCGCGAATACAACGCCGATATTTTCGCCCTCCAGCAGATTGGCGACCAGGTGAAGGTGCTGGTGCGCACCGAGTCACCGGTGCTCTGGGCCGTGCCCGTGTCGACGGTTGATGCCCAGGGCAAGGTGCTGGAAACGCTGTGGACTCCGCCCATAGGCAACCCCGAGGACGATGCCGAAAGCCAGCTCAATTTTCGCCTCGAAAACGTGGCCGCCGTGGTTGTCGACGCCGAGTACCTGACGCCTCAGCTCAACCGCCGCGACGACCGGCTGGCGCTCGGGGGCGGCAACTTCCACCGCTGGGAGCCAGTGCGGCTGCAGCCCGTAGCCAGCGTCGAGCGCTGGGACCGGTCGGCCATTAGCTGGCTGCCCGTCATCGGGGCCAATACGTCGGATAAATTCATGCTTGGCGCAGCCTTTTACAACAATCCGCTTACGCCCAAAAAAGTGCAGTACTTGGCCATGCCCATGTACAGCTTCAACCGCAACGAACTGAACGGCATTGCCTCCCTTAAACTGAGCGTGCTGCCTGCCCGCTACACGCGCCAGGTGGTCACGGGCCTGCTGCTGCAGCGCTTTGAGCGCTACCTGAAACTGGAGCCCAGCGTGACGTTGGTGCTGCCGCACTCGGCCTACGACCAGCCCCAGCACGAAGTAAAATTCGCCCTCACCTCCGTCGACGACCAGGACGAGGGCCTGACCAACGCACTCACCGCCGAATACGGGGTACGCGGCGGCAACGCCCTGCACAACTGGACGGCCCACGTCGAGGCAAACAACTTCGATAAGCAGCCCAGCGGCGAGTTGAAGAATAGCTCGGCCCTGCTGCTTCGCGCTCAGGCTACTTACGAACAGTTTTACGCCCCAAAAAAGCGAGTAAACGTGCGCCTGTTTGGTGGCCGTTTTTTGACCCAAACCAGCAATAGCCAGTTCGTACTCGGCCTCAGCGGCAGCCCCGATTACCGCCGCCAGACGGCCTTCCTCGACCGCCAGCAGATTTCCCGCTCCCTCGCTGCCCAGGAGCACCAGACCGACAACCGTGATGGCGCCTTCAAAGCTTTTGTGCCGGCCTTCAGCACCGAATGGCTCAGCACCCTAAACCTGCAGGCCGATTTGCCCATCACGGGCCTCGCCGTATTCGCCGATTTCGGTGCCACTGCCGAACGCCAGGCTGTCAATAGCACGTCCTCGCAGCGCCTTTTTTACGACGCAGGCTTGGTAGTGCCGGTTCTGCGCAAATTCTTTGAGCTCTACCTCCCCGTGGCCGGCTCGCAGTACAACAACGGCTTCCCCAATAGCCGCAAAGACTTCACCGACCGCATCCGCTTTGTCTTCAACCTTAACCACGCCAACCCCTTCCGGTTACTGGATAAAAAGCTAGCCGAGTAAGAACAAGTGGGCAAGGCGGCCCAGCAATTCGCCCTCACCCACTTGCTTCTTTTCGTCTCCACCCGTTCAATCACCTTCTCTGTGGAAAAGTCCATGCACTGGCCGCGCCTGCTTTCGCAACGCCGCTTTCCCAACCAGCTTCTGCCCCCGCCCAGTGCTACGCCCGTTCGCGGGGCCTTCGTGCAGGACTACGACCGGGTGGTGTTCAGCTCCGCCTTCCGACGCCTGCAGCGCAAAACCCAGGTGATGCCCCTGCCCGAAACCGATTTTGTGCATACCCGCCTCACTCACTCACTCGAAACCGCCGTAGTGGGCCGCTCCCTGGGCCGCCTCGCCGCCCGGCACTTGCTGGAAGACGACGAGGCCCTGGCCCACCTCCTTCCCAACCTCGACCAGGACTGCGGCGACATTGTAGCCGCTGCCTGCCTGGCCCACGACATCGGGAACCCGCCCTTTGGCCACTCCGGCGAGGATGCCATCAGCAGCTACTTTGCCAGTGCGGCCGCCGCGCCGTACCTGGAGAAACTTAGCGCAGCCCAAGCTGCCGACCTGCAGCATTTTGAAGGCAATGCGGCGGGGTTTCGCATCCTCACGCACACCTACGCGGCCCATAGCACCGGCACCGCCGGCCTGGGCCTCACTTACGCCACGCTGGGCGCCTTCACCAAATATCCTAAGCCCAGCATTGTGCCCAATGAGGCCAAGCTTGGCGGCGCCTCCGAGAAAAAGTACGGCCATTTCCAAACCGAGAGCCCCCGCTTTCAGCACTTGGCAGCCGAGCTGGGCCTGCTCCCCAAAGGCGACCCCGCGCTGGGCTTCACGCACCGCCATCCGCTGGCCTTTTTGGTAGAAGCTGCCGACGACCTGTGCTACCGCATCATCGACTTTGAAGACGGCCTGAAGCTGGGCCTGATAGAACCACAGGCCGGGTTGGGCCTGCTCAAAAAGATGCTCAACGACCCTGCCGGCCGTGTGGGCAGTGTGCAGTGGCACGACTGGCGCGAGGAGCTCGGCTACATTCGCGCCCGTCTTATTGGCAACCTTGTAGCCGAAATCGCGACGCTCTTTGCGCAGCATGCTCCCGCCATCCTGCGCGGCGAATACGATTCACCCCTAATCAAGGAGCTTTCCTGCTGGACCGACCTACAGGAGGTGCAGCGCCTCAGCATCGAAAAGCTGTACCGCAGCCGCCCCGTGCTCGAAATCGAAGCCGCGGGCTTCGAAGTGTTGGGCGGGCTGCTCGATGCCTTCCTCTGTGCCATTTTCGACCAAAGCCAAGGCCACCGCAGCCGCAAACTGCTGCTCCTGCTGCCCGACCAATTTCGCGCCGAAGGGCATCAGGCCGGCGTATCAGTCTACGAGAAAATTCTTCTCCTTACTGACTTCGTGGCGGGCATGACCGACCAGAATGCCCTGAGTTTATACAAGACAATCAAGGGGATTGAGTTGCCGAAAGGGTTTTAGTGCGTGCTGAATTCGCAGGGGTGAGATTCCGGCAAGCCTGGGCTCACACAAGTAACTCTCCTTCGTGCAGCGCCACCATGTTCGCCAGCAACGATTCGAGCAGCTTGCGGCCCTTCCACACCGATTTTACCTTGCTTCGAATCTGCTCGGCGGTTTGCACGAACTCCTGTTCTTCGGCAGTTTCGTGGTTTTCAAAATGCATGAGTTTCTCCACCATTTCCACCGTGAATTCGGGATGAAACTGCAAGCCAATGATACCGTCGCCCCACACAAACCCCTGCGTGGCGCAACCAGCCGACATGCCCACCCGCATGGCTCCCGGTGGCACCGTAAATGTATCGCGGTGCCAGTCTAGCACGGCCGCTTTTTCGGGCCACCCCCGCAGCAGTGGGTGCTCCAGCGACTTGCCTGAAAATCGCACCGTCCAGAAGCCAATCTCCGGCTCGTGGTTCGGCCGCACCTCGGCGCCCAGGGCCAGCGCAACCAGCTGCGCGCCCAGGCAAATTGCAAGCGTGATTTTACCGGCCCGCAGTACCTCGTTTATGAAAGCTTTTTCGGGCACTAGCCAAGTACATCCTTCCTCATCGTGCACACTCATGGCCCCGCCCAGAATCAGCAAACCGTCGAACTCGCCAAGCTCAGGAAAAACTGGGCTAGGCTCGAAAAGACGGGTAAACGTGAGGGAGTGCGCATGCGCCGCCAGCCAATCGGCGATGTGACCGGGCCCTTCATCGGGCATGTGCTGCAGGCAGTGAAAGCGCATTTGAGACCTAAAAGCTATGATTGAAAACGCCTGTCATGCTGAGCCTGCGAAGCATCTTATCCTTGCTGAACGAATCGTTAAGGCGTGAGAAGATGCTTCGCAGGCTCAGCATGACAGGCGGTTAGCCATTTGAAAAACAAAAAGCTACTCCCATTCAATGGTAGCCGGTGGTTTCGAAGAAATATCGTACACCACGCGGTTGATGCCCCGCACTTGGTTGATGATTTTATTCGAAACCTCGGCCAAGAACTCATAAGGCAAGTGAGCCCAGTCGGCCGTCATGCCATCCACGCTGGTTACGGCGCGCAGGGCAACGACCCGCTCATAGGTGCGCTCGTCGCCCATCACGCCCACACTTTGCACGGGCAGCAGCATGGCGCCTGCCTGCCATACCTGGGAATACAGGCCGTGCTCTTTCAGCAGATTGATGAACACGCCGTCGGCGCGCTGCAGCAGGTCCACTTTCTCGGGTGTGATGTCGCCGAGAATGCGAATGCCGAGGCCGGGACCAGGGAATGGGTGGCGGTTCAAAATCTCACCCGGAAGGCCCAGGGCGGCACCCACTTCGCGCACTTCGTCTTTGAAGAGCATACGCAACGGCTCCACCACTTTGAGCTTCATCAACTCTGGCAAGCCACCCACGTTGTGGTGGCTTTTAATGGTGACCGACGAGCCGTGCACCGAAACCGACTCAATCACATCGGGGTATATGGTACCCTGGGCCAGCCACGCGGCGCCTTCCACTTTGTGCGCTTCGCGGTCGAATACTTCAATAAATGTGCGACCGATGGCCTTGCGCTTGGCTTCGGGGTCGCTGAGGCCTTTGAGGGCAGCGTAGAACTCGGGCGCGGCATTTACGCCGGTCACGTTCAGGCCCAGGCCTTCGTAGGCCTTGAGCACGGTGGCAAACTCGTCCTGCCGCAGCAGGCCATTGTCCACGAAGATGCCGTGCAGGCGCGGGCCAATGGCGCGGTGCAGCAGCAGGGCCGCCACACTGGAGTCGACGCCGCCTGAGAGACCGAGAATCACTTGGTCGTCGGGGCCAATGGTGTGCTGCAGGGCCAGCACGGCCGAATCCACGAAGTGGTCGGGCGTCCAGCTTTGGGCGCATTGGCAGATGTTGACCACGAAATTGGCGAGCAGCTGCTTGCCTTCGGAGGAGTGCGTCACCTCGGGGTGGAACTGAATGCCGTAGGTGTCCTGGCTTTCAATTTTGAAGGCTGCCACTGCCACTTCGGGCGTGCTGGCAATAATGTTGTAGCCCGCAGGCAGGGTCAGGATGGTGTCGCCGTGCGACATCCAGACCTGCGAGCCGGCGTGCATGCCGTGCAGCAGCGGCGACTCCACGTTCAGCTCAGCCAGGCGGGCGCGGCCGTATTCGCGGATGGTGGCGGGGGTCACTACGCCCCCGCCCTGGTGGGCCAGCAGCTGCGCGCCGTAGCACACGCCCAGCACGGGCACGTGGCCCAGCAGGTGGCTCAGGTCGGGGTTGGGTGCTCCTTCTTCGCGCACCGAGCAGGGCGAGCCGGAAAGAATAACACCCCGAATATCCTCAGTCAAAACGAGGTTCGGGGCGTGGGTATAGGGGTGAATTTCGCAAAACACGTGCAACTCGCGGATGCGCCGGGCTATCAATTGCGTGTATTGCGAGCCGAAATCCAGAATGATAAGTCGTTCCATGCCGCAAAGGTAAGCGCGATAGCAGAACGGTTAGCGCCCCTTCTTATATAAAGAAGGGACATATTAGCTAACCTTCGAATTGGGGTGTGGGCATTTATTAATGATGGGAATACAGTTATATCATGAGGTGTTCAACCATTGTTTGGCTGCGCCGGCCCTAGGTTCAACGAGCGTCACCACCTTCGTACGAACCTTTGACTCGTATATCCCATCCTTAAAAAAAGCAGGAAGTTTGCCGTTTCGCATGTTTTCTGCGTACATTTGCAGCGGCAAGTCAGAACGACCAGCTCCTGCTGAACTCCCCCAGGACCGGAAGGTAGCAAGGGTAAGTGGTTGTAGCGGTGCGATTTTGGCTTGCTTTTTTTTGCCCTTTCCTGTCGGCCCCAGCGCTGCTCATTTCCGCATTTTGGCGGCACGTTGAGTAGCTTTGGGGCCGATTCTTTTTCATTAGCTGTTAGCTGACAGCTGTTAGCCAAGGGCTTTTTGGCTGGCGGTTTTAACCACAGAAGCAGCTATCAGCTAATAGCCATCAGCTAATAGCTACAATATGAAGTTCTTCATTGACACTGCCAACCTCAACGACATCCGCGAAGCCGTAGAACTGGGCGTACTCGACGGCGTAACCACCAACCCCTCGCTAATGGCCAAAGAAGGCATTCGCGGCGTTGATAATGTAATGGCGCACTACCGCCAAATCTGCGAGATGGTCGACGGCGACGTGTCGGCCGAAGTTATTGCCACCGATTACGAAGGCATTGTGCGCGAGGGCGACGAGCTAGCCGAACTCCACCCCAACATCGTGGTGAAAGTGCCGATGATTAAGGACGGCATCAAGGCCATTAAGTACTTCGCCGACAAAGGCATCAAAACCAACTGCACCCTGATTTTCACCGCGGGCCAAGCGCTGCTGGCTGCCAAAGCCGGCGCCACCTACGTGTCTCCTTTCGTAGGCCGCCTCGACGACATCGGCCACGACGGCTTGCAGCTGATTGAGCAAATCGTGCAGATTTTCAGCAACTACGGCTACCCCACCGAAGTCTTGGCTGCCTCCGTGCGCCACGTACCGCACCTGATTCAATGTGCCGAGATTGGTGCCGATGTCGTGACTTGCCCGCTCAACGTTATCACGGGCCTGCTCAACCACCCGCTCACCGACAAAGGCCTGGCCACGTTCCTGGCCGACCATAAGAAAGTCAATTCGTAACGATGAATGTTGAGGGTTGGATGCCCGATTTAACTGGGCGCTTATTCCGACCGGTTACTTCTGCATTCAACCCTCACCCTTAACCCCTGCTGCCGTGTACATCATTAAAGTAAAGGGCAAGGCCAAAATTCCCGACTACATCCAGCTCCGGGACGAGGCCTTCGTGCTTATTGCCTACTTCCGGGCCGACCGCCCCCTTAAGGATTTGCATCGCTATGGGCTTGAGGGCAAAGAAACCGAGCTGGCTGCCGTGATTGCGGGGCTCGAATTTGGCAAGCTCCGGCCCCTGGCTATCTAAACCCGAGAAATCCGTGATTGAAAACGTTATCGAGTTACACGACGCCACCATCATGCAGGAGCAGCAGGCAGTGCTGCAGGGCGTGACATTCACGCTGGAGAAAAGTGCTTTTGCCTACCTGGTGGGCCGCACGGGCTCCGGCAAGTCGTCGCTGCTCAAAACCCTGTATGCGGACCTGCCCCTGCAAAGCGGCACCGGTTCGGTGGCCGGCTTTCCGTTGTCGCGGCTCTCGGCCAGCAAGGTGCCGTATCTGCGCCGCCGCCTGGGCATCGTGTTTCAGGACTTCCAGCTCCTCTCCGACCGCTCGGTGGCCGAAAACCTGATGTTTGTATTGAACGCAACGGGCTGGAAGGGCAAGGCCAAGAAGCAGCAGCGCATCAGCGACGTGCTCACCCAAGTTGGCCTCAACGGCACCGCCAACCGCATGCCGCACCGACTTTCGGGCGGCGAGCAGCAGCGGGTAGTCATTGCCCGCGCCATGCTTAATGAGCCTGTGCTCCTGCTGGCCGACGAACCCACCGGCAACCTCGACCCCGACGTCTCGGACAGCATCATGCAGCTGTTTGGGGAAATCAACAACGCGGGCACCGCCATTCTCATGGCCACGCACAATTTTCAGCTGATTGATAAGTATCCCCACCGCGTGCTCACCTGCAAGGACGGCGAGTTGCTGGACTCGTCCAAGCGGCATTAGATTCTTACGGCTTTTTTGCCGGGACTTTTGTCGCATTGCTCATCGCTAACGGTCACCTTCTATGACGCCTGGGCTTTCGGTCCTCATTCCGGTTTTCAATTGGGACGTTAACAAATTGGTTGATGCGCTGCTTGCGCAGCGGGCCGATTGGCCGGGCCCAATGGAAATCATCTTATTTGATGACGGCTCGCGCGAGGAAATTCGAGTGGCAAACCGGTCGCTGTCGTGCCGGCCTGGGGTACGCTACCACGAGTTGCCGCACAATGTGGGCCGCGCAGCTATTCGCAACCAGCTCGCGGCAGCTTCTGAACGCCAGGAATGGCTGCTGCTGCTCGACAACGACAGCCTCCTGCCGGATGCACAGTTTTTGGCGCGTTACGCCGCCGCTCGCCACTACGCACCGCTGGTCATCGGGGGCACGTGCTATGCCCAGGCACCTCCGGTCCACGCCGCTTCGTACTTGCGGTGGTACTACGGCCACCACCGGGAAGCCCGCCCGGCTGCCGTGCGCCAGCAGGCGCCGCATGCGCAGCTTACCATCAACAACGTGTTGCTGCACGCGGCAATCCTCACGCAATTCCCCTTCGACGAAGACTTGACGGGCTACGGCCACGAAGACACGAAGTTGGGCATGGAACTAGCGCGGGCACAGGTGCCCATCATGCACCTCGACAACCCGGTGCTGCACATCGGCCTGGAATCCGCAAACCAATTTCTTGATAAGAGCAGGCAGGCTGTGCGCAACCTGGCCCACCTGTACCACACCAAGGGGCTGGGCGCTGAAACACGGTTGCTGCAAACGGCCCTGCGCCTGCGGCGTTTTGGGCTGGCCCGGGCCGCGCATGGGGCCCTTCAGGTGCTGGCGCCTGGCCTGCGGCGGAGCTTGCTTTCGGCCCGGCCCAGTTTACGCAATTTCGATTTGCTGAAGCTGTACTGGGTTTTAGAGGAGCTATAGGACTTGGCAGCCTGTCCGAATTTAATTTGCAGGCCTGATACTAACGCAAAAAAGCCGGCCTTCACCATTAGGTGAAGGCCGGCTTTTTTGCAGTTCTTAAAACTCAGAGAAGGGGCTTATTTATTGTCCTTGCCGTCGAACACATCCTTAACGGCGCTGCCAACCTTCTTACCCGCTTGCTTCACGTCGGAGGCGGTGTTTCGGGCTGCTTGGCCTACTTTACTGCGTTCGTCGGCCGTTTCGGCTTTCGCCTCCCGGGTCTCTTCGCTTATTTCGTTGCCGGCCTGCGCGCCCCGAATTTTGGTTTTATCCCAGGATTTGAAAGCCGCGTATTTCAGCTTTTCCTTTTGGATTTCGGCCAGGTCATTAGCCGAAATATCGCCTTTCACTCGGTCGTAGGCTTCGTCCAGCGCCCGCCACTCGGCATTGATGTTGCGCCAGTCGTTGATGTCGTAGCGCTCCTGGTTTTGCTTCACAGTTTGCACAAAGCCTTCGTAGGTAGCCCGCGCATTGGCCGCGGTGAGTCGAGCGGCTGGTTGGCTGGGCTTATAGTACTGGCCCATGGTCATGGCACCAGTGGCACTATTCGCCCGGTTGCTCCAAGCGGCTTCGCGCTTGTCGTAAGCCGCCGTGTAGCGGGTGCGGAGCGCCTGGATTTCCTGGCGGCGGTTGTCGTCGTACTGGTCGTTGTAGCGGTCTACGGCAGCTACTCGGGCGTCGTAATCGGACTTTAGCTGGGCGGTTTCGCGGTCGTAGTCAGCTTCAGCCTCGTTGCCCACCGCATCGGCTTTGGCTTCGGTTTCCGACACAAAGGTGTTCAGCTCATTGTAGGCTTGGTCCACGTCGGCCGAAGCCTCTTGTTTTTCGGCCTGCGAGCAGCCGGTTTGAGTAAATGCCACGCCGCCCAGCAGCAACATGGCGGCCAGCGAATGAAGGGTGAGGTTTTTTCTGAACATGATGCGAGAGCTTAATGTAAATGAATGAACGCGAAGTATTACAAAATATAAATACCCCTCGAATAAATCTCTAAACGCAACCCTCGGACGATGGGTTGTCGAGCTCTCGCTTGCCTGATAGGCTCCTCGGTTGGGCCGGGCACCTCCTTAAACGGCTGCATCTGGCCCGTGGCGGGCTGCGCTCTATCTTTGGGGCCGCTCCGATTTACTTTTCATCCGTGTCCATTCTGCCTGCCCCTCCCACCCCCATTCACCTTTTGGACCTGCGCGCCGAGCATGCACTTATTCAGAAGGAGTTGGACAGGGCCGTGTGCGACACATTTGACGAAGCTGCGTTTATTCAGGGCCCGGCCGTGAGTCAGTTTGCGGCTGAGCTGGGCTCGTACTTGGGCGGTGCCCACGTCATTCCCTGTGCCAATGGCACCGATGCCCTGACGCTGGCCTTAATGAGCCTGCAGCTGCCTGCCGGGGCTGAGGTCATCCTGCCCGCCTTCACTTATGTGGCCACCCTCGAAGCCGCCGCCCTACTGGGCCTGCGGCCCGTGTTGGTGGATGTGCGGTCCGACACTTTCAATATCGACACAGCGGCAGTTGAAGCCGCCATCACTCCCCGCACGGGCGCCATCATGGCGGTGCACTTGTTTGGGCAATGCGCAGATTTAGAAGCTCTGCGGGAGCTGACCACCCGGCACAGCGTGGCCCTTATTGAGGACAATGCCCAGGCCATCGGGGCAACGTTCCGGTTTCGAAGCGGGGAAACAACTTATGCCGGCACGGTGGGCGAGGTAGGCACCACGTCCTTCTTCCCCTCTAAAAACCTCGGCGCCATGGGCGACGGCGGCGCCATGTTCACCCGCGACCCCGCCCGGGCCACCTTGCTCCGCCAACTCGCCAACCATGGCCAAAGCCAGAAATACCACCACCAGCACATCGGCCTTAACTCCCGCCTCGATACCCTGCAGGCGGCCTTGCTTCGCGTCAAGCTTCACCACTTGCCAGCAGCTACGGCCGCTCGCCAGACCATGGCGGCCCGCTACGACGCGACCCTAGCCGGGATGTCTGACCTACTAATTCCGGTGCGCGACGCCCGGAGCAGCCACGTATTTCACCAATACACCATCACCCTGGCCGAAGCCAACCGGCGCGACGAGCTGCGGCACTTTTTGCAGCGCTGCGGCGTGCCCACCATGGTATATTACCCGCTGCCGGTGCATGCGCAGCCCGCCTATGCCTATCTGGGTTACCAAGCCGGGCAGCTTCCGGTAGCCGAGCGACTGTGCGGCGCGGTGCTGTCGCTCCCCATTCATCCGCTGCTGACGGTGGCGCAGCAGGATTATATTATTGAGTGCCTCGGCACTTACTTTGGGCGCTAATCCTTACTTGTGAGCAATTCTGTACCTGAAGTACGCTTCGCCATTTGCGGAGTGGGTCACATAGGCCGTCGTCACGCCGCGCTGATTTCCCGCCATGCCGGTGCGGCCCTTGTGGCACTCATTGATGTGCGTGCCGAACTGCGACCCGAGTTGGCCATCGAATTTCCCGGTGTTCCCTTCTTTACTACCCTCGAAGAATTCATGGCCCAAGGCCCGACGGCTGATGTGCTAACCGTGGCTACTCCCAACGGTTGCCACGCCCCACAAGCCGTAGCAGGCCTGCGCCACGGGCTGCACGTGGTGGTAGAAAAACCCATTGCCCTCACCAAGGCCGATGCCGAGACCATCGTACTCACGGCCCAGCAAACGGGCAAACTGGTGTTTGGGGTGATGCAAAACCGTTATTCGCCCCCGGCTGCCTGGCTTAAGCAGGTGGTAGACGAAGGCCGCCTGGGCCAGGTGTACCTGGTGCAGCTCAACTGCTTCTGGAACCGCGACGCCCGCTACTACCGTCCCGGCAGCTGGAAAGGCACCCAGGCCTTGGATGGCGGCACGCTCTTCACCCAATTCAGCCACTTTGTCGATTTGCTGTACTGGGTGTTCGGCGACATCACCAACATCACGGCTCGTTTCCGCGACTTTGCCCACGCCGGCCTTACCGAGTTTGAAGACAGCGGCCTCGTCACCTTCGACCTGGTGCGCGGCGGCAGCGGCAGCCTCAGCTACAGCACCGCTGTGTGGGACCGCAACCTCGAAAGCAGCCTCACCGTGGTAGCAGAACGGGGCAGCCTGCGCATAGCCGGCCAGTACATGGACAAGGTAGAATATTGCCACCTCGAAGGCTACTCCTTGCCCAACCTCCCTCCCACTAACGCGGCCAATAATTATGGCGCCTTCCAGGGCTCGGCCGCCAACCACGTGCAGGTCATCGAAAACGTGGTGGATACCGTGCAACAGCGCAGCTCGGCGACAACTAATGCGCTGGAGGGATTGAAGGTGGTGGAGATAATTGAGCGGATTTACGCGTTGCGGTAGGAACTGCCATAACCATTCTTAACTGCAGGCAGCATCCGAGACACCCGCCACTAGCCAGTTGCGGCAATACAGATGTTAGGCGTAATACTCTCGGAACGCAAGCAAAATAAGGAAAAGGGGAAAATCGAAATACAAAATGGAAAAATGGAAAGAACAGAAATTTACTCAAATAAGAAAAAATCGTTTTTATTATTAGTTGGCTCACTATTATTT
The DNA here is from genome assembly GCF_049896385.1 of Hymenobacter sp. B1770. Classification (NCBI taxonomy): domain Bacteria; kingdom Pseudomonadati; phylum Bacteroidota; class Cytophagia; order Cytophagales; family Hymenobacteraceae; genus Hymenobacter; species Hymenobacter sp. B1770. The sequence continues at coordinate 174,548 of NZ_JAFCUF010000004.1, forward strand.
GTAGTTGGTGGAATTGATATGGTTATGAACGCTGGAGATTTTGCAGGTTACAAAGCAAGAAATCCACTTTTTGTAGAAGCTACTGGAATTGTATCCATTTTATTTTTTGGTCTCGGAATATATGTTGCCATTAGACAAATTTTAGCAAACCAACTAATTCTAATAATCGACAAAAAAGGAGTGAATATTAATCCGAAAAAATCTCTGACAGAGTTTATTGAGTGGAGAAACATAAACGGATTTTCTGAACTAAAAATACAAAGCCAAAAATTTGTAATTATTGATGTAGACAATGCAAATTATTGGATTGAAAAAGAAGAAAATGGAGTGAGAAAGAAGTTAATGAAATTTAATGTTAATAATTATGGTTCGCCTTTTAATCTCTCTGCCAACTCAATGCAAATGACTTATGCTGAACTTTTGAAAATATTAAACGAAAACCTGAATAAATATAAATACAACACCTAGCAGCAGTTTGGTAAGATGGCGGGTTTAGTGTGAAATTCAACGTCAGTTCTTCAATTGAACTTTTGTGTTTCGATTTCCTCCACTTCACCAAGCTGAAACCGTTAGTCTACTTCTCAAAATGCTTTTTCAAATTGTCTACCATTACTGGAATTGCTTAAAATAACAGAAGCGCCAGACCCCACAGGCTCCGGCGCTTCTTTTCGTCTTGTTATTAGTGTCAATACCGGTCCTTACTTCTTCTCATCCACAAAATTCTGGAAGGCGTAGGCAATGCCGATGTTGAGGCCCTGCGAATACTGCACGCCAGCATCCTGGTCGAAGTCATAAAGGGCGATGCCGTTGACGGCTACGTTGACATACTTACCCACTTTGGCGGTTAAGCCGAGGTCAAGGCGGTGGTCAATTTCTTTGCCATTGAGGTTGCGATAATTGGCGAAGAGGACATAGCGGGCCTTCAGGCTGACGGTGGGGCTGAGGTTTTTGTCGTACTCGGCCAGAATTTGAGCGGCCAGGATTTCCCAGCGGCTGGTGCGGCCGGGGTTTACGCCGTAGGGCGTGTCGCCGAGCACCTCCACAAACCGTTCGGCGCGGTTCACCACCGTCAGGCGCGGGGCGAAGGGCGCGAGGCGTATTCGAAACGTGGGGTTGGGGTGGTACTCGAAACCGTAAGCAGCGGTGATGAAGGCGGGCGCAAAGAAGCTGGAAACCTGCTGGGCGCGTTCGTTGCCGGCGGCATCCTTGTCGTATTTGAAGCCACCGGCAAACTGCGTGAGCAGGTTCAGCGACAAGAACATGTTCCAATCGGAGCTGATGTCGCGGCCATACTTCGTGTCGAGATACAGACGGTCCTGGCCTTTGCGGTAGCCCAAGCCTTTGGTTTCGGAAAAGGCAAAAAGGAAGTCCGATTCATTGTCGAAGCTGTGAATGCCAAGCTTACGGTTGGCCTTTAGGTTGGCCAGGGCGTTGAAGCCGATGGTGTTGACGCCGCCGCCGCGCCAGTTGCTGCTGAGCAACGACTCGTTGACTCCCAGCCCAGTCTTACCCGATTTGCGCCAGAGCGGAGGCGCGGGCAGAGCAGGCACCTGGGCAGTGTCGGGCAGCGGCGTGGTTTGGGCCTGGGCGCTGGTGGCCAGCAGCCCCGCCGCCAGCAAATAAAGTACGGGTGAACGCATGAGCAAGCAAGTTAGGTGATGGAGCAAAGGAAAGAGGAAAGGGCCGGTTCCGGCGCATGGAGGCGCTTGGCGCCCTCTTCTGAGGCGTGCGCTGGCTTAAAAGCAGGCCATTGACACCGCTTCAAAAAGTCAGTTTTGTTCTTACCCAACGAACCACACGCAAGTGCGTCACTGGCACGACTCAGCTAGCCCAAGCAAAGATTTAGATGGGTGATAAATTTTGTAACTTACTAAAAAAAGGCACCATTCTCCGATAGACAATACCCAGGGTTGCACGGAGTTTCGGGCTCCGCACACCTCTTACTTCACGTTTTGGCAGCTGCGCCATGGGTCTTTACCAACTAATTTTTCAGAGCCAGGCGCTGGTGCCTTTCGAGGAGCCGGAGCAAACCGCCTTGCTCACCCAATGCCGGGCTAATAACCGGATTCACCACATCACTGGCTTGATGCTTTACACCCCCGACGGGCGTTTTTTGGAAGTGCTCGAAGGCGAGCAGGCCATCGTTCGAAACCTGTATTTCAACCGCATCGTGGCCGACCCGCGTCACTACAATTGCCAGGTGATTGCCGATGGTCTCTGCCTTCACCGCAGCTTTGCCGACTGGAACATGGGTTTTCGCATCGCCACGGCCCTGGACTTGCGCAAACTGCTCAGTTTGCGGCCTCCCAACGAGCTGGGGCTTCTCATCCCGCGCCCGCCCACGCGGCCCGAGCTGCTGGAACTGCTGCTGGAATTTGTCACCGCTTCTGAAACCGAGCCCTGGCTGGAGCACCCGTAGGGCGACGCAAGCGCAACAGGAGGATTCAAGAGCTGGGATGGAATGGCAACGCCGGTAGATTTTGTTCTATACAAGCCTCGCCCCCCTATCAACCCGCTTCCTCCGGTATCTTTACCTCAATGCCTGCCCTGCCCACGTCTTACCCCGTTCCTGCTACTGATTCGCCGTTGGTGGCGCCCGTTTCTTTTCTTGCCGGCACTGCCCGCGAACTGCTGGACCGCTATGGCTCCGGGCCGCTCGATGAGCTGTCTGATATTGTGGTAGTGGTGCCCACCCGGCGCGCGGTGGTGTACCTTAAGAATGAGTTGGCCCTGGCCCTGCCCCCCGGCTCACCGCTCTGGGCCCCGCGCGTGGCGGCCATGGAAGACTATATGGTGGAGCTGGCGGGCGTGCAAGTAGAGGAGCCCATTGCCTTGCAGCTGCTGCTGTTCGACATTCTTAAAAACATTGACACCAGCCTCGATTTTGACCGGTTTGTGGGCTGGGCAGGGCTGCTGCTGAGCGACTTCTCTAACCTGGACCAAAACCTGGCGCCCACCCGAAAGGTGTTTGAATACCTAAGCCAAGCTAAGGCCTTGGAGCGCTGGGACCTCCAGGCCCTGCCCGAAAAAAGCAAGGTCGCCGCGCACTCCTTTAGCTTCTGGGACCAGCTCGAAAAAGTGTACCGCGAGCTGAAACGCCGCATGCTGGCCAACCACCTTGCCTACCCCGGCCTAGCCTACCGCATGGCCGTGGAAAAGCTGGAAAAGCGCATTCTGGACCCGGCTGAGCCCGAAGTAGCCCGCCACGTGTTCGTAGGCCTGGGCAATTTGTCGAAGTCCGAGGAAAAACTTATCCGCCTGCTCATCGGGGTTGGTCGGGCCGAAGTGCGCTTCGATGGCGACCCGTTTTATCTGGAAGAGGCCTCGCCCAACCGGGCTGGCCAGCATCTGCGGCGCTATTTTAAGAACTGGAATCTGCCGCGCGAAAACATGGGCGGCGGTGTGGAATGGCTGCGCGGCCAGCCCCACCACGTGCGCTACCTGGGCGTGGCCAACCCCAGCATGCAGGGCAAGCTGGCCGGCCAGCTCTTGGCCGAAGCCCGCCGCCGGTACCCCGATTCGTCGGTGGCCGTGGTGCTGCCCGACGAAACCCTGCTCCTGCCGGTGCTGCACGGCCTGCCGCCCGACGAGGTGCCCGACTACAACGTGACCATGGGCCTGAGCTTCCAGGCCACGCCCCTGTTCAACCTGGTCGATTTGCTGTTTGAGGTGCACCTCACGGGCATTCGGGAAGGCAGCGCCGAAACCGGCTACGGCGTGCCCCGCTACCACCACCTGGCCGTGACCAAGCTACTGGGCCACCCCTTCCTGCGGCGCTACCAGCAGTGGCTCGACCGCCAGCCCGACCAGCCCCAGTATCACGGCGTGCTCGACCACGTGTGCCGCGAAATCGTGCGCCTCAACGCCGTGCTGCTGCCCGCCAGCGAGCTGCTGAAACTGGGCTCGCACCACCCAATTATTGAAGCCCTGTTCAAGACCTGGAACAACTGCGACGACATCATTGCCGCCTGCCACACGCTCATCGACTTGTTGAAGCAGGTGTACTCGGACAAGCAATCTGGCATTGAAGCTGAGTACCTGTACCTGTTTTATACCCTGATTAAGCAGCTCGACTCGGCTTTCGACTGCCGCGAGCAGCGCCTGTCGGTGCGCTCGTTCCGGCGCTTTCTGTACGAGCAGATGGGCCGTACGCGCTTGCCCTTCAGCGGCGAGCCCCTGGCCGATGTGCAGGTGATGGGCTTGCTGGAAACCCGGGCCCTGGACTTTGACCACGTCATTATCCTGAGTTGCAACGAAGGTGTGTTGCCGGCGCCCAAGAAGCAGCAGTCGCTGTTTCCTTACGACGTGCTGCAGGAGTTCAAGCTGCCTACCTACGCCGATGCCGAGGCCATTACAGCGTACAACTTCTGGCGCCTGTTGCAGCGCGCCCAGCGCGTCGACCTGGTGCACGTGCTGCCCGGCGCCGAAGGCATTAAAAGTGGCGAGCGCAGCCGGTTTCTGCTTCAGCTGCAAAACGACCTGTTGCCCCAAAACCCGCAGTTGACCCTCGAGGACCTAACTGTGATGGTGGCTGGCCCTGATACCGAAGTCCGGGTTGACCCCTACGAAGGCGACCTGATTCTGGAAAAAGACGAGGAGATGCTGGCTGCCCTACGCGGAGTACTGGAGCGCAACATCTCGCCTTCCCGCCTCAACGATTTCCTGGCGTGCTCCCTGCGATTTTACTTTTCCAAAGTGGCCCGCTTCCATGAAAACGAAGCAGTGGAAGAAACCCTGGAAGCGGGCAGCTTCGGCACCATGGTGCACGCTGCTTTGGAAAACCTGATGATGCCCTTCGAGCAGCAGGCCCGACCCATCACGGCGGCCGATATTCCGGAGTTGCTTAAGCAGGTACCCGAGGAAGTGCGCAAGGCCCTGCGCCAGGAGGAAACCGAAAAGCACGCCCGCCCCGACGAAGGCCTCAACCACGTATACGGCCAGGTAGCGGTGCGCCTCATCACCCGCTACCTCGAAGGGCTGGAAAAGAGCGAAGGCCTGCCGCTGCGCCTGTTCAGCCTGGAGAAAGACTTAGCCGCTACGGTGTTTGTAGACGTGCCTGGCTCCGGCAAGCTGGCCGTGCGCCTCTTCGGCAAAGCCGACCGGGTGGACCAGCTACCCGACGGCCGCCTGCGCGTGGTAGACTACAAAACCGGCCTCGTCGAAGCCAACGACCTTAACCTGAGCAATCGCGGCAAGCTCACGCCCACCGAGGCCACCGAGCGCCTGCTCTGGGAAGCCACGTCCAGCGCCGACAAAGTGCGGCAGCTCTGGCTCTACCGCCTCATGCTGGCGAGCACCGAAAAGCGCGAAACGGAAAACACCGCCATTGTTTCCATGCGCAACCTGGACAAAGGCCTGCTGTCGGCGGACTTAGGCTTTCTTACTCCAGAGGGGGAGGATTTTGTCCGGATTTCCGAGGAATTAGTGAGTAAAATTGCACTGCGAATTTTGGACCCAACAGAGCCAATTCGCAAAACCGACGATTTGAAAAAGTGTGAGCACTGTCCCTATCGGGGCATATGCGCCAGATAAATTCCCACCCCATGACCGACCAAAACACGAAAGACGAATTCATGCAAGCCGCCATCGACGAAGCCCGCCTGGGCCGGTCGCAAGGCGGCATCCCCATTGGCTCGGTACTCATCCGCGACGGCAAAATCGTGGGCCGCGGGCACAACAAACGCGTGCAGGAAGACTCCGCCATCAAGCACGGCGAAATGGACTGCCTGACTAACGCCGGGCGCCAGCGGACCTACCGCGACACCGTGATTTACACCACACTGATGCCCTGCTACATGTGCGCCGGCACCATCGTGCAGTTCAAAATACCGAAGGTGATGGTGGGCGAGTCGCGCACCTTTGGCGAGTCGCGGGCTTTCCTCGAAAGCCACGGTGTGGAAGTGGTAGACCTCGACCTGCAGGAGTGCATGGACATGATGAATGAGTTCATCGAGGCCGAGCCCACGCTTTGGAACGAAGACATAATGGAATTGTAATAGAGCTTCGTGCAGACTGGCCCAATTCGGCGTGAATTTTGGTGGGTTCACCGAGCTTATCCCATAAGCCAGCATCTGCCTGCTCGATTTTTGCGTTGCTGATAATGCGTTAGCCTGCCCACATTGCCCATGCCTCATCACGCCGTCCACCGATTGTTGCGCCCCCTCCTGGTATGGCGGGCGCGCCACGTCAGCGAGCGGATGTACATGCTCTTCCTGAGCATCTTGGTGGGCATCGGCGCGGGTTTGGCGGCGGTACTGCTCAAGACGGCTATCCGGGCGCAGGTCGACCTGCTGCAAGGGGCCATTTCGGAGCCGCAACGGGTGTTTGCCTTGTCGGTTTACCCCATCATTGGCATCACGCTCACGGTACTGGTCACGAAGTATTTGCTGGGTGGGCAATTGGGCCGGGGTATTGGGCCTATCATTTATAGCACCGCCCGCGAAAACAGCGTAGTACCCCGCTCAAAGCTATATTCCCAAATGATTACGGCCTTCCTCACGGTGAGCTTTGGGGGCTCGGCTGGTACTGAGGCCCCGATTTCCGTGACCGGGGCCGCATTGGGCTCCAACATTGGCCGGGTGCTGCACGTGGACCGACGGCGGCGGCGCCTGCTCACCGGCTGCGGTGCGGCGGCGGGTGTGGCGGCCATCTTTAATTCGCCCATTGCCGGCGTGCTGTTCGCCGTCGAAACCATCTTGCTGGAGCTGCCGGCGCAATATTTTATTCCGCTGCTGATTTCCTCGGCCACCGCGACGGTGGTATCCAAGGCGCTGTACGTCGGTCAGCCCTTCGTGCTCATCACCACCAGCTGGCCCGTCGATGCCGTGCCCTTTTACGTGCTGCTGGGCCTGTTCACGGCCTTCTTCTCGGTGTATATGATTCGGACCTACCACTGGTTCGAACGCTTTTTTGACCGGTGGCCGGGCCTCGACTGGCGCAAGGTTCTTCTGGGCGGCACCTCACTCGGCATTCTCATTTTCTTCTTCCCTACCCTCTACGGCGAGGGCTACAACACCGTGGAGCTGCTGCTTGCCGGCCACGCCGAGCGCCTGACTGACGGCAGTATCTTCTCGGTTTATAAGGACAATAACCCCTGGCTGCTGCTGGTGCTGGTCATCTTCAGCATGTTGCTTAAAGTGGTGGCCACCAGCATCACCGTGGGCAGTGGCGGCAACGGTGGTATGTTCGGCTCGTCGCTGTTTGCGGGGGCGCTGGCCGGCTTTTTCTTTGCCCGGCTCATCAACCTGAGCGGCCTGACCTACATCCCCGAGGTACACTTTGTGGTGCTGGGCATGGCAGGCACGCTGGCGGGCGTCATCCACGCTCCACTCACCGCTATCTTCTTGATTGCCGAAATCACGGGCGGCTACGCCCTATTTGTGCCCCTGATGTTGGTGAGCAGTTCGTCGTACCTCATCACCAAATACTTCGAGCCCTACTCCGTCTACACCCGCAAGCTCACCGCCCGCGGCGTGGACGTGTACGCCAACCGCGACCGGGGCCTGCTGGCCCAGCTCGACCCGCGCAAGCTTCTGGAAACCGACTTCATACCGGTGCGGCCCACTACAACTCTGGGTGAGCTGGTCGAAATATTTAGGCACTCTTCGCGCAACTTGTTCCCAGTGGTGGCCGCCGGTGGACGTCTGCTGGGTATTGTAAGCCTCGATATGGTGCGCGACGCCCTTTTCGATGATGCCCACTACAACACCACCAAAGTGAGCGAGCTCATGAAGCCTGCTCCCGCCGTGGTAGGGCCCAACGACGACCTGGAGCACACGCTTTCCTTGCTGGACCGCACCGGCTCCTGGGCTCTCCCGGTGTGTGAGGAGGACGGCCGCTACTTAGGCTTTATTCTGAAGTCAGCCATTCTGGCTCGCTACCGGCGGCAGCTCATTCTGGAAAGTGAGGCGTAAGATGCAGTTGTTCACAGCAGTTCTAGTTGGGACTAGTAGCGCGAACTTGTAGTTCGCGTGCCAGAACGCTACCCGAACGATTAGCGAATGGCGAGGGGACGCGAACTACGAGTTCGCGCTACTGCCTGGTACGTAGACGCGGATATAACTGTATCGGGAAGTCAGACCTCCAGCATATCAGGGGTGCGGTGCGCCAACTGCAGTCCTATCATCATCAGGATGCCAGTGAAGAGAATCACCACGAAAAGGATGTTTTCGCTGACCTCGCCAATTAACAGCCGGTCCGGGATGCTATAGAACAGCAGCACTGAGATAAGACCTTTGGGCGCAATAAACAGCTCGGGAATCAGGTCGGTACGGGCCACATACTTTAGGTAGACGAACCGAATGAGGGTGAGTACACCCACAATAAGAACTCCCTGAAATAGCAGGGTCCAGCTTACGAGGTTCGACAAAGTGATGGAAAACCCGAAGAGCAGGAAGAAGAACGTGCGAATAAGAAACGCCGACTCGGCCGTGATGCTCTTGAGTTGCTGCAGCTCGGCGGCCAGGATTTTGGGGCGCAGCAGCCGTTGCATGCGCGGGCCGCGGGCTAGCAAATCGGCGTTGTTCACCACCAGGCCAAACACCAGCACCAGCACCAATGAGGATAGGTGCAGCTTTTTGGCCACGCTGTAGATGAGCACCAAAAAGGCAAACAAGAGAAAAAACTTGACGTGGGCACGCAAGCGGCCCAGCAAAAATACCAACAGCACGGTGCTTAGAATAGCCACCACGCCCACCGCCAGCACATCGCGCCCAAAGGTGACCACCGACAATCCCTGAGCAAAATTGTCTTGCAGGGCGAAGTTGAAAAGCATGATGCCGATAATGTCGGAAAAGGTGCTTTCGTAGATGATAAATTCCTGTTTTTCGCCGCCCAGGCCGGCCACGCTTGGGATGGCTACTGCGCTACTCACCACGGCCAGCGGCACGGCGTTCACGAGGCCGCTTTGCCAGCCCACGCCCAGGTACACGTGCAGCAGCCAGGTGATGGCCCCGGCCTGTACCACCATAATGAGGGCTGCTGCCAAAAACGAGCGCCGCACAAGCGGCCACTTTTCGGGCGTCAATCGCAAGTCAAGCGAACCTTCCAACACAATGAATATCAGACCAACAATCCCAAACAGTTGAAGCGCCAATGGAGGCACGACAAGGGGCATATTGAAGTAGATGCTGGCTTGGCTGAGGGCGATGCCTGCCAGCAGCAACAGCAGCACGGAAGGCACTTTGGTAGCCCGCGCCGTGAGGTCGAATAGGTAGGAAAGCAGCACGGCTAGGCTCAAGCCGATGAGGATAGTATAAGGTCCCATGTACCAAAGCTAATCGGAGAACAGGCATCGGCGAACCTTGGCGGCAGCCGGGGCCGTACCTTGGAGTTTTTGTTCCTTTGGTAGTGGCTGACGCATTCCTCGATAATTCTTCTTTTGTGGCCGTGGTGGGCGGCGGGCCGGCCGGGCTGCTAGCTGCTCAGCGCCTCGCCGAGGCAGGGCGCAAGGTGCATGTATTCGAGGCGCAACCCACGGTGGGGCGCAAGTTTTTGGTGGCCGGGCACGGTGGCTTCAACCTGAGCAACGCCGAGGAGCTGGCCCGCTTCGCCGGCCGCTACGGCGCCGAGGCGACGCGCTTCGCGAACTTGCTCAGTCATTTTTCGCCCGCCGAACTCCGAGCCTGGGCCGCTGATTTGGGCATCGCCACCTTTGTGGGCACCAGCGGGCGCATTTTTCCGGAAGCCGCACACAAACCCGCCGACTTGCTGCGCGCCTGGCTGGGCCGGCTGCGCGAGTTGGGGGTGGAGCTGCATACCCGGCACCGCTGGCTGGGATTTGCGGGCCCTACGGGAATAAGGCTCATGGACGAAACACCCGGGATGGAAGCCCGCCGCGAGTTCGTGCTGGAGCCCGCGGCCACAGTGCTGGCCCTGGGCGGAGCCAGCTGGGCCAAGACGGGCTCCAACGGCGCCTGGGTGCCTTTGTTGCAAGAGATTGGGGTTCCGGTGTCGGCTTTTGCGCCCGCGAACTGCGGTGCCGAAGTAGCATGGTCGCCGTTTTTTAAAGCAAAAATTGGTCGGGCACCCCTCAAAAACATTGCCCTGCGCGTAAACGATGGCCCCGCCGTGCGCGGCGAAATTATGCTGACGGAGTACGGATTGGAAGGTACGCCGGTGTATGCCCTCACGCCTCAGCTGCGGGCGGCACTGGCCGGTGGCGGCCCCGCCGCTTTGCACCTCAACCTAAAGCCCGACCTGCCAGCCCCCGCCCTATTAGCAAAGCTCCAACAGCGCCGGGCCGGTGCTTCACTTCCTGATTTCCTACGCAAGGCCTTGCACCTGAGCCCTCCGGTGCCCACTCTATTACGGGAAGCACACCCTAATGTGGCCACGCTCGCCCCTGACGCCTTAGCCGCGCTGCTCTCGGCAGTGCCGATTGCAGCCACGGGCCTGCGCCCCCTTGACGAAGCCATTTCCACGGCGGGCGGCATTGCCTTTACGGCTCTGGATGAACACCTGATGCTGCGGCAACGGCCAGGGACTTTTGTAGCCGGCGAGATGCTGGACTGGGAAGCCCCCACCGGCGGCTATTTGCTCCAGGGCTGCTTCAGTACAGGAGCATGGGCGGCCAAGGGAATAATAGAGTGGCGACCGTAAGTGTAACCAAGCGCGGTTCTCAGCATGGCAGTGCCACGTAATATGGCGTGTCCTTTAACTCCAGGGAGAGGTGCCTGCCCCTTTACTTCTCGGCTTTGATGCGCGCCGCTGCTTCTTCGGCTTCCCGCAGAATCTGGCGGGCCTCACCCAACAGGCGGCGACCGGGGTTCAGTTCGTCGCGGGCGATGAGGGCGAACAGCAGAAAGAACGAAACCAGTGGCAAGAGCCACCCCAAGCTAAACCACAGCCAGAATGACCGGCCCCGGCTGTGGGCGCAGTAGCCAGTAAGAATCGGGATGAAAGAGATGGCCACCACCATCACAAAAAGCATGTCGACGAAGAGCATAGGCTTGCGAGGTTAGCAGTGGTGAGGGCTAGGCGGCTACGCCGGCCAAGGACATCCCGAAGTTACAACTTTATGAGGAGTAGAAGAAGCCTTTACCAATGATTTTTGTTTCACGGTACTACTATGCCGAGCTTTTTTCCGTAGTTCGAAACAAAGTTGGGCCTGCAACAGGGTCCGGCCGCCCTTGTACTTGCCCATGTGGGAACACCAAAGCCTCTTTCGCGTCTCTGCTCAGCTGTTTGCTGAAGGTATTTTTAATTTGCTTGACCGCAACCTGCGGCCCGAGGTTTTCTTAATCGGTTTTGCCTCCTCCAAAGAGCCGGACGAGCCCGGCGCAGTAGTGGTTGAACCCGCTACGACGCGCTACAGCGCGCACGATTTTAAGGACGTGAAAAGCGTGGCTGCCACGTTGGAAACGGATACCGGGCCCCAGGGCATAGTGTACCACCTGCACCCCAACGACCACGACCGCATTGCCAAGCACCATTGGTACGAGCTGGTGTGCCGGGCTACCGAATCAACGCTGCATTCTATCGCCGCTTCGCGCCACGAAAACCGCCGCTCATTCTGCGCCGTGCCCGTGAGCCTGCAGGGGTATCTGGTGACAGTTGTGCTTCAGCTCTCGGCCGACTGCTACGATGGGTACTATACCCTGCCTAAGGCAACTACCGGCCGCCCCACCAACCTGCCCCACGCGGCGGTGATGGAGTTTTTGCATGATTGCAACCGGGCCCTGCGCGAAGCCGACACGGCCGACAACGACCAGCCCGTTCTCGACCGCGACTACAACGAATTGCTGCGCTCGGCGGGCCGCCGCCTAATGCTGCGCGTCGCCCCGGCCGGCACGCACGGTCTTTACGATGCCTGCAACGGCATCGCCGCCCTGCGCCACGAGGGCGACGAAGGCATCGGGACCATGCTGGTGAGCCGACGCCTGCACCCGGCCATTGTGCCAGTGCTGACCCTGGAAACCCCTGTGCCCATGCGCGACCATCGCTCCATCCGGAAGCTGCTGGAGCTGAGCGAGGGCCACACGGCCCTGATTTCGGATGCCTCGCACGTATTTGGCCTGGGCCAGCTCGTGCCCGAGTCCGACGGCCAGTACGAGCCCCTGATAACGGTGCACTTCACCAACCACTACAGCTGGGAGATGAGCCACGCCGGCCACGTGCTCATGCGCGTGGTGAGCAATACACCCCGCCTGCCACAGGGCCAGGTAGCAGCCGACAATTTTGCCCGCACGGCCCGCATCGTCTTTCCAAGCCTCAACTCCGATAGCATCGACTTTCTTTGGGACCTGGCCCAAAAAGCCAGCAACCAGCCCAATGGTACCATTCTGGTTATCAGCACCGGAGCGGCCAAAGAAGCCCAGCGCCTCACGCGTCAATGCTTTCGGGTGGTGCCGCGCATTATGACGCCTTCGGTCCTCCGCCTGGTTACCAACATCGACGGAGCTGTGCTCATCGAGCCCAGCGGCATGTGCCACGCCATTGGCGCCATTCTCGACGGCTTGGCCACGGAGAAAGGTGATTCGGCGCGCGGGTCGCGGTATAATTCCGCCTTGCGCTACGTGAACAGCAGCAAATACCCGGTGCTGGCCGTGGTGGTAAGCGAAGACGGCTGGATAGACCTGCTACCCTCTTGACGACAACTCCCCTCCTTATCAAAGGAGGGGAGTTATTGTTTTACAGCTTAACCATTCACCGAGGCCATCATGGCTTCGGGATAGCGCAGGCCCGCAGCGGCGGCACCTTTGGGGGCAATTTCATCCAGCTGCGCCAGCTCATTAGCCGATAGGCTTACTTCGAGCGCGCCCAGGTTTTCTTCCAGATACTTCACGCGCTTGGTGCCCGGAATGGGCACTACGTCCTCGCCTTGGGCCAATACCCAGGCCAGGGCCAGCTGGCTGACCGTGCAATGCTTCTGCTGCGCGAGGTCGTTGATGCGAGCCACCAAGTCGAGGTTCTTTTGGAAGTTTTCGCCCTGAAACCGGGGCGTGTGGCGGCGGTAATCGTCAGCTTCCAGGTCTTCGAACTTCTGAATCTGGCCCGTCAGAAATCCCCGGCCCAGCGGCGAATACGGCACAAACCCAACGCCCAACTCCCGGATGGTGGGCAGAATCTCATCCTCCGGCTCGCGGCTCCACAGCGAGTATTCGGTTTGGAGGGCGGCGATGGGATGCACGGCCATGGCGCGACGCACGGTGGCCGGCGCGGCTTCGCTCAGGCCCAGGAAGCGGACTTTGCCGGCCGCTACCAAGTCGGCCATGGCTCCTACCGTGTCTTCAATGGGCGTGCTGGGGTCGACGCGGTGCTGGTAGTAGAGGTCGATGTAGTCGGTGCCGAGGCGCTTGAGGCTCGCCTCACAGGCGGCTTTCACGTACTCGGGCCGGCCGTTGATGCCGCGCTTGGCGGGTTCGTTGGGGTCGCGCTCGATGCCAAACTTAGTGGCCAGTACAATGCCTTCGCGACGGCCTTTGAAAGCTTTGCCGAGCAGCTCTTCGTTTTTGAAGGGGCCGTACATGTCGGCCGTGTCGAAGAACGTCACGCCCAGGTCCAGGGCGCGGTGCAGGGTGCGGGTGCTTTCGGCATCGTCCTGACCGCCGTAGAAGTCAGACATGCCCATGCAGCCCAGGCCGAGAGCGGAAACAGTAAGACCAGAGCGGCCCAGTTGGCGGTTTTTCATAGGTAGCTAAATGAAGAAGAGTGACTGATTGGTGTGCTTACCAGCGTACGCAGTAGCCTTCCAAACCGGCTAAACCGGCCTTTTGATTTGCGACTACGATTTCTCGCACCTAAGCTGGTTTCGATTGCCTATAGGCTCCGGGCCTTTCACTTCGCGCTGGCCAAACGTACCTTTGGGGCGTGAAATTTCCCTTAAAATTTGCGCTACGGACGGCGCTGGTGGCCCTGACGCCTGCTTTGGCGGCCTGCCCAGCTGCAGCTCCGCCCCGTCAGCTCTCCCCAGACAAAGTCGCTGAAAAAGCTGTATTGGTCCGCCACGATTCGTTGATGGCCCGAATGGACCAGCTGTACTCGCTCAAGGGCAAGATTACGGCGGCGCGCTCGCCGGCCGCCGGGCCCTACCTACGCGGCCTGGCCGCCGCCGACGCCGCCATGATGGACTGGATGCACCAGTACCGCGCCCCCGACACCACGGCGGCCCCCGCAACCCGCTTGGCTTACTTCCAGCAGCAGCAGCAAGTACTGGCGGGCGTAAGCCAGCAGTTTCAGGCAACGATAGACTCGGCTACGTTGTTTATCAATCAACTGCCGGCTGCTGCTGCCCCGGTGGCACCCGCTACTTCTAAATAAGCCATGCTCAAACGTCTTTTCCTGCTGCCCTTGCTGGCAGCTTCTCTCTTCACTGCCTGCACGGGCCCTAGCTCCGAAACGGCCCGACTGCCCATTCTGGGCGAGCGCGACGTGCGGCCCCGCGCCGATGGCGGCCCCGCCGACACCGTGTTTGCCAAAGTGCCAGCCTTCAAGCTCACCAATCAAAACGGAGAGGTTATCACCAACCAAACCTTTGCCGGCCGGGCCTACGTGGCCGACTTTTTCTTCTCAACCTGCCCGGGCATCTGCCCCAAAATGCAGGGCGAGCTGCTGAAGGTTTACAACCAGTTTGCGAAGGACCAGCGGGTAACGTTTCTCTCGCACACCATCGACCCGGCCCACGACACCATTCCGGTGCTGCAGGACTATGCCCAGCGCCTCGGCGTGACGGATGCCAACCGCTGGCATTTTGCTACCACTGGCGGCCACGGCGAGCCTACGGCCAAAGACACGGTGTTTCAGTTGGCCCGCGCCTACTTCACCGCGGCCGAGCCCGATAAAGATGCCCCCGGCGGATTCGCCCACAACGGCACTTTTGCCCTCGTGGATGACCAGGGCCACATCCGTGGCCTTTACGACAGCCTCAACGCCCAGGAAGTGGAGCGCCTGTTGGCCGAGTTGCCCATTCTGCTGGCCGAAATCGACTCTCGGAAGCAGGCTGTTGCCGGTAAATAATGCGGGCCCGACTTCGCCTTTTACTCGGTGGCGTGGCGCTGGCCACGGTGTTGCCCGGCTGTTTCAGCAGCAACAAAAACCAGGGCGAGCGGCTGTATGTGCAGCACTGCTCCGGCTGCCACGGCGACCAGGGCCAGGGCCTGGCGCGCCTTATCCCGCCCCTGGCGGGCGCCGATTACCTGGCCGACCACCGCGCTGAATTGCCCTGCCTGCTTCGCAATGGCCAGAACGAAGTTATTGTAGTAAACGGCGTTGGCTACCACCACATCATGCCTGGCAACAAAGCGCTTAGCCCGGCCCAGCTCACCAACTTGTTAAACTACATTGAAAGCCACTGGGGCAACGAATCGGTGCCACGCACCATACGTGAGGTGCAGCAGCAGTTGGAGGCCTGCAAGTAGCCGGTGCATCATTTTGTATGCCCAGCATGGCGGAGGGAGTACCTGCCAAACGGCTGCCTGGCAGATGGTGCACGGCTCGCCACTTATTTCTTAGTGCAGCGCACTGTTTCATTATCAATTGAATAGCTGGCGCAAGCGCTTTTTACCTATCCCAACCCGGTTTCTGCCGTAGATTGCAGTCCCAATCCACCCGACATTTTATCAAATTATGGGCCTGCTCGACTTCCTGAAAAACAAACCTGCCGACGACAAGCCGGCTACTCCTGCTCCGGCTACTCCCGGTGCGCCTTCCCCAGCGGCCGAAAAGCCTGCCGGCGGCCCGCGCTACCAAGGCTCCAAATACACAGCGCCGCCCGCTCCGGTCGAGCCGGCCTATACCATTCCCGAGCCGCCGCCCTTCCCTTTCGAGCCAGAAAACGTGCTCGAGCAGCTCCTCCTCCTGGCCGCCACGGATGAAAATGCGCGCCCTGCCTTTTACCAGGCGCTTCTTCAGGAAGAGATTCTCATGATTCTTGCGCCTATGGAAGGCATTGGCGAAGGCGAAGTCACCTTGAACGAAGGCCAGGAAATTCAGCTGCAGATTTTGTCGGATGGCAAGCTGCCCATTTTCTCCTCGGTATCCCGCCTCACCGATGGCGGCATCGACAATGGTCCCGTGAGCTACGTGCGCCTGCCGGGCCATGCGTTTTTCAGCATGGTGCAAGGCCAGGACTGCGTGCTGAACCCCTTCTCACCAGCGGGCAAGCTCCTACCCAAGGACGAGCTGGCGGCTCTGCTGGCTGGCCAGCTCACGGGCCCCCTTTCGCCTGCAGGCGGCGATGCCCAGGTGCTGCTCAGCCAGCCAACCGACTACCCCACGGCCGTCGCCGATGCCATTAAGGGCTGGGCCGCTACGCAGCCCCACATCCAGTCGGCCTACCTGGCTCAGATGCAGCTGGCTGACAATCCCGAGGTGCTGCGCTTGCTGCTGGCCTTCGTAAGCAACAGCCCCGACCCCAGCTTCATGCAGGAGCTGGGCCCGGTGCTGCAAGGCCAGACCAATGCGTATGAGTTTGTGGATTTGATGCTGCTGGATATGTCCTCGGAGGAGGGCGTAAACCCGTACTTCCGCACAGTCGAGCCTTTTTACAAGCAGGGATAAGTCCCCAAAGCTCGGACTGGACTTTCAACCCGAACGTCATGCTGGACTTGTCGAAGCGTCTCTACCGCGTAACTAATGAAAGTTAGTACTGCAGTAGAAATGCTTCGACAAGCCCAGCATGACGGTTTTTTTTCTTGCCTATTTCTGGCCTGCTTACCTTCCCAACATGAAACTCGCAACGCTCTTGTTCCTGGCGCCTTTTGCCGCCCTCGCCCAAACCAAGCCCGCCCCGCTGCTCCCACCCGCGGACCCCAGAATTCAAAAGCTCGTCGATGCGATATCGGCCAAAAACCTGGAGGCGGACATTCGCAAGCTCGTTTCCTTTGGCACCCGCCACACCCTAAGCGAAACCGACAACCCCACCCGCGGCATTGGCGCGTCCCGCAATTGGGTGCGCGATGAGTTCCTGAAGTACAGCAAAGCCGGTGGCGGCCGCATGACTGTAGAGATGGACACTTTCACGGTGAAGCCCGACGGCCGCCGCATCAACAAGCCTGTGCTGATGGCTAACGTGCTGGCCACCCTGCCCGGCACCGACCCCAACGACACCCGCGTTATCCTGGTGAGCGGCCACATCGACTCCCGCGTGACCGACGTGATGAATGCCACCGCCGATGCCCCCGGCGCCAACGACGACGGCTCGGGCACCGCGCTGGTGATGGAGCTGGCCCGCGTGCTGGCCGGCGAGAAGTTCCCCTGCACCCTCAAGTTTGTGGCCGTGCAGGGCGAAGAGCAGGGCCTCTACGGCTCGGGCCACCTAGCCGCGCGGGCCAAAAAAGAAAACTGGAACCTGATTGCCATGCTCAACAACGACATCGTGGGCAACTCGCACGGCTTCGACCCGGTCATCAACGACGACAAGCACCTGCGGGTGTTCAGCGAGGGCGTACCAGCCAATGAAACACCTGAGCAGGCGCGGGTTCGCCGGCAGCTCAGCAACGAGAACGATGGCATCAGCCGCCAGCTGGCCCGCTACACCCAGCGCACAGCCAAGCTCTATGGCAAGGGCCACGAGGTGGTGCTGGAGTACCGCCCCGACCGCTTCCTGCGCGGCGGCGACCATACGCCCTTCAACCAGCAGGGCTTTGCGGCCGTCCGCTTCACCGAGATGAACGAGGACTATACCAAACAGCACCAAGACCTTCGCACCGAAAAAGGCCGCGCCTACGGCGACGTAATCGAGGGCGTAGACTTCGCTTACCTACGCCGGAACGCTGGTGTGAACCTGGCTACCATGGCCAGCCTGGCCCTGGCCCCCGCCGCTCCCGATAAGGTAGAAGTGCTCACCGCCAACCTCACCAACCGCACCGAGCTGCGCTGGCAGGCCCCGGCTACCGGTGCCAAGCCGGCCAGCTACGTGGTGTTGGTACGCGAAACCAGCGCCCCGCAGTGGCAGCAGCGCTTCCCAATGAGTGGCACCACCGCCGACCTGCCAATAAGCAAGGACAACTTCATTTTCGGCGTGGCATCGATAGATGCCGCTGGGCACGAGAGCGTGCCGGTGCTGCCGGTGGTGGGGCGGTAAGCTGTAATTCCTGTGCCCTCCTAACTCACTTCGTTCTCAGTTTTGCTTGCATATGTTTTGGCGAGTTGTGGTCACTCTTTCACTGCTAGCGCATTGCTGGGCTTTGCCAGCGAAGGCAACTGTTTGTGATTCCTCGCCGTGGATACGGGTGTGGCCCAGCTACGAAGCTTCAACCATTCAACCGCGCCAGGTTTTTTTGTTCTATGCTGACGAAACATGGGGTCCCTGCAAGAAGGACTCAGGCAATTTGGCACGGCGGTTCAGATATACTTATGGTCAGCCCAGGACTCGGTAGACTTGCATGTATTGGACCGGGCATTGGACGACAAAGGAAATAGGCAGCTTCTGCTTCGGCCCAATCGCCCGTTGCAGGCGGGGCACGAGTACGAGCTACGCGCCAGCCGTGGGCAGGAAAATGTGTTTTATTACTTTGAACAGCCACCGGCTTCTACTGCCAAAAGAAAAGGCTTAACCCGCTACCGTTGGAAAGTAGCAACGGCAATTGACTGGCAAGCTCCTATTTGGAAAGGTTCTCCGCAGGTTCTAAAAAAAGTTTACGAGAACAACTACGACTACTACAATATAGTCCTGTTTTCATGTCCCGTTCGTGATTCCTCTACTTATCTCATTAAAATAACGGTTCGACACCAAGCTACTGGTCGCCAGTGGTGCGCTTACCAAACACCTGCAAATCGAATACCTTGGAAAAGCCAAGTATGGGTGGGAGAAAGTTCGTGTGGAGGCAATGTGCGGTTTGAGTTGGAGAGTGATTACAGCGTTGTCTTTGAGGCTATCGACTCTGCCGGAAACCGAGCCAGTGCTGGTAGTGCTCCCCTTGCTTTCCAAGCGCCCAAAAAAGTGGAATGCTGCTTGAAAGTGCGTTCACAACCTTCCAAATTAAAGAAGAGGTAGTAGGTAATGAAGCTTTCATTAAAAAAGGCTCCGCTCTTAAATGAGCGGAGCCTTTTTTGTGGAACTGCTAGGCGGAACTTACTTCTTCCCACCAGCGGCGGCTAGCACCTCCTGGTTCAGGCGGATGTACTCAGCCTTGGCTACTTCGTTCTTGTCATCTTTCAGTAGCTCCAACGACTTGTTGGCGGCGGCAATGGCTTCTTTGTTGTTGCCCTGCTTCTGCAGCAGCTTGCCCTTCCAGTAGTAGCCGTTGTAGCGGGTGGGGTTAGTGGCGATGTACTCGTCGAGCCAGCCGAGGGCAGGGGTTAGGTCTTTGCCGGCGTTGAAGTAGTACTGCACGGCGGCCATGTAGGGCTTCTTTTCGCCCCTCATGGCTTCCTGAATCTGGGCCATCACAATGCGGTCGGGGTCGGCGGTGATGGGCAGGGCCACCTGGGTGCGGTCCCAGCTGATGACGAGGTCGGCGGAGGCGGGCTTGACATTTTCAACGGTCAGCGACATGGTTTCCTGGGGAGCGGCCAGCTTGGTGGGCTTGGCTTTCACGCGCAATACGTCCTGGTCCGGCTTGTAGGCGTAGGTGCCCCACTGCACCGTGTCGCGGTTCAGGATGAATGTCCACTCCTTGGCATCGGGGATGGTGAGCAGGGCGTAGGCACCGGCGGGTACCACCTGGCCTCCAATTTTAACTTCTTCGCCAAAGCGCACTTTGGTTACGGTGTTGGCGCCCGTGCGCCACACCGTGCCATTGGGCACCAGCTTGCCGAAGGCTGACCGGCCCCGCAGCGACGGGCGCGAATACGTGAGGTCGATGTAAGAAGTGGAGAAATCCTGCCGGATGTGAGTGGCAGGGCTCAGCGGCGGGATGGTGAGCTTGGTTTGCGCCTGGGCGGCCGAGCTCAGCAGCAGGCCCGCAGTGAGTAATGGGAAGATGTATTTCATGAAGACAAAAATGGTGAGCAGACGCAGAAAGTATGAATGCGCTATTGATTTGATTTTGTGAACAACCAAAGCCCCAAGTCGTTCAGTTATGTAGCAACTCTGCAGCATAAGCATCTCATGGCATGAAAATTCTTCTCACCGGCGCCACTGGCTACATCGGGCAACGCCTGTTGCCAATGCTGGCCGCGGCCGGGCACGACGTGGTGTGCCTTGTTCGCGACCCGCGCCGCTTCTCCCTGCCCGACACGCTGCCCGAAGCCCTGCACGCGCGGGTGCAGGTGGCCCGCGGCGACCTGCTCCGGCCCGCCACCCTAGCCGACCTGCCCACCGACTTCGACGCTGCCTACTACCTCGTGCACTCCATGAGCGGCCACAGCGAGAACTTCTTCAACCTGGAGCAGCAGTCGGCCCACAACTTTGTGCAGTACCTGAACACCACCTCGGCCAGGCAGGTAATCTACCTCTCCGGCATTGCCAACGACCGGGGCCTGAGCGTGCACTTGCGCTCGCGGCGGGCCGTAGAATCCGTTCTCGGCAAAGCCACTACAGCTCAGCTTACCGTGCTGCGGGCCAGCATTATTATTGGCTCGGGTTCGGCTTCGTTTGAGATTATCCGGGACCTTGTGGAGAAGCTTCCGGTGATGGTGACTCCCAATTGGTTAAACTCACGTTGCCAGCCCATTGGCATCCGCGACATCATGTTTTACTTGACCTCAGTTTTGGACAAGCTCGAGTGCTTTGGAAAAGCTTTTGATGTGGGTGGGCCCGATGTGCTCACTTACCGCGAAATGCTGCTGGGGCTGGCAGCGGAGCGGGGCTACAAGCGCTGGATTGTGACGGTGCCGGTGCTCACGCCGCGGCTTTCGTCGTGGTGGCTGTACCTGGTCACAAGCACGACTTTTTCCCTAGCCCAGAGCCTGGTGGAGAGCCTGAAAAACGACACCGTGTGCGACCCAGCCAAGAGCATTGATGCCGTCGTTCCGCACGAGTGCATGAACTACCGGGCCGCGCTGGCACTGGCCTTTCAGCGCATCGAGCAGAACGAAGTAGTAAGCAGCTGGAGCGACGCGGTGAGCTCCGGCACCATGCGGCAGAACTACATGGACGCCATCCGGATTCCGAAGAACGGCATGTTTTTCGACCGGCAGCTCCTACCCTTCCGGCGGCCCGTGGCGGAAGTGCTGGACAATATCTGGCGCATCGGCGGCGACCGGGGCTGGTACAAAACCGACTGGCTGTGGCGCCTGCGCGGCCTCCTGGACAAAGCCGTGGGCGGCGTGGGCCTGCGCCGGGGCCGCCGCTCCCCTACCCACCTGCGGGCGGGCGACCCGCTCGACTTCTGGCGCGTTCTCGTGGCTGATAAAGCCAGCCAGCGCCTGCTGCTCTACGCCGAAATGAAGCTACCCGGCGAGGCCTGGCTGCAGTTCCGCATCGTGGACCAGGAAGACGGCAGCCATGCGGTGGAGCAGCTGGCCGCCTATCGCCCCCGCGGCCTGGCTGGGCGGCTCTACTGGTACGCCGTGCTCCCATTCCACGGCATTATCTTTAAAGGAATGGTGAAGAACCTGGTTAGCTACGTAGAAGAGCCTGCGCAACTGGAACGCAGCTCGAAGGTTACGCCCTAGGCCAGCGCACCGGAGAAGTCTGAATTCTCTCGTATAATAATCAATATGCTAGAATCTTATTCTCCTGTATGGGCGAATCTGAAGTCTGATTTAGGCAAAGTTCGTATTGTGGAGCGGGGAAGCTGGCGGTTAGGTTTGAGGTAAATTACTTCCTTAGCCTGCTCAACCGTTTACCATGCTGCTCCCTCATCTACACGGCGTCGACTTTTACACGCCGTTCTATCTGCTGGCTACCCTCACCAATGTGTTGCTGCTGCTGGTAGAAGGCTGGCGGCGGGGCTTGCCCATGCGCCCCTGGCTTACGCTGATAGCAGCTAGCAGCCTGGCCCTGATTCTTGGTTCCAAGCTCATCACCCAGCCGGGGAGTGAGTGGGGTCTGCTGCTGTTCAGCGATGCTCCGACCAGCACGGCACGCTCCATTTTGGGCGGTGGCCTAGCTGCTACCCTCACGGTGCTGGCGCTGCGGCGCTGGCTGGTCCTGAGCTGGGCAGTACTTGATGCCCTGGCCTTGCCCTTGTGTGGCGCGCTGGTGGTGCAATGCGTAGGCTGTGTGCTCACGGGGTGCTGCTTTGGGGTGCCGACTACCCAGGCCTGGGGCCTCCTATACGCGGCCGATACCCTGCCGTGGGCGGCGCAGGTACAGGCTGGTCTGATTTCAATGGATGCAGCTTATAGCCTACCCGTTGTGCCTACGCAGCTGCTGGCCCTCGTGCTGTGTGCGGCCGTGGGAGGAGTGCTGCTGGCAACCCGCCACAAGCCATGGCCAGTGGGCTCATGGCTGCTGCTGCAAGCTGGCCTGCTTGTACTCGGGCGGGCAGGGCAGGCTGTTTGGCGGGACCCAATTGGCGAGCCAGTGGCTGGTGGTATCCACACCCTGCTCGGAGTGGAGTGGATGGATTTGCAACTCGTGTTGCTGCCTGCAGGACTTCTGCTGCTGGGCATCTGGGCCTGGCGCATAAAGCAATACCGCCCTGCTCCGAGCGCTTCTCCCGCTGTGGCCGCTCCAGCCCCGGGAACGGGCCGCCACCTTGCCGTGGTGCTGGTCATGCTGGTGCTAACGGCGCTGCTGGGCCGCCATGCACTCACCTTGCCGGAGGTGCTGGTGGTTAGGGGACTGCTGCTGGCTGTGCTGGTAGCGGAAGCAAGTGTCGGCTTGGCCTCGCTGCGGGTCCAGAGCCCGCGCCTGGCAGGCATACCGCTGAGTCTTGCCCTGGCTGGCATGGTGCTGCTGACTACCGCGCAGGCGCCGGCTCCCGAGCGTGGCACCGTGGATAGCACCGGAGTCACGCACTCAATAATCGTAACGGGAGGTGCCTTGAGCAATTACCACGAAGCCGATGCATACATTCTGAATAACAACTCAGGCTGTAGCGGCGGCCAGCGGCTGACCCTGCAGCAGCGGGTGAAGGCCGCAGGTGGTGAAATTGCCATGCAAACGGCACAGCCTTCGGGAAGCACCAAAACCTGGGGCGGCGGTGTGTGGGTTGGCCAGCAGCGCATCGACATGCAGCCCATTGCAGAGGCCAACACCTCACCCATCATCACCAAACGGGACTCAACTGCGAAAAAGGTGCTGGCCGACATTCACATTTACCGGGAAGCTCACCGGGAAAATGGCTGGCGCAGCCTCGATTTGCGGTTTGGGTTGCACGTAGGTAACCTGGGTTACTATAGCTACTTCGATGATGACAACTCCAAGGAAAGCACGCTTATCATGCCCGAGCTAATGATACGAATGGGCAAACCCTCTGTGCTCTACGGGCAAGCCGACTTCTGCTATGGGGCCGAAAACGCCATGGGCGCCTACACCACCCGCTTTGGGGTGGGCTCCGGCCTGGGCGTCCGCAACGGCTCCCAACTACTTCTGGGCTACGCGCACTCCCCCCACCAGCCTACTTCCAGCCTGGGCTTTGCGAGCGCCGTGCTGCGGCTGCCCGGCCGCACCGGCTTCAGCCTCGAACCCTACTTTGCTACCGACTTTGGCCGGCACAACAATCTTAGCTTAAGGCTTAACTATCAGTTCAACCGCTAGCTTCTCCGCCGCAACCTATCCAAACACGGGAACTACCCGGCCTTCTTCCACCTTGAGTGCCGCGTCGTACTTCTTGCCGGTCTTGGCCGAGATAAACCCTTTGATGACACTGGTTTCGCCGCGGCGCAGCAGCTGCTTGAGCTGCGTTTCGGTGAGGGCCTTGCCGCCCCACTCAAAGGCGACCCGGAACTGACAGTCTTCACGGAAGCGCGAGCAGCCAAAGGCGGCCTTGCCCTTGAGCATGGTACCAAGCTTGCACACTGGGCACGGAATCTGACCCGATTCGGGCGTGGCACCGGGCTTGCTGTCGGCTACGAGCAACAGCGTGGGCTGAAAAGCAGCATCCAAGCCAATGGCGGCGTCGAACTTCTGGCCTTCGGCCCCCACAAAACCCTTCATGATGGGCGTGCGGCCTTTGGCAAGAAGGGCTTTCACTTGCGGGTCGCTCAGCCTCTTTCCGTGCACTTCGGCGGGCAGGCGGAACGTGCAGCCTTCCCGAAAGCGGGCGCAGCCAAAGGCAGTTTTGCCGCGAACCACGTGGCCGGTCTGGCACATGGGACAGTACCCCAGCCCACTTGCCGAAGCGGTAGCGGCCTTGCCGGACACCATGCCCGCAGGGGCCTTGGAACCGGCCACTTTAGCAGCAGCGGGAGCAGCCTTGGCAGCGGCCACCACTTGCTCGGCACTGCCAGAGGTCACGGCGCGGCCCGATGCGTCGGTTTTTACCTCCTGCACCATCTCGCGCACTAGCCCGGTAAGTTCGGCTAAGAACTGCTCTGACGACAGTTCGCCCTTCTCAATCTGGCGCAGCTTGCGCTCCCATTGACCCGTGAGTTCCGCCGATTTCAGCGTTGGGTTACGGATTAGGCCAATCAGCTCCACCCCAGTAGGCGTTGGCAGCAAGCGTTTTTTCTCGCGCCGGATGTAGTTGCGCTTGAACAGCGTTTCGATAATGGCGGCGCGGGTGCTGGGGCGCCCAATGCCGTTCTCCTTCATGGCCTGGCGCAGCTCTTCGTCGTCGATGTTGCGGCCGGCGGTTTCCATGCCGCGCAGCAGACTGGCTTCGGTGTAGTCCTTGGGCGGTTGGGTGACTTTGCTGTCGAGGCGCGGCTTGTGGGGGCCGCTTTCGCCCTTCACGAAGCTGGGCAGCACGGTGCTCACCACGTCTTCCTGCTCTTCGCCGCCGGTCTTCTGGTTGGGGGCGGGGGCCAGGGTGGGCGCCTGCTGCTCTTCGGGGTTGCCGTAGACCACGCGCCAGCCGGGGCTGAGAATCTGGCGGCCGCGAACCCGGAAGGGGCGCTCGGCGGCTTCGGCCAGCACGGTGGTGTTGCTCACCTCGCAGTCGGGGTAGAACGCGGCAATGAAGCGGCGCGCTATGATGTCATATACGCTGCTATCCATGCCTCCGCCTGGGCCGGCCGCGCCTGTCGGGATGATGGCGTGGTGGTCGGTTACCTTGGCGTTGTTGAACACCTTGGGCGTCTTCGGAATTTTGGTGGCCAGCAGCGGCGCGGTCAGGCTGTCGTAGCCAATACCACGCAGGATGCCAGGAATTTTAGCATACTGGTCGTCGGGCAGGAAGGTGGTATCAACGCGTGGGTAGCTTACCGCTTTCCTCTCATAGAGGCCCTGCACAATCTTGAGGGTGTCCTCGGCCGAGAGCCCCAGCTGGTTGTTGCACTGCACCTGTAAAGATGTCAGGTCGAACAACCGCGGCGGCGACTCCCGCCCTTTTTTTATCTCAACATTGGTGATAATCAACGGTGCAGGCCGCACTGCTTCAAGTGCCTCTTGAGCTTCCTGCTCGGTCACGAAGTAGCCAAGGGCACGGAGCCGGGTCTTTTCGTCGGGCGCGTCTTCGGCTTCTTTGGCCTGCTTGGGCGGGGCAATGTGGCTGAACATTGTGCCCCGGTATTCGGTCCGCAGCACCCAATAGGGCTCAGGCTTGAAGTTCTGTATTTCGTGCCAACGGTCAACCAGCAGGGCCAGCGTGGGCGTCTGCACCCGTCCAATGCTCAGCAGCTGCTTGTCCTGATAAGTGGTGTATTTTAGGGTGAACAGGCGGGTTGCGTTCAGGCCCAGCAGCCAGTCTCCCACGGCCCGGCTTTTGCCGGCCTGGTATAGCTTGTCGAACTCCTTGCCCTCGCGCAGATTGGCGAAACCCTGCCGGATGGCCTCTTCGGTGAGGGAAGAAATCCACAGACGTTTCACGGGCTTGCGGCATTTGGCTTCCATCAGTACCCAGCGCTGAATCACCTCCCCTTCCTGCCCGGCGTCGCCGCAGTTGATGACCTCCTCGGCCTCGTCGACCAGCTTTTTGATGGTATGAAACTGCTTCACCACGCCTTCGTCGCGCCGCATGAGCTTGATGCCGAAGGTATCCGGAATCATGGGCAGGTTGTGCAGGCTCCAGCGCTTCCACTCGGGCTGGTAGTCGTCGGGCTCCTTAAGCTGGCAAAAGTGGCCGAAGGTCCAGGTGACTTGGTAGCCGTTGCCCTCAAAATAGCCGTCCATGCGGCGGGTGGCGCCCAGCACGTTGGCAATTTCACGGGCCACACTGGGCTTTTCGGCTATGCAGACTTTCACGAGTACTTCCTTATTTATAAACTTCCGCAACGCTGACTGCGGCTGCCGAATTAACAAAGGTACGCGCTGAAAAGGTCGTTTTCGGGGGCTGAATAGGCCTCGGGCTACAGCCCGCCCCGCTCCCAGGCGTGTAGCTCGGCCTGTAGGTTGCGGCGAGCGGCAGCGTCCAGTTCCTGGCGCATGGCGGGCGTGTGGTAGAGCACGGGCGCGGCCAGCATTTTGGCTAGTATTTTCTGGCGCCCCGGACGGTAGAGCAGGTCGGGCACGAGGCGGTACTCCTGGCGCACCTGCCGGGCATAAGCCCAGTAGTCGGCTTCCGACGCTCCGAGGATGCTGAGGTCTGCATCGAGAAAGTAGAGCAGGTCGGAATCGTCGGACGGTTGGGGCAGGGTGTGGTCGTGCGTGCGCTCAATAAGGAACGCGACGCGCTGCTGCTGGGCGGGCTCCAGGGCAGATGTGGCCAAAAAAGCCCGGGCCTGAACTGCACTGCGGGCCTCGTTGTCTGACCTGAGAGGATTGTATACTGCGTCGTGAAACCACACGGCCAGCTGCACCACCGGGGCATCGTGCAGCGGCGCGCGCTCCAACCGGTTCAGCAGGTTTTCGATGTGCTGCAGCGTATGGTAGTGGCGCCCGGAAGCCTGATAGGCCGAGGCTAATGCCTGATATGCCAGTTCGCGCGGCGCAGCATCGGGCACAAGCGGAGCGGTGAGGCGATGCCAGCGGGCAGCAAGCGTATACATATAGACAGCGTGGGTGGGGTAAGGAGCTACAGAGGCCAATACGATTCTGTGTGAAAAGTACAGCAAGCTAACCGACGCCGACGCCGCACTCACCACGACAACCCTCTTAACTAATGATTATTAATATGTTATGAAATGCAAGCATTAGTAAGGTTTGGCCTTTTTCCGTTCGGGCGCAGGAACCGGACTACTTGGAAATATGTGAATAAATACCTAAAAAATACGGGCATTGTTAGGAGCACTGCGCCACTCTGTTGCCCGCTTCGCCTGGCTGCCCCCAACCTTAGCCCTTAATATTGATAAAGCGCTGATATACAGTGAAAAGTTGGTACAAGTGAGCGAGCACTGCTTGACTTTACCTTCGACACTGAGCGGCAACAACCCCGGCGCTAGTCCTTGGTTAGCAGCCTTGAGCCGATTAACTCCTGCCGAGGTTGCCCGT
The DNA here is from genome assembly GCF_049896385.1 of Hymenobacter sp. B1770. Taxonomy (NCBI): domain Bacteria; kingdom Pseudomonadati; phylum Bacteroidota; class Cytophagia; order Cytophagales; family Hymenobacteraceae; genus Hymenobacter; species Hymenobacter sp. B1770. Next base: position 201,849 of record NZ_JAFCUF010000004.1, read on the forward strand.
ACTACTTACCATGGCTGCAAACGACCCCGAATTCCTCCCCTCCCCTTCTGCCTCCCAACCATCGGCCACACCTGAGTTCCTGCCTCGCACCATTCCTATTATTGAGGAAGTGCCCCACATTCATAAAGAAGTGGTAGAAACTGGCCAGGTGGTAGTGCGCAAAACCGTGCACCAAGAAACCCAAGCCGTAAACGTGCCCACCCGGCACGACCAAGTGTCGGTGGAACACGTGCCCGTAAACCGCTACGTCGACGTGCCTCCGCCCGTGCGGCACGAAGGCGACACGATGATTATCCCGGTGTTTCGGGAAGAGGTAGTCGTCACAACCCGCATTTTGCTGGTGGAGGAAGTGCACGTGCGCAAGCAGGTGGTCACGACCAACACCGTGCACCAAGTAGAGCTGCGCCGTGAAGCCATAAGCGCCGAGCGCATTGCCACTCCCCCTCCGGGCGCTACCAACACGCCCGCCTCCTAAAGCTCCTTCCCTTTTCCTTCCTTTCCACATTTTCATTTCCCACTACCATGGCTCAAACCGTAGTAGGCTTGTTCAATAGTGCTTCAGAAGCGCAGCAGGCGGTTCAAAATCTTATGTCCGCTGGCTTTGTAGGCAGCAACGTTGACGTAGCTGCCCAAGACGCCCAGAATGCCCAACGCCTAACGGGCAGCGTCGGCACGAGCACCAACAACCGCGACGCCTCGGACTATCGCAACACCAGCGGCACCGCTGTAGAAGGCGCTGCCGATGCTACCGGCCGTGGCACCGACGATGCTCAAGACGGCATCAGCCGTTTCTTCAGCAACCTGTTCGGCGGCGACAACGACACCGATACCCGCTCGGCCTACACCAACTTAGCCCGCAGCGGCCGCTCCGTTGTGACCGTGCACGCCAGCACCGCCGATGAAGCCGAGCGTGCCCGTGACGTCCTCGACAACAACGGCGCCATCGACGTGCAAGAGCAGGCCAGTAGCCAAGGCTACGGCATGACTGGCGCCCGCGGCTACAGTGCCGATGCTAACACCAACTCGGCCACTGCCCAGACCGGTAATACCCAGGCCCTGCCCATCATCGAAGAAAACCTGAATGTTGGCAAGCGCGTGGAGCAAACCGGTGGCGCCCGCATCCGCAGCCGCATCATCGAGCGGCCTGTAGAAGAGCACATCCGCCTGCGCGAAGAGCATGTGAACATTGAGCGCCGCGACGTAAACCGTCCCGCCACAGAAGCCGATTTTGCCGCCTTCAAAGAAGGTGAAATCCGCGTAGTCGAACAGGCCGAGCGCGCCGTAGTGGGCAAAGAAGCCCGTGTGGTCGGCGAGGTCAACATTGGCAAAGAAGTGACCGAGCGCGACGAAACCGTAACCAGCACCGTGCGCAAGACCGACGTAGAGGTAGAGCGCCTGCAAGGCGGCCAAACCCACATCGGCGACACCGACATTAATCTGCGTGGCGGCACTAGCCGCAATAACGCTGACCTCGACGACAATGGCCTAACGGGCCGCTAGTCGAAGCGTTAAAACCCAAAAGAGGCGGCTGAGAATACTCAGTCGCCTCTTTTTTTGTGTCTTACCCAGGCAGTCGGCCTTATGGTACGGGTATCGTTGGCTTTTCAGCTTCTTGTGCCAGGCGCAGTTTGCTGTGCTTTTTGCCGTAGCCGTAGTAAATGGCCATACCGATGGCCAGCCAGATAATGAGTCGCAGCCAAGTTTCGCCGGGCAGTGAGAACATCATGACGAGGCACACTACAATGCCCAGAATTGGCACCACCGGCACCCACGGGGTGCGGAAGCTGCGCGGCGCATCAGGGTCGGTGCGGCGCAGGATGAGCACGCCCAGGCACACCATCACAAAAGCTAGCAGCGTGCCGATGCTGGTCATTTCGCCCACCACGGCAATGGGAACGAAGCCCGCAAAGAGGGCAATGAAGGCCCCCAGCAGCGCGATGGACTGAAAAGGCGTATTCCGGCGCGGGTGCAGGCGTGAGAACACCGGTGGCAGCAGCCCGTCTTTCGACATGGCAAAAAACACCCGCGACTGCCCCAACAAATCGACCAGAATAACCGAGGTGTAGCCGATGAGAATGGCCACCAGCACCGCCGACGTCAGCCAGGCATAGGGCGTTTTCTCGATGGCAATGGCCACTGGCGCGGCGCTGTCTTTGAACTCGGTGTAGTTGGCGAGGCCGGTGAGCACGTGCCCGAACAGCACGAACAGCACCGTGCAAATCAGCAGCGAGCCCATAATGCCAATGGGCATGTTACGCTGCGGGTTCTTGGTTTCCTGGGCCATGGTGGCGACGATGTCGAAGCCAATAAACACGAAGAAAATCACGCCGGCTCCGCGCAAAATGCCACTCAACCCAAACTCGCCGAACGTGCCCGTATTGGTAGGAATGTAAGGTTGGTAATTGATGGGGTTGATGTATTGCCAGCCCAACCCGATGAACACCAGAACCACCGACACTTTCAGAAACACCACCAGCGCATTAAACCACGCCGAGCCCTTGGTACCGCGCATCACAATGGCCGTCATGGTGAGCACAATGACCATAGCCGGCACGTTTACGAAGCCCGATACGGTGCTGCCATCGGCCAGCTTAGCGGTCTCAAAGGGCGACATCACCAACTGAGCGGGCAAATTGATATCAAACTTGCTCAAAAACTTAATCAGGTACTGCGACCAGCTAATGGCCACAGCCGCCGCGCCCACGGAGTATTCAAGTACCAGGTCCCAGCCGATAATCCAGGCGAAAAGCTCGCCCATGGTTGCGTAGGAATAAGTATAGGCCGAGCCCGAAACGGGTACCAGCGAGGCAAACTCGGCGTAGCACAAGGCGGAGAAGGCGCAGCCCACGGCCGCCACGATAAACGAAATGGTAATGGCCGGCCCCGTATGGTTGGCCGCCGCAATGCCCGTGAGCGAAAACAGGCCCGCCCCGATGATTACGCCGATGCCAATGGCAATGAGGCTTACTCCGTTGAGACTTCTTTTGAGGCTATTCGCCCCGGTTTCGGCTGCTTCCAATTGAAGCAGCGCCAGTGATTTTTTAAGCATGTAATGGTAAAAGACCCGAGACGATTCCTTTTTTGATTGTGAGATTATTTATTTGGTGAGGGCGGGCATTCCTTTCACGTTTCTGAATCCCTGGGTAGCTGAAGGAGCAGGCCATTGGGGCGGTGTTACTGGTTTTTCGCTCGAATTAATTCGCGGAATTGTCAACGGGCGAGGCAGGCAGCATGGCCATCTTTAACTACACTTAATTGTTTAACCACACTTGCCTTCTGTAACTTTTGGGGTTAACCACAAGTACTTATAGCTCAGTATATCAACTACTTGTTAAATAATCTTCAACTTAACCTCCACTGTATGAGCACCAACCAGCCCAACCCCAATCAGATGCAGCCCAGTGACTTGCCTACCTCCGAACGGTTGGCCACAGCCGCCACTGGCATGATGAGCGCCGTAAAGACTCAGACAGTCGGTGAGAAGGGCGAGCAGCCCACGCACACCATCGTCGATTCCACAACGGTTAAGTCATACACCGAAAGCTGGCCAGCCATGGCCAAGAAATCGGCGGAGCAAACCATTGAAAAATATGGCTTGCCCAACGAGGCCCTGCCCAGCCGTCTGATTTGGTATAACAATGCCCCCTGGAAGCGCACCATCTGCTACCGCGACGAGGTGCCGCACAACTTCCCGCAGCCTCACTCCGACGTTGTTGAAAATTTCATCGACTACCAGGTTCCCCCGGAAAAAGCCTCCGAGCTGGCCCGCTTCGATGGCAGCGTCATTGTGGAGCGCACCAAGGGCGAAGTATCGGCTCGATGCGACATGGAAGCGGCCAATATATTGGCTTTAAACATGATGCATGAGATTGTAACAGGTCGCATGACTGCCGAGCAGGCTCGCGAAAAGTACTCTGAACAGACCGCGGCCTACGTTATGAACCGTCCCGCGCCTTATGCCGAGGTGCTGCAGTTCCAGCTGCCCACAAGCGACACCACCGACACCGACCACGTCACCATTGGCGGCGACCTGCTCGACCAATCCGTTGAGAAAGTAAAAGACGCGTTCCGGTAGTCGGCAGCGCCCGAGTGACGCCATCCTTACCGGGCACGGCCCCGTAGGGATGGCGTCTACGCTACGCCAGCACCTGAATCACAGCCTCTGAAAAGCGCTCCATCTCTTCCAACTGCGGGCTGGCCTGCAACAGGAAAAAATCAACGCCAACATTTTCAAAAGCTCCGATGCGGTCCTGGATTTGGGCGGGTGTGCCGGTGAGGCCGGTGCGCAAGCCACGGTTCGATACTGAGTAGTCTTGCAGCGACACCTGCTGTTCGAGCTGGGTGCCGGCCAACCACTGCTGGTAGTTGTCGTAGCCGGCAGCCGAGGCTTTCACATTGGTGATGCGGTCAAGCTCTTTTTTCACGTCCTGCTCGCTGTTGCGCACTATCGTGTAGCCGGCTACGCCAAACTTCATGGGGGGCAAGCCTTTTTGCTCGCGGCGGCGGCGCATGTCGGCAATGCGCGCCCCGATTTGCTCTGGCGAGTCGCCGTGCATCACGTAGCCGTCACACTGGGTCGAGATGAGGTCTTTGGCCGCTTCCGACTCACCGCCTGCATACAGAAACGGCGCCTTGGCGGGCTTGGGCTGCAGGATGTTGTCGGCTACCTGGTAGTATTTGCCGTCGTAGCTGAAATGGTCCTGCTTCCACACGTTGGTCACCACGTCGAGCCACTCGCGGGTGCGGGCGTACCGGTCGTCGTGCTGCTCAAAGTGCAAGCCGTACTTGGTGGCTTCGTCGCGCCACCACGACGATACCACGTTCAGCGACAAGCGGCCGGGGGCAATCAGGTCGATGTTGGCGGCCTGCTTGGCCAATAGCGCGGGGTTGTGGAAGGTGGGCCGCACGGCCACCATTATTTCCAGCTGCTCCGTGACGGCGGCCAGGGCGGCAGCGGTGCTCCACGCTTCCAGCGAAGGCGCCTCAGTGCCCTTGATATCGTTCAGGTACAGTTCGGCAATGAGCGTGAGGTCGTAGCCGAGGGCTTCACTGCGCTGCGCCAGTTGCTTGACGTAGCTCCAGTCGGTGGGCATCTGCTCGTCTTCAATGTTGCGAAGCCAGCCCCCAAAAATGGGCATCCAATATCCGAATTTCATAGTTTGATGTTTTAAAGTACCACGGTCGGTTTAAGCGAGACGCCTTAATTTAGTCTGTCATCCTGAGCGGAGAGAAGGACCTTATCACGCTCGCAACAGTTTGATTACTGTGAGTTGTTCTTCGGTGATAAGGTCCTTCGCTCCGCTCAGGATGACAAATGGCCTCGTTTGATAATAAGCTAAGCAGTGGCTAATTCCGTTGGTACCGCTGCCTCAGCGCCTTTTGGAAGCTGCGTTTCCAGGTAATCGACGAAGCGGGCGTAGGGGTCGAAACCAACCACGTTCACGGCATCGGCCACGAAGTTTGACAGGGCGTTAATGTCGTAAAACAGCACGTCGCCGGTGCGGTCATCGATGAGGTATTCGATGCCACCGACGTCGATTTTGGCGGCAGCCACGATGCCTTCCACGGCGGCAATCACTTCGGCCGGAGGCGTGAAGGCCTCCACCTGAATGCCTTTTTTAGGCGCTTCGGTCAGGCAAAATTCGGCCGACTGCTCCTCGGGAATCTGGCAGATTTCGGCGGGGCACAGGTTGAAGCTCTCGCCGGTGGTGAACACCTTCATGGCGTAGAGAAACTTGCCGTCCAGCATTTCGACGCGGTGAATGTTGCCGCCGCGGGGCGTCACGTATTCCTGTACCAGCGCGGTCTGGTCAATGCCGAGGTCAATCTGGTTGGCGTCCACAGCGGCCTGTAGGCCCTCGGGCGTATCGAAGCGAATGATGCCCGCACCGCTGCCGCCGATGTTCACCTTCACCACAATAGGAAAGCGCAACTCCTTGGCCGCGTCCACTGCCCGGGAAGCATGGTTAATCACAAACGACTTCGGGTATTTCAGCCCCAGCGACTCAAACAGGGAAAGCTGGCGGGCCTTGTTGGTTTCGATGGCCGTAGCCGCCGAGCCGTTGATGATACGCGTGCCGATGCGCTCGAGGTGAGTGGCGAAGCCGGCGGTGTGAAAAATGCCCTGCCCGTTGCCGCGCAGGTAAGCCGAAGAGCTCATGCGGTTCACCACTAAGCTGTAGCGGCTTTCCTTTTCCGCGGGGTTGAATAAGTGGTGGGCGGCGTCAATCTTCTCATAGGGCAGCCCGCGGCGTTCCAGCTCCGCAAACAGGGGCTTAAACCATTCGGGGTGCTCGAAATAGATACCAATGGGCTTTTGAGTCAGCGACATAATCAGAAACTTGGGTTGTAAATAAATAAGACGGTGGTGTGAGAAGGCCGGCCAGTGGGCTCTGCACTGCGGCCACGAATACAGAAAACTGGGGGTGGCCTAATGAGCAGGCAGTCGGCAGCGTTGGTCCTTCCCAGATTTTAGCGAAATGGCTGCTTGGCTTACGTTTTCACATGAGATGGTTGTTGCCAAAGCAGTGCCTTTAAGCACAATGCCCGCTGCGCGCCGAAAAGCGACAGCCAGCAGCAACCCGGAAAGTGGGGATGCGGAAGCCTACAGGCAGCCGCAAAAACGCTGGCATGCAGAGGCGCCAAGCCTCGGCTACTGCCTACCTACCCGCGAAAAACCATTCGGGACAGGCTAAGCCAGACAACAACAGCAACAACAGCCCACGCCAGCCCAACGCATGACAGCGGGGGAGGCAGTAAAATCGGCAATGGGATTGGGGAGGTTGTTGGCAGCGTCCACGGCAACTTGTTTTTATATGGTCAGGAATTGGCACCTTGCCCGCGGTTGCGGATGGTTGCCGACGCTTCATCGAGCCTGTCTCTCAGCGCCTCTGTATAAAAACAATCCTTTGGGAGAAAGAATTGATACTGCAAAGATACAGCGAAGCCCCCGATTTGTTCCAAACCGGGGGCTTCACTTTGTTTATAGCTCAGGTTTTGGCCTACGCCAATGCCAGCAAACACCAGCTGCTCTGGGGCTTCTGCTCTATTTGCTAAGTGCTACGCGCACGCCGCCCATCAGCCAGCGGCCGGGCATCTGGGCGCCCAGCAGGTCCGAGTATTTTGCGTTGAACAGGTTCTGAGCCTGACCTAACACCCATAGTCGCCCGGGTAGTAGGGCCACCTCGAGGCGGCTATTGATAACTCCGTAGCTAGGCGTGAGCACTGCATCGTTCACGGTGAGGCTGGGAATTGTTTGCTGGGCGGCGCGCTGCTTGTATACGCCACCCACACTGGCCATGAAGCGGCGGTGCACCAGGCTCACATTGCCGCTTACGAGCTGCTTGGCTACGTTGCTCAGGTACTGCGATACGATGTCCCCGTCCACGTCGAGGTGGGTATAGGTGTAGCCTACACTGCCGTCCAGACGTAGGCCAGTGCTTAGCTGGGCCCGGGTGCTGGCTTCCAATTCCAGGCCCTGCGTTGTTACGGCAAACAAGTTTTGGGCGAAGCGGTAGGTGGCAGCTAGGTTCAGATTGGTGAATCCGGTGCTGGCCTGCACTACGCTGCCGGGGGTAGCCACGTAGTCAATCAGGTTGCGGCCGTAGCGGTTAAAGTACGTGGCGCGCAGGGTGAGCACCGGTCCGATTACATAATCCAGGCCGCCCTCGTAGCTCCAGGTGCGCTCGGCATCTAGGGCGGGGTTGCCCACGTTGAAGCCGCCGGGTACCGTGCCGGGCCGGATGGCCGAGTTGTATTGCTCGGTGAAGTTGGCGGCCCTGATGGCCCGGCCCACTGCGGCGCGGGCCGTCAGCTTCTCGCCCAGCTGCTGGCTGGCGGTAAGTTGGGGCAGCACCTCGGTACCGTACGCTTGGTCATGGTCGAGGCGCAGGGCGGCGGTCAGGTTCAGGGTGGCAGTGGGGCTTAGGCCGGCCACGGCAAAAACGCCCTGGTGCCACACGGCGTGGTTGCCGCGGTCGTTGCTGCGCACGCGGCGGCGGTCGGCTTGGCCGCCCAAAGTCAGCTGCACTTTCTCCGAGAAGCGCAGCTGGTGCTGGCCCTGCACGTTGAGGTAGCGCATGAGGTGGTCGCTGGCGGCTGAGGTGGGCGTGTACACGTAGTAATCGGTGCTGGTGGTGCCCACCAATTGCAGTTCGGTGCGGGCGCGGGAGTTCCAGTCGTAGCGCAGCTGCCCCTGGTACCAGTCGCGGGCGGTGGTTTCGCGGGCGCGGTCGCCGGCGTTGGTCGTGTAGAAGTTCTGGGCGTTGTAGTCGCGCCGGTCAAAGCTGGCGCGGGCGGCGGCGCTGAGCTTGCTGCTGACCTCGTAAGCGGCCGAAAGGGAATAAGTATTCAGCTTAAAATCGTTGCGCAGGCCGCCGGGCAGGTTCAGCGGTTGGCCGCTGGCTGAGTTGTTGAGGATGCCGCCCGCCAGGCGCAGGCCATTGTCCTGGCCGTAAAAGCCAGCGTTGGTGGATTTTAAACCGTACTCGCCGGCCATAAATGTGCCGCCCAATTCCATGCTATCGGGCCGGTGGGTGGCAGCAAAGGTTTTGGTGACAATATTGACGAAGCCGCCCACAGCATCGGGTCCGTAGAGGGCCGCACCGGGGCCGCGCACCACTTCAATCTGCTCAATCTCGGCCGGCGTGATGGGCAGGTAGCCCGCGAAGTGGCCTGTGAGTGGGTCATTCAACCGCATGCCATCCAATAGAATCAGCACTTGGTTGAAGGTGGAGCCGCGCAGGGTAATGTCGGCCTGGGTGCCGAAGCTGCCCCGGCTTTGCATTTCGATGGCCGGTAGCAAACGCAGCAAATCATCGAGCGAGGCCACTGGGTACTGGCTCAGGGTGCGGCCGGGCACCACCGTTACGTAGCGGCCGGTCTGGCCAGCTACTTGGTCGAGGCGGGTGCCATACACGGTTACCTCGTGCAGGCTGCGGCTGCTGTCGGCCGGAGTCTGGGCCAGAACATTAAGCGAAAATGAAAGGGCGGCAATCGGTACAGTCAGGCGTAAACAAAGCATCATGGTGGGATAGATGAGGCCACAAACTTACGGGCGGGAATGAGTGTTCGCGCTGCTGGCTCAGTTTCCCTACTTTCGTAGCTGCGATGGGAACGCTCCCTTCACGGCTTGGTCCTTCGCGCAACCCACCACCTCCATCTCGTTTTCATGAAGCACCTTTTTGCGTTGGGCCTCCTGGGCCTCGTGGCCGCCACTCCGGCCCTGGCGCAGGCACCCGCCTCCCCTGCTCCCCGGGCCGAATTGCCCTACCGCGCCTCTGCCACCAAAGTCAATGCCCTGGTGCACACCAAGCTCGACGTGCGTTTTGACTATGCCAAGCGCTACCTCTACGGCAAAACCTGGATTACGCTAAAGCCCCACGCCTACCCCACCGACACCCTACGGCTCGATGCCAAAGGCATGGACATTAATGCCGTGGCTCTGATGAACGGCGACAAGCAACAACCCCTTAAATACACCTACACCGACGGCGCCAACCTGCGCATCAACCTCGGCAAAACCTTTAAGCCGGGCGAAGAATACGTCATCTACATCGACTACACTTCCAAGCCCGACGAGCTGAAGGTGCAGGGCAGCGCCGCCATCACCGACGCCAAGGGCCTGTACTTTGTGAACCCTGACAGCGCCGTGGCGGGTAAGCCGGTGCAAATCTGGACGCAGGGCGAGACCGAAGGCTCCTCGGCCTGGTTCCCAACCATTGACCGGCCCAACCAGAAAACCACCCAGGAAATCAGCATGACGGTGCCCGCCAAGTACGTCACGCTCTCCAACGGCGCGCTGGTGAGCCAGACGCCCGCCGGCCCCGGCCTGCGCACCGACACCTGGAAAATGGACCTACCCCACGCCCCCTACCTGTTTATGATGGCCGTAGGCGACTTCAAAATATACAAAGACACACCGTGGCGCGGCAAGGAAGTGAGCTACTACCTCGAACCTAAGTACGCGCCCTACGCCAAGCAGATTTTCGGCAACACCAACGACATGCTGGAATTCTACTCCAACCGCTTGGGCGTGGAATACCCCTGGAATAAATACGCCCAGATTGTGGCCCGCGACTACGTGAGCGGCGCCATGGAAAACACCACCGCCACCCTGCACGGTGAGCAGGTGCAACTCACCGACCGCGAGCTGCTTGACCGCGAGTTTTCCGGCGAATCCGTTATTGCCCACGAGCTGTTTCACCAGTGGTTCGGCGACTACGTCACGGCTGAGTCGTGGTCGAACATCACCGTGAACGAGTCGATGGCCGACTTCTCGGAAGGCCTTTACGCCGAGCACAAGTACGGCCGCGACGCCGCCGATGCTCACTACTACCGTTATATGCGTCGCTACCTGGCCAGCCCGCGCGACGCCACCAAGTCCCTGGTACGCTTCCACTACGAGCAGCAGGAAGAAGTATTCGACCTGGTGAGCTACCAGAAAGGCGGCGCCATCGTGGACATGCTGCGCACTTACCTGGGCGATGAGGTGTTCTTCGCCGGCCTGCAGAAATACCTGAAGGATAACGCCTTCGGCACCGGTGAAGCGCATCAGATGCGCCTGGCTTTTGAGGCCGTGTCGGGCCAGGACCTGAACTGGTTCTATAACCAGTGGTACTTTGCCCCCGGCCATCCGGTGGTGACCATCGATTACGCCTGGGACGCAGCCAAAAAGGTGCAGTCTGTAACAGTAAAGCAGACCCAGCCGGGCCAGCCCTTCCGCCTGCCCTTCGCCATCGACTACTACGTGGGCGGCAAAGTGCAGCGCCAGCAAGTGGAAATGACCGAGGCCACCCAAACCTTCACCATGCCCCTATCGGCCAAGCCCGAACTGGTGAACGTGGACGCCAACAAGAAAACCCTCTGGCAGAAAACCGACAACAAACCCCTGGCCGACTACGTGGCCCAATACAAGCGCGCTCCCCTGTTTGTAGACCGCGCCGAAGCCCTGGGCGCCGCGGCCAAAGAGCAAACCACTAACGCTGCTGCCCGCGGCGTGCTGCTGGCAGCCCTCAACGACAAGTTTTACAGCCTGCGCGCCGCCGCTGCCGAGGCCCTGAAGCTCGATGACAAAACGGTAGCCAAGGCCGCGGCCCCGGTGCTGCGCAAGCGTGCCGCTACCGAAAAAGAGCCCGCCGTGCAGGCCGCGCTCCTGGCCGCCTTAGCCAAGCTGAAAGACAAGAAGGACGAGAAGCTATTCGGCCAGCAGCTCAACAGCCAGTCCTACAAAGTGCAGGGTGCGGCCCTTAGCGCATTAGCAGCAGTGCAGCCCGCTCAGGCCCTGGCCCGCGCCAAGACTTACGAGAGCGACAGCCACGGAGCCCTCACCCAGGCCGTGATGGAAGTATATGCCTCTAGTGGCACAGCCGAGCAGTGGCCCTACATCCGCGACAAATTCGACGCGGCCCGCCCCCAGGGCCAATTCAATATGATGGAACCCATGGCTGCCATGCTTGGCCGCCTCGACGATGCTACCGCCGTTGCGGATGGCGTAACGCGCTTGAAATCCCTTGGGTTGAAATACAAGAGCTACGGCGCCGACAAGCCGGTTATCGGCCTGTTGCAGGGCATTGCAACTGCCAGAGCCAATCGGCCCGGCGCGGCCGACACCCAGCAAGCAGTTGCCAAAGCCGTTGCGGAAATTGAAGCCGCGAAATAGGCAGCTCCTAGTGCTTAAAGGCCCGACAACTTAGTGAGTTGCCGGGCCTTTTTTGTGGGGCAGCGGAGGAGTAACGCAAATGCTGTAGTTCGCACTACTCTATACCCAGCTGAAAAAAACCAATGGCCTTCCACACTGTGCGAAAGGCCATTGGTTTTTTTCAGCTGGACGTCACCTTAGTTATTAGCACTGCTGGAAGCTACTTATCCGCGGGGTCTTCCTTTTCGCCTTCGTAGGTGGCGGAGTCTTTGTCGCTGCTGGCTGGCGCCTCGGTGGCGTAGATGTGCTTGAGCTCGTTGAGGACGTCGCCGCTATTCACCGCCAGGTCTTTGAGGCGTCCATCGGCGATGTCGTACACCAAGCCGTGCAGGCGGGGTGGATTGGCTCCGCGCATGGCGTTTTGGATAATGCTGGTTTTGGCGAGGTTCTGTACCTGCTCGATAACGTTCAGCTCTACCAACCGGCGTAGCCGCTGCTCCTCGTTTTCAACGCTGCGATACTCGCTTTCATGCAGCCGAATAACGTCGCGGATGTTCGTGAGCCAGTTGTCGATGAGGCCATACTGCTTGCTGCCAGCCGCTGCAGCCACGCCGCCGCAGCCGTAGTGCCCCACCACCAGAATGTCCTGCACGCCTAGGACTTCCACCGCGTACTGCAGCACGCTCAATAGATTCATGTCGTTGTGAACCACCAGATTGGCGATATTGCGGTGCACAAACATTTCCCCGGGCCCTGTCCCGGTGATGTTGGAAGCTGGAACCCGCGAATCGGAGCAGCCAATGAAGAGGTAGCGCGGCTTCTGGCCCTTGGCCATGCGGCTAAAAAACTCAGGGTCTTGGGCGTTCTTATCGGTTACCCACTGGCTGTTGTTATCGAGAATTTCTTGAATACCGGACATGATAGTTTTTTATTGGTGGTGTTTTAGGGTGGAAATTTTTCTATGTTCACTGCCTAATGGGACGGCGGCCAAGGCAATGGTAGGCCTCTGTTGGCACTTAGTGTACGGCCAAGTCGACCTGACGAATGCCTCGCATCTCCAGTTGAATACCTCGTGCGGGGGCCGCCTGGCGGAAAGCTTCTATGGCTTCCAGCACGTCGTGGTCGATGACGTCGGAACGGGTGCCGTCGAGAATAACGCGGCTGCCCGATGGAAGCTGCTCGAGGGTAGTCACGATGCTGGCCTTGTTAAGAAACGAAACGTGTTCGGGCAGGCGCAAGTGCAGCAAGCCGGGGTCGTCTTCGGGAGTGGGTTCGTCGCGCAGGTACGAGCCTGCCTTGGAATTATCGCGCAGGATAAAGAAGAAACCTAGCGCCAACCCAATAGCAACCCCTTTGAGCAAATCGGTAAACAGCACCGCCACAATGGTGATGATGAAAGGAATAAACTGCTCGCGCCCGAGCTGCCACTGCTTGCGATACAGTGCCGGTTTGGTAAGCTTGTAGCCGACCAGCAGCAGCACTGCAGCCAGGGCCGAGAGTGGAATCAGGTTCAGAATCGAACCCATAAACAACAGACTCGCCAAGAGCAGTAAACCGTGGATGAAAGACGACATTCGGGTTTGACCGCCGGCACTGATGTTGGCAGACGAGCGCACGATAACGGCTGTGACGGGCAAGCCCCCCAGCAACCCGCTTACCAGGTTGCCGCTGCCCTGGGCCATCAACTCGCGATTGGTAGGCGTGTGGCGCTTATGGGGGTCAAGGTTATCGACGGCCTCCACGCTTAGCAGCGTTTCGAGCGAAGCCACGAGGGCAATTGTTAGAGCCACCCCATAAGTTGCCGGCCTTCTCAGGGCGCTAAAATCTGGAAATACTATCTCGCCCAAGAGCTGTTGCGGTGACGACACTACAGGCAGCGTTACCAAGTGCTCGGGACGAACCTGCAGGTCTGGAAAAACAGCTTTAAACAGTTGATTCAGGGCTACCGCAGCCAGCACCGCCACCAGCGCGCCGGGCATCAATCGCGCCCACGATTGGCGGCGCACGGCTGGTGTATCCCAAAGCAGCATAAGTAGCAACGCAACTGCTCCTATCAGCAAAGGCCCTAGGTTTAAGTTTTGAATGGCTGCCCCGATAGCCAGAAACGAGTTTAACCCATCGACCTTAGAAAAATTCATGTCCTCCAAGTAGTCCGTGTCGGCACCGAGGAAGTGGGGAATCTGCTTTAAAATCAGGATAATGCCAATGGCTGCCAACATGCCCCTGATAACTGCTGCCGGGAAATACAAGGCAATGATTCCGCCCCGGGCCAGTCCCATAATTATCTGAAAAACACCCGCTATAGCTGTGGCCGTAAGCACAGCCGGCCAAGACCCTAGAGTGGATATGGCCGATAACACAATGGTAGTAAGACCCGCCGCTGGCCCCGTCACGCTAACGGCCGAGCCGCTGAGCCAACTCACAAGCACACCGCCCACAATGCCGGCCACTACCCCCGCCAACAGGGGGGCACCCGACGCGAGCGAAATGCCCAAACACAAAGGCAGGGCCACTAAGAAGACCACCAGCCCCGCCGGGGCATCCTGACCGATAGACCCAAAAAGCGAAGGTTTAGGTAAGGGGGCTTCGGCATTTGTACCGGGAGCAATGGGACTCCCCGTGCTCGCCGGAGTAGAAACAATCTCTGGCATATAGGCTATGTGTTTAGCGGTCAGCTTTCTATCTCCGACCAAATGGTGTATAAGAAGAGTTTGCACACAAGTGTACGAGTCCCTTATTAATAATCAATTAAAAGGGCATTAAAATGAAATTAAAATGAGTTAACCGACAGTCAGACACGGTGATTATCCGGCCATTCCAGCCAAACCTGCGTGCCTTTGCCGGCTTCGCTTTCCATGCGCACTACCCCGCCATGTAGTGCCATAATGCGGGCGGCCAGGGTCAGGCCGATTCCGTGGCCGGGCACTGCGCGTGCCGAGGCTGCCCGAAAAAACGGCACAAAAACCTGCTGCAAGTCATCAGGGCTCAACCCGGGCCCTTCGTCGGCCACAAGCAGCGCCAAGTGCGGCCCCTTCCGGGCCAGGGTAGCCGTGACGGTGCCCGCCCGGCCCGCCGAAAACTTGCAGGCATTGTCGAGCACATTCAGCATGGCTGATAAGAGCAGGGCTTCGTTGCCGTACACGGTGAAGGAGCGGGAGTCGTCGAGTTCGCCAAAATCCAGGTCGACGCGGCAAGTTGGGTGGCGGCGCAGGAGCTGCTCGTGGGCTTGCAGCAGGAGTTCATCCAGCCGAACCGCGGCCATGGGCACTTGAGAAGGGTCGTCGGAAGCCCGGGCAATCTGCAACAGGCCATTGGTTAGCTCATTGAGCTGCCGTGCCGAGTCCAGGGTGCTCTGCAGCACGCGCCGGTACTCGGCCGGTGAGCGCTCGGCCTGCAGCAGCGCCACTTCCACCTCGCCCATAAGCGCCGTAAGGGGCGTGCGCAACTCGTGAGAGGCGTCGCGCACAAAGGTGTGCTGGCCGGCAAAAGCCGCCTCCAGGCTTTCGAGCAAGCGGTTGAACCGCTGGGCTAGGCGGCCGATTTCATCGTTCGAGCCGGCGGCCTGGGTCAGGCGTTGGCTGAGGTCGGTAGCCGTGATTCCATCTACCTCCCGCACCATGCGCCGCAGGGGGCTAAGGGCGCGCCCGGCAAAAACCCAGCTACCGATGCCCACTACCACCAACGCGGCCAGCAAGCCGCCGGCCAATAGCCGACGCAGCTGTTCAAGCTGCTGGCGACTGTCTTCGTCGATGGAGGAAGCTACCACCACCAGCGGCCCCAGGCGGGCGTCGCGGTAAAGCAGCCCTACGGTTTCGTGGTAGTGGGTTTCGGGCTCGAGCACGGCGCGCCCGCTGCGGCGCACCTGAGCCAGCCAGGAGGCGGGCACCGGTTTGGTGGGCCCCTGCCCTTCCTGAAACACCAGCCGGTCGGCCGCGTCGTACACGCGCCCTTCTTCGGCTGGCAAAGTGCGGTAGAGCTGGCGCAAATACCGCCGGTAGGACTTCTGCTGGGTAGAGTCGTGGCGGGTGTCTTGGCCATCGGCATAGGCATGCCCTACCACCAGCGTCCGCTTAAATAGGCTTTGCGTGAACAGCTCTCGCCTCGACTGTTTGGTAGCAAAATAGATAGCCATCGAGAACAGCAGCAGCGTCAGGGCCAGAATGGCTCCAAACTGTATGGCAAGCCGCAGGCGAATGGACATGGTACAACAAGCTGGAAAAGGTTAAGGAGGCGCAAGCTAGGCAGGGGCTCGGGGCAACCGTCATAGCTAAAGCATACCAGCTAAGCTATTATCGCCGCCCTGCTGCAGGCCCGCCAACCATCGGCTCCGTTTAGCCTTCGCTTTTCATTACGTAGCCCATGCCCACCAGTGTGTGTATCAGCTTGGGCACAAAACCCTTATCAATCTTTTTCCGCAGGAAATTGATGTACACGTCAATCACATTGGAACCGGAGTCGTAGCTCATGTCCCACACGTCCTCCAGCAGGTTGGCGCGCGACACCACCCGGCCCTGATTGCGAAGCAGGTACTCGAGCAGGGAAAATTCCCGTGCCGTGAGCTGCACCGCCTGGCCGGCTCGCTCCACCCGCTTGGCCGAGGGGTCGAGAGTGAGGTCGGCCAAGTGCAGCAGGGCTTTGGGGGCGGGCGCTTCGGTGCGGCGCCGCACCAGGGCCCGGAGCCGGGCCAGCAGCTCTTCGAAGGCGAAGGGCTTCACGAGGTAGTCGTCGGCGCCGGCGTCGAGGCCGCGAATCTTGTCGTCGGTTTCGCCCAGAGCGGTCAGCATCAGGATGGGGACGCCGGAGTCGTGGGCGCGCACCTGACGGCACACATCCAGGCCGCTGAGGCCGGGCAGCATCTGGTCCAGAATCAGGCAGTCGTATTGGGTCGATTGCGCACGGCGCAGCCCCAGCAGGCCATCGGCAGCCAAGTCGACGGTGTAATCCTGCTCTGTGAGGCCTTGGTGCAGAAATGCCGCAACCGAGGGCTCATCTTCTACTAAAAGGATTTTCATGGCGCTGGAAGGTAGCGCCAGCCGACCGAAAATAAAGCCGGCCCCCTCCGGCAGCAAGCACCGCGAAGCGGGCCGGCATGAACCAAAAGCCGAGACGGGGCACTCAGAATCTTACCGGCTGGCTACTTCTCCCGACGAGGTACTAGACTGAACATCAGCTGCCTCCTCGCTGGACACTATGTCATTTTCGGTTAAGCCCGCCCCTAGGGGAGCTGCCTGCATCCGGACACCAACGGCCAGCAAAATCATTAAAACCAATGCTACGTAGTAGCGGAAATTTTTTTGTACAGATAGCAACATGAGCTAGGACAGAACGAAGCTGGACCCATTGAGACACGGGCACTGGCTTCGTTTTTATACTACTCAAAGTTACCTGGTTCCTGGCAGCTACCGAAGAGAAATTAGGATAAATCCCGCGTTTTACTGGACGAGCTAATCCCCTCGCTCGGTAAATGACTTAGTACCTAGACCGCCTGTTTTCCGGGCAAGCCACACAATTTAAGATATAATTTAAATTATATCTAACTGTTTTTCACAAGAAAAAAATATCAATCTATACCACATAAATAATAACACTGTCCTGCTTATAGCACGTATGGTAAGAAAGCCCAACGGGTAGCTACCTGCTCGTGAGCCTTGCCTCCGCACTGCTTTCTTCCCATTCTTCCCTGCCCTTTTCATTATGAGCCCAACCACTCAAACCGCGCCGGGCCGGTCTCCCGTGCCTCTGGCACCCACCCAGCCTCTCGCCTTGCGCATCAATGGGGAAATCCGCACCCTGCAAGTAGCGCCCTGGACCACGCTGCTCGACGCCCTGCGCGAGTACCTGGACCTGACCGGCACCAAGAAAGGCTGCGACCACGGCCAGTGCGGCGCCTGCACGGTGCTGGTCAACGGCAAGCGCATCAATTCCTGCCTAAGCCTGGCAGTGATGCAGGAAGGCGAGGACATTACCACCATCGAGGGCATCGGCACAGCCGAGCAGCTGCACCCGGTGCAGCAGGCGTTTATCGACCACGATGCCTTTCAGTGCGGCTACTGCACGCCCGGCCAGATTTGCTCGGCCGTGGCCCTGCTCAAGGAAGGTCGGGGTAAAACCGAGGCGGAAGTAAGGGACCTGATGAGCGGCAATCTGTGTCGCTGTGGGGCCTACACCAACATTCTGAGCGCCGTGATGGAGGTGGTCAACGCCCAAAAAGCTTAACGTTATGAACAGCTTTACCTACTCCCCTCCCACCGTCGTGGACGCGGCCGTGCGCGAAAGAACCAACCGGCCCGACTCGGCCTACATCGGTGGCGGCACCAACCTGATTGACCTGATGAAGGAAAACGTGGCCCACCCCACGCACCTCATTGGCCTCAAAAAGCTGCCCCTGGCCGAAATTGAAAACACGCCCGACGGTGGCCTGTGCCTAGGCGCCATGGCCACCAACGCCGACACCGCCTGGCACCCCGAGATAGAAAAGCGCTACCCGCTGCTCAACCAAGCCATTCTGGCTGGCGCCACGCCTCAGCTGCGCAACATGGCTACCGACGGTGGCAACCTGATGCAACGCACCCGCTGCTACTATTTCTACGACCTGGCCACGCCCTGCAACAAGCGCGAGCCCGGCACGGGTTGCTCGGCCATTGGTGGCTACAACCGCATTCATGCCATTCTGGGCGCCAGCGAGCACTGCATTGCCACCCACCCCAGCGACATGTGCGTGGCCCTGGCCGCACTCGAAGCCGTGGTGCGCGTGAGCGGGCCGCAGGGCGAGCGCACCATCCCGTTTGCTGATTTCCATCGCCTGCCCGGCGACCGGCCCGACCTCGACAACACCCTTCGCCCCGGCGAATTGATAACCGCGCTGGACTTGCCCAAAAAAGGCTTCGAGAAGAACTTCACCTACCTCAAGCTGCGCGACCGCAGCAGCTACGCCTTTGCGGTGGTATCGGTGGCAGCGGCGCTGGAGCTGGACGGCAACATTATCACCGATGCGCGGCTGGCCCTGGGCGGCGTGGCCCACAAGCCCTGGCGCAAAACCGAGGCCGAGCAGTTGCTCATCGGGAAGCCGGCCACACTGGTCAGCTTCCGGCTGGCGGCGGCCGAACTGCTGGTCGGCGCCGAAGGCCACGCCCACAATGCTTTTAAGATAGAATTGGCTAAGCGCGCCATTGTGCGGGCCCTCAAGCAGGCCACCGAAATGAATTACGCGCTTGACACCAACGCCTTCCAAAACTCCAACCCATGAGCCATACCATAGCTAGCACGCCTGTTGTGCGCCTGGGCACCGACTACATCGGCAAACCCACCAGCCGCGTCGATGGCCCGGCCAAAGTAACCGGTGCGGCCAAGTACGCCGCCGAATACAACGTTCCCAACCTGCTCTACGGCGTGGTGGTGTGCAGCCACATCACGAAAGGCCGGATTACGAAGATTCATGCCGCCGATGTGCTGGCGGTGCCCGGCGTGGTGCAGGTGTTCTCGCACGAGAACGTACCCTCCCTGGCTTGGTTCGACCGCAGCTACAAAGACGATGTGGCCCCTGGCGGCTCGCCGTTCCGCCCGCTGCACGAGCCCGAAATCCGCTTCAACATGCAGCCTGTGGCCTTGGTAGTGGCCGACACCTTTGAGCTGGCCCGCTACGCGGCCTCCATCCTGGAGATTGAATACGAAGTAGAGCCGCACGAAACCGACCTCGAAACCATGCGCAACGACGGCTTCGAGCCTGGACAGGGCAAAACGGGCTGGGCGCCTCCCCCCCCACCCCGCGGCAACCCCAACCAAGCCTACTGCAAGGCGCCCCACCAGCACGAGGCCGAATACATTCACCTGGCCCAGCACCACAACCCCATGGAGATGTTTGCCACCACGGTGGAGTGGCTCGGCGACGGTCAGAAGATGAACATCTTCGACAAGACCCAGGGCGCCTTCAACGTGCAGCAGTACATCACCAAGATTTTTGGGCTGTCGAAGGAAGAGGCCCGGGTGATTTCGAAATACACCGGGGGCGGGTTTGGCTCGGGACTGCGGCCGCAGTACCAGGCCTTCATGGCCGTGCTGGCGGCCCTGGAGCTGCAGCAATCGGTGCGCGTGTCGCTCACACGGCAGCAGATGTTCAGCTTTGGGCACCGGCCCCACACGCTGCAGTACGTGAAGCTGGCGGCCGACGAAAACGGCACCCTGCAAGCCCTGCACCACGCGGCGCTGGCCGAAACCTCGCAGTTCGAAGACTTTACCGAGAACGTGGTGAACTGGTCGGGCATGTTGTACCAGTGCGAAAACGTAAAGCTCAAGTACCAGCTGGCCAAGGCTGACGTGTTCACGCCGCTCGACATGCGCGCGCCGGGAGCCGCCACGGGTTCATTTGCCCTGGAAGTGGCCATGGACGAACTCGCCTTCAAAGCCGGCATCGACCCGTTGCAGTTCCGCCTCCTGAACTACGCCGACCGCGACCAAAACGCCGACAAGCCTTTTTCAAGCAAAAAGCTGCGCGAATGTTACCACCAGGGCGCGGCCAAATTTGGGTGGGAGAAACGCAACCCCATGCCCCGCTCCATGCGCAACGGCTCCAAGCTCATTGGCTACGGCATGGCCACCGGCGTGTGGGACACCGCCCAGAAAAAAGCGGCCGCCAAAGCCTGCCTCACTGCCGACGGTCGCCTCACGGTGAGCAGCGCCAGCAACGACATCGGCACCGGCACCTACACCATCATGACGCAGATTGCGGCCCAAACCATGGGCTTGCCGCTGGAAGCCGTCACCTTCGTGCTCGGCGACACCACCCTGCCCGAAGCCCCCGTGCAGGGCGGCTCCTGGACCGCCGCCTCGGTGGGTTCGGCCGTGGAGGCCGTGTGCCAGGATTTGGGCAAAAGCTTGCTGGAATTGGCGCAGAAAATGGACGACTCGCCCTTGCGGGGAGTCGCTTTCGAAGACGTGCAGTTTGTCAATGGCCTGATTCGGCGCAACGACGACATTCGGCAGTCGGTAGTGATTCGCGATGTATTGCAAGCCATCGGCCAGGAAGAGCTCACAGCTGAGTCGAGTGCCTCGCCCGACATGGTGAAGCAAACTGGCTACTCCATGCACGCGCACAACGCTGTGTTTGTGGAGGTGCAGGTTGATGAAGAACTCGGCACGCTGCACGTGACACGCGTGGTGAACGCCGTTGCCGCGGGTCGCATAATTAACCCCAAAACCGCCCGCAGCCAGGTGCTTGGCTCCATTGTGTGGGGCATTGGAATGGCCCTGATGGAGGAAACGGTGATGGACCACGGCTTTGGCCGCTACATGAACCACAACCTGGCCGAATACCACATCCCCGTGATGGCCGACATCCACGACCTGCAAGTGGTATTTGTGGAAGAGGAAGATGACATTGTGAACCCGCTGGGCGTAAAAGGCATTGGAGAAGTTGGCCTGTTGGGCGTAGCTGCGGCCATTTGCAACGCCGCATTTCATGCCACCGGCAAACGAGTGCGCGACTTGCCGGTTTTGATTAATAAATTGATGTAGTCAATGCAATGCTTGGCTGTAAGGCCAGTTCTCAGGACGTCACCCACCTCATCATGCAAAATCATGGCATGCAGAGCGCAGCGGAATATCTCGCTACGCTCTGCATGACGTTTTGAGGTGCTTGACGGCCGCCTACATGACGACCCTTGGCTGCCTTATATCCTTGCTATCCTATCCTTTACCTAAACAATGACCGAACTACAACGCCTGCTCCTTGCCTATGACCAGCACCGTGCCGACGCCCGGCCTTGTGCCCTGGCCACGGTGGTTGAGGTACTGGGCTCGGCTTACCGGCGGCCGGGCGCGCGCATGCTCGTCACCGACGATGGCCAGCTGACGGGCGCCATCAGCGGGGGCTGCCTGGAGGGAGATGCCCGCCAGCGCGCCCGCCAAGCCATTTTTCGGGGCCAGCCCGCGCTGGTTACCTACGACACGCGCGACGAGGACGACCCACGCCACGGCCTCGGCCCGGGCTGCCAGGGCGTGGTGCGCATTCTGCTCGAACCCCTCGATTATGCCGCGCCCGACAACCCCATGGAACTGCTGCGTGGCTTTGCCTATCACCCCGAGCCGGCCGTGCTGGCCACCGTATTCGAGAAGGATAACGCCACCGGCCTGCGCGCTGGCGTAGGCCAGCGCCTGCTGCTGACCGCCAACGGCGACCTGCGCGGCTTGCCCACGCTGGCTACGCCACTGGCCGAAGCGGCCCAGGCCACTTTGGCCGGAGGCACTTCGCAGGTGCTGGAAATTGAAACCGATGCTGGCCCCGTACGGGCCCTGCTCGAGCTACTTACTCCTCCCCTGCGCGTTGTCATTTACGGGGCCGGCAACGATGCCCAACCGCTGGTGCGCCTGGCTGCCTCGCTGGGCTGGCACATCACCGTACTCGATGGCCGGCCGAACCTTGCCACGGCTGCGCGCTTCCCCGAAGCGGCCGAAGTGCGCGTGGTGCCTGTAGCGGCCATCCCTCAGGAGACGCCCGGCGATGCTTACGCTGTGCTGCTGAGCCACAACTATGCTTACGACCTGGCGGCGCTGGCCCTGCACCTACCCAGCCCGGCGTCCTATATCGGCTTGCTGGGCCCGCACGCAAAAGCCACGCGCCTGCTGGCCGAGCTGAACTTAAGTGAAGACGAAATAGCCAACCTGCGGACTACCCGGCTGCACAGCCCCATTGGCCTGGATTTGGGCAGCGAGACTCCCGAGGAAATTGCGCTGGCCATTGTGGCCGAGATTCAGGCCAAGCGGCACCAGCGCGACGGGCGCCCCTTGCGGGAACGAGCCGATGCAGTGCACGCCCCGGTGCTGGCCCTACACGACAGTTTTTTATGAGCAGCGGCAGAAGCTGAGTGTATTCGACTGCTCCGACCTTCTGGTTGTCTTAAAGCTGATTGAGTTTACTGCAAAAGCCATCCGAACGAAGTAGAGACGCAACATTTTTCGTCTCGCCGTTGAACAATAGCCTGCAAATAAAGACGTCCAGATGAAGTGGGCGTCGCGGCCGACAACACGCAATATCTAGCGTGTTGTCGGCCGTTTTCGCTTACTCAAACAGCCCCTTATTTCCGGATAGCCAGCACTTCGCGTACCGGAGTCCAGCATATTTCCGGATAGCGGGCATTATCGAGCGGCTGCAGCTTGGGCAGGCCCGTGAACATGTTGTGCATGTACTGCATGCCCTGCCAGGGCGGAAACACGTCGTCGTTGGCCGGCATCAGGGCCTTGGTTGCTTTTATCATCGCTCCCAACACCCACAAGCCTCCTACCCTCAACAGGCCAAACTGCTGCCCCGTGGCTTCGCTGGCGGCTTTTTGCACGCCGCGGATGGTGGCCACTTCGCCGGCCACGCGCAGATAGCGCGGCGTGCTGGGGTCGAGGGCTGCGGCGGCCGTAAACTCGGCGGTGTTAGCGGTGGTGGTAAAGTCCAGCGGCTGGTCGGCATTGCCGTAGTACATCACCCGCTTGAGCCCAAAGAGGACTACCGGCGCCTGGCCGGTGAGCAAATCGGTGAACATGCCATTCAGGATGGAAGTGGCGCCGATGGGAGCATAGTCGAGCCACTGGTTGAACTCGCGCCGCAGGTCGAGGTTGCGGTTGCTGCCGTTGGCAAGCTTCGTATAGTCGATGGAGTAGTCGGAGGGAATGAAGCGGGGCACGCCGGCCGCAACGGCAGCATCAAGAAGCCGCTTCTGGGTGTCGACAATGACATCGCGCAAGCCTGATAAGGCCGAAACCACGCAGGTAGCCCCGGCGCATATGTTGGTAAGCCCTGCGACGCTGTTGAAATTGACCTCCACCACGGTGGCGCCCAACTCACGCAAAGCGGCTACTTCCGGCTTGGTGTTGCCTTGGCGCACCAAGGCCCGCACCACGGCGCCGCGCGCCAGCAGGTATTTAGCGATGAGGCTGCCGAGGCCGCCGGTGGCGCCTGCCAGCACGATGACTGGTTTATCTGCAGCTGTAACACCTGGCTGGCTTGTTCTGATTTCTGACAAAATGGAATGTCTAGTTGTAAGTATGGCGCATTTAACGACCACAGCAGCTTTTGGGCCAATGGATAGTAGCGCGAACGTTGTAGTTCGCGTCCCAGAATGAGCTAGCGGCGCGGGGACGCAAACTACAACGTTCGCGCTTCTTACAGCGGGTACGTTTTATGGCTCTAAAAAACGCCCTGGCTGAAAGTATAGACTTATGACCTCCGTAGGTCAGTTCAAATAAAGCCGGGGCCACGGGCTGCGATTTAACCGTTACCTGGGTTCGGGCACGACTTTTCTACCTGCATGGTTATTCACATCTTGTGAAATTTGGGATGCTGCGCCCGCTGCTGTATTTGGCGCGCCTCCTCGTCCCAGCCCAAGGACTGGAGCGCGGGCAGTTAGCCTTCTTGGGAACTGCGCTCAGCAACCACGCGGCCAAGCATGATGCCGTAAATAACCTTGGAGGTTATATCTGCCACAGCGCCATTCCCACCTTAAATGAGCACCCATAAATCAGTACACAACATTACAACTACTAAATTTAAAGCATTATATATCATATACTTGGTCAAACAGCAAACGAATACCTACCTGCCAAACGGCAACCGGGCTGCCCACATTATTGAGCAGCCCGGTTGTGCATCCCGCTCCGTAGCGGTCAATTAAAAACTTTAGTATACCCGACGGCGAGTTTGGCCCTGGCTTCGTTGGCCACTACGGCCAGGGTACTGAGGCCGGATGGAGCCGCCGTCGTTTCGATACACCCGCGGCGAACGATAGGGCTGGCGGTAATAGCCCCGCGGCACTACCACGGCTGGCCGGGGTCGATAATAATAGGGGACTACCGCTCCGTAGTAAGGCGAATAGAAGGGATGAACGGGCGGGTAGTAGCCATACCCCGTGCCTACCCCAACTCCCACTGCGCCACCCGCGCAGCCACTAAGTAAAAGGGCGCAAAAGCCCAAAGCGAACAACCAGGATTTTGTCTTCATAATCGGATGCGCCGAAACGCATTATTAATTAGTGGACATTCCCTTTACAACAAACCCCGCAGCAAAATCATTGCTCAAGGTGCCCGCAGCGCCTTGAACTTATCAAATTTTACGGTCAGGCAAAGTATAGGTTCTTCAGATGTTCGAGCCAAGAAAGGACGGGCTTATACAGCCGCCGGCACTTCCGTTTCGCCGTTCAGCACCCGGGCTTTGCCGGGTAGTGTCTTGTGGCGCTCCTTGCCCAAAGCCGCCGCGGGCTCGGGCACCCAGTGGTGGCGGCCACCGGCTTTTTCGTCGTTAAATTCGGTGGGGGCGGTGCCGGCTTCCACCCGCTCCTTCCAGGTGAGGTGCTGGCTGCCGTCGTCGGTGCGGTCCATGGTGATGCATTGCTCCACGGGGCATACCAGCGAGCAAAGGTTGCAGCCTACGCAGTTCTCCTCAATGATTTCGGGTACCCGCGTGCCGGCATTGAGCCGGATGGCTTGGTGGGCGCCGTCTTCGCAGGCTGTGTAGCACAGCTGGCAGCCTATGCACTTCTCCTCGTGGATGTTGGCCGTCACCTTGTACTTCATGTTGAGGTCTTCCCAATGGAGCACGTTGGGCAGGGCCTTGCCCACAAAGTCATAGATGGTGTTGAAGCCTTTGTCCACCATGTACTGCTCCAGGCCAGACGTCATTTCGCGAATGATGCCGAAGCCGAAGTGCATGGCGGCCGTGCACACCTGCACGCTGCTGGCCCCGAGAAGGATGTGCTCCACGGCATCGCGCCAGTTCTCGATGCCGCCAATGCCCGAAATGGGTAGGCGCACGTCGGGGTGCTGGGCGCAGTTTTTCACCATGTTCAGGGCAATGGGCTTCACGGCCGGGCCGCAGTAGCCGCCGTTGGTTCCCTTGCCATCCACAATAGGATAAGGAGCAAAGTGGTCGAGGTCGACGCCCACGATGCTCTGGATGGTATTGATAAGCGAAATAGCGTCGGCGCCGCCGCGTCGGGCGGCCATCGCCGGCTCGGTGATGTCGGAAATGTTAGGCGTGAGCTTCACGATGACGGGCTTGGTGGCCACCTCCATCACCCATTCCACTATCATTTGCAGTACCTTGGGCTCCTGCCCCACGGCCGAGCCCATGCCGCGCTCGCACATGCCGTGGGGGCAGCCGAAGTTCAGTTCAAAGCCGTCGGCGCCAGCGTCTTGGCTTTGGCGCACTATATCGTGCCACTCCTGCCGGCTTTGCACCATAAGCGAAGCAATAACGGCGTGGTTGGGAAAGCGCTTTTTGACTTCCTCAATCTCGCGGAGGTTGTCGGCTAGTGGGCGGTCCGAAATCAGCTCGATGTTGTTGAAGCCGACCAAACGCTTGTCGCGGTAGTTCACCCCGCCGTAGCGGCTCGATACGTTCACGACGGGCACGCCCAGGGTCTTCCATACCGCCCCGCCCCAGCCGGCGTCGAACGCTTTCATTATCTGGTAGCCTGAATTGGTGGGCGGCGCCGAAGCCAACCAGAACGGATTTGGCGATTTGATGCCGGCGAAATTTATCGAGAGGTCTGGCATGTTTTCTATATTTTAAGCTAGGTCATGCTGAGCGCAGCCGAAGCATCTTGCTCGCTTCGTTGTAGCTTCATTGCTTACTGCTGCACGCGAGATGCTTCGGCTGCGCTCAACATGACGTTCTTTTTCATTATCTGGTGCGGCTACTTACTCAGGTAAGCGTGAATGCCCCGCGCCGTGAGCTTGGCTTCGGCGGCGGCGTTTACCACTTCAGCGCCCCCATTCCAGGCATCACCGGAGGCGAAGTACTTGGGGTTAGAGGTTTGCCCGGTGTGAGCATCAGCCACAATACGCCCTTTGCTATCCAGCTTTAAGCCCGGAATCAACTTCAGAAACTCCGTTTGCTTGGCTTGGCCAGTGGCTTTGATAACCATATCGCAGGGCTCGACGAAATCTGAGCCGGGAATTTCCTGCACCTTGCCGTCGGTGGTTTCCGTGCGCACAAAGCGCACGCCCGCCACGTAGCCATTGCCCACGATTTCTACGGGCGCCACATTAAACAAGCCCTTCACTCCTACTCCCTTGGCCAGGTCGTATTCGAAGTCGTAGGCACCCATTTCGTCCATGCCGCGGCGGTAGGCCAGAACTACTTGTTCCGCGCCCAGCCGGGCCGATTCAGAGGCAGCATCCATTGCTGTGTTGCCGCCACCCAGCACGATTACCTTGCGGCCCACTGCAACTTCGTGATGATGCTGACGCAGCTCGGCAATAAATTCTACGGCTCCGGTACAATTGATTTTATCTTCTCCGGGCAAGCCCAATTCATTGGTACGGCCCAAGCCAATTCCGAGGAAAATAGCGTCGTATTTCTTTTCTAATTCCACCAATTCCTCACGCGAATTAATTGGAGAATTAAAATAAACATTATACCCAAATTGAGCCTGCAAATAGGCCATTTCGGCCAACGTTTCTTCGTTGGTAATTTTATAGGGCGCAACCCCATAAACGGTCAGGCCGGAGGGTTGCGCTTTCGCTTCAAACACATCGACTTCGTAGCCAAGTGCTCGCAACTCACAAGCCGCTGAAATGCCGGCCGGCCCGGCCCCAATCACCGCCACGCTTTTGCCAGTGGCCTTTCCCGGCCCAAACAACTTTCTACCACTCTCGATAACCTTGGT
The DNA here is from genome assembly GCF_049896385.1 of Hymenobacter sp. B1770. Lineage (NCBI taxonomy): Bacteria > Pseudomonadati > Bacteroidota > Cytophagia > Cytophagales > Hymenobacteraceae > Hymenobacter > Hymenobacter sp. B1770. The sequence goes on from NZ_JAFCUF010000004.1 coordinate 229,134, forward strand.
CGTGGCATAGCTCTGTAGCCGACCAATTTCAATTGGCTTTACGTCCTGCAGATTATACACACAGGCGCCCTCGCACAATACTTCCGTAGGGCACACTTTACCACAGGCATTACCGAAATAATTAGCCTCGTAAATAGTACGCGCCGCCCCCGTTTCATTGCCCGAATTAATCTGCCGAATAAACTGCGGAATATCAATACCTGACGGGCACGCTTTTATACAGGGCGCATCGAAACAAAACAGGCAGCGCGAGCTTTCGTACAGCGCCTCCGTGCCGTTCATGTGCGGCTTTAGCTGCGCGAAATTCAGCTGGAATTCCTGCTCAGTAGTGGGGGTGGAATATTCGGCCATGGTGGGCGGGGCGTTCTAAATAAGTAGGAAATCAGAACGTCATGCTGAGCGCAGCAAAGCGGAGCCGAAGCATCTCGCTCGGGGCAGCAACTCAATCGTTCAAAAGAAATAATTAGTACCACACGCGAAATGCTTGCCTATGGCACCCTGCGGTTCGACTGCGCTCAGCATGACGTTCTAGAAGGTAGGCGCCTGCGTGAAGCAGGGCTTACAGTTCCACCAGTTTCTCGTAAGTCTCCGGACGACGGTCGCGGAAAAACTGCCAAGTAGAACGCACCTCGTCAATCATATCGAGGTCAAACTCCGAAACAAGCAATTCATCGTTGTCCTCGCTGGCCTGGGCGAAGATTTGCCCACGTGGGTCCACGAAGTAAGACGTGCCATAGAACTTGCCCAAGTTCCAGGGTCTTTCGGTGCCCACACGGTTGATGCAACCCATGAAATAGCCGTTGGCGGCGGCGTGTGCAGGCTGCTCTAGTTTCCAGAGATACTGCGAGAGGCCAGCCACTGTAGCGGAAGGATTGTACACGATTTCGGCGCCGTTGAGGCCCAGGATGCGGGCACCGTCGGGGAAGTGGCGGTCGTAGCAGATGTACACACCCACTTTGGCGTACTTGGTCTGGAAAACCGGGTAACCCAGGTTGCCGGGCTTGAAGAAGAACTTCTCCCAGAAGCCGGAGGTGTGCGGGATGTGGTTTTTGCGGTACTTGCCGAGATAGGTACCGTCGGCATCAATCACGGCGGCCGTGTTGTAGAGGAAGCCCGCGGCTTCGCGCTCGTACACGGGCACAATCATCACCATGTTGTATTTCTTGGCGTACTCAGCCATGCGCTCGGTGGTAGGACCGGGTACCGATTCGGCCGAGGCATACCAATCTTTGTCTTGGCCCGGACAGAAATAGGGCGTGTTAAAGATTTCCTGCAAGCAAAGAATCTGCACGCCCTGTCGGCCGGCCTCCTCAATCAGCGGGATGTGCTTTTGCACCATGGCCTCCTTGATTTCCGCTATGGAGCCTTCGCCTTCGGTCATCGGCAAGCTCATTTGGATGAGGCCGGATTTGATAATTCTGGACATGTCGAGTTTGGTTTGACGATTGGGGTTTGTCATTGCGAGGAGGCACGACGAAGCAACCCGTCCTAGTCTCAGCGCGAAGCCTTGAAAAGTGATGAATTATTATTAGTCGAGCCAGCCCATTTGGACTTTAAGTTAAGCAAATATCAAGCTTATCACATCAAAGGGTTGGTCGTTGAGACCAAGACGGGTTGCTTCGCTCCGCTCGCAATGACAGACGTTAGAAATTGGTTTTTCCGCGCTTGACGAATTGCCCATAGCCTTTTGCCACTTTGGTCTCGCCAGCATCGACGGCTACTTGGCCGCGGAGCAGCACTGTGTCAATCTTGCCAGTCAGCTCCCACCCTTCGTAGGCAGAGTAGTCGCAGTTCATGTGATGGGAATCAGCCGAAATAGTGTGCTTTTTATTTGGGTCAAATATCACCAAATCTGCGTCGGCCCCAATGCTGATGGTGCCTTTGCGCGGAAACATCCCGAATATTTTAGCCGCATTAGTAGAGGTCACCTCAACGAACTTATTCAACGTGATTTTTCCGGTATTGACCCCTTCTGAAAATAGTAGTTCCATGCGGTGCTCGATGGCCGGATGCCCGTTCGGAATCTTCGAAAAGTCGTCCTTGCCCATCAGTTTCTGCTCCCACATAAAAGGGCAGTGGTCCGTGCCCACCACATTCACCAGCCCTTGATTAATGCCGGCCCAGAGGGTGGCCTGGTCTTTCTTCTCGCGCAAAGGCGGCGACATCACTACTTTGGCTCCGTTGGCTTCGTCTTCATAGAGCGATGCATCGAGCACCAGGTACTGAATGCAGGTTTCGACCAGCACGCGCTGGTTGCGTTGGGTGGCGCGGCGCACCTGGTTGAGAGCGCCCTCGCACGTCAGGTGCACGATGTAGGCGTTGGCCCCCGTGTAGTTGGCAATGTCGGCAAAGCGGCCCGAGGCTTCGGCTTCGGTCACTTCGGGCTGCGAGAGGTAATGGTAGAGCGGCGTGAGCTTGCCCTGGGCTCGATGTTGGGCAATGAGCGTGTCAATCATGTCGCCATTGGTGGCGTGGGCGGTTACGAGGCCGCCGTGCTTTTTCACCTCCTGCATCAGGCCCACCATCTGCGCGTCGTCAATCATGAGCGCGCCCTTATAAGCCATGAAGGTTTTGAAAGAAGTGATGCCTTCGGCAATCATGTCCTTGATTTCTTCCTTGGTGTTGGGGTTGAAATCGGTTACCGCCATGTGGAAGCTGTAGTCGCCCACGGCATTGCCGGTGGCGCGGCCACTCCACTCCTCGAAAGCGGCACGTAACGAGTTGCCCTGCTTTTGCAGGATGAAATCGATGACCATGGTGGTGCCACCGTGCAGGGCAGCGCGGGTACCGGTTTCGTAAGTGTCGCTGCTGAAGGTACCCATGAAGGGCATCTCCAAATGAACGTGCGGGTCGATGCCGCCGGGCACAATGATTTTGCTTGTGCATTCGATTACCTCGGCGCCATCAGTCGACAGGTTGCGGCCGATGGAAACGATGGTTTCGCCTTCAATTAAGATATCGCAAACGCTGTCGGAATCGGCGGTGACGACGCGGCCGTTTTTCAGGAGGATGGACATGTTCTGGCGTGTAACCTCACCCCCCGGGCCCCCTCTTCAAAAAAGATGGGGAGCCACGGCGGCTCAGTTAATAATTACATATGAAAAAATGGCAGGCTCTCCCTCTTTTTAGGAGAAGGACCGTGCCCAGCAGGGGTCATGCTCCCCGGTCGTGCCTTAGTAAACGTGTTTATCCGCAATGCTAATGGCCTCCGAAATAATAGCCAATCCCTCGTCAATCTCATCCTTCGTGATGTTCAACGGCGGAGCGATGAAGATGTAGTTCCAGCGCACAAAGGTGTACATGCCCAACTCGCGGATTTTGGCAGCCACCTGGTTCATGACTTCCATCTGGCTGGGGGCCGCGTTCCAGGGAGCCATGGGCTCCTTGGTTTGGCGGTTTTTCACCAGCTCGATGCAGCCCAGCAGGCCGGTGTTGCGCCAGTCGCCGATGCTGGGGTGCTGGCCCATCAACTCGCACATGCGGGCGTCAAGGTATTGCCCCATCTCAACGGTATTTTCGAGGAGGTTGTCGGTTTCGTATATGTCGAGCACGGCCACAGCGGCGGCGCAGGACACCGGGTGGGCCGAGTACGTGAGGCCCAGGGGCAACGGCTTGTCGTCGAAGGTTTTGGCAATGGCCTCGTCCACCATCACCGCGCCCAGGGGCAGGTAGCCAGCGGTGATTCCCTTGGCCGTGGCTAGGATGTCCACCTTCACGCCGTGGTGGTCGGAACCAAACCATTTGCCGGTGCGGCCAAAGCCGCTCATCACCTCGTCGGCAATAAGCAGGATGCCGTGCTTGTCGCAGATTTCGCGGATGCGCGTCCAGTAGCCGGGTGGGTACTTGATGCAGCCCGAAGTGCCCGACTCGCCTTCAAGGAGTATGGCGGCCACACTGCCCGGGTTTTCGTAGCCGATGATGCGCTCCATGGCATCGGCGGCGCGCTGGGCGCACTCTTCGGGCGTGCTGCTGTGCCAGGGGCAGCGATAAAAAAACGGGTTTTCGACGTGCACGGTGCCGGGCATGGCTTGGCTGTCCACGGCAAACTTGCGCGGGTCGCCGCCGACGCTCATGGCGCCATAGCTGGCCCCGTGAAATGACTGGTACAGCGACACAATTTTGTGGCGGCCGGTGTACACCCGCGCTAGCTTTATGGCGTTCTCAATGGCCTCGGCCCCGCCCAGCGTGAAGAAAGCCTTGGTGAGGTTAGGGGCGGTGATTTCGGCCAACTTGCGGCCGAGGTCGCCGCGGGCCTTGGTTATCATGCCAGGATACACGTAGCTAAGCTCGCGCATCTGGGCAGCTACGGCCTCGGTTACGCGTTGGTCGCCGTGGCCGATGTTCACGTTCATCAGCTGCGATGAGAAATCGATGTAGCGCTTGCCGTCGCGGTCCCACACGTAAACACCTTCGGCGCGCTCGGCGTTGATGGGGTTCAGGCCTGCTTGCTTAGACCAGGAAAAGAGTGTGTGGTCGAGGTTGTCATGCAGGATTTGGTCCTTGGCGAGTTCGAGAGTAGGATGCATAGCAATCGGAAGGAAAGGAGATAATAAGAAACGGAAGCGAAGAACTTCCCCGTTCAGCGCGACAACTTACTTGCAATATGCAGCCTTCTATCTCTGCGGCACAGGGCAATTAAGAGGTCTGGTACTATGCACTGTACAGGAAAGCTCTCCGTTCCGCCACGGCGCGCGGCGGAAGCGCGACGTGTTGAGTGGGAATTCTCGCCAGGGTGTTTTTTTATTTGTCAGTTGTTAGATGCTAAAGCAGAACGCCATGCCGAGCGCAGCCAAGGCATCTTGCTCGCATCGTTAAACGATTATGATTACTGCTGCACGCCAGATGCCTCGGCTGCGCTCGGCATGACGTTCTTTTCCATTTCTGCCTACCCTAGCTCATCCAGTTCACCCGGGACTCGGGGTTCCACTTCACGGTGGTTTTCTTGAGTTGGGTCCAGAACTCGATGGAGCTTTTGCCGGTGATATCGCAGGCGCCGAACTTCGACTCGTTCCAGCCGCCGAAGGAGAACGGCTCGCGGGGCACGGGTACGCCGATGTTCACGCCTATCATGCCGGCGCTGGCGTTGTCCATCACGTAGCGGGCGTGACTACCGCTTTGGGTGAATACCGCGGCGGCGTTGCCATAGTTGCTGGAGTTTTCTATTGCCAAGGCCTCGTCCAGAGTATTGGTTCGCATGATGGCCAGCACGGGGCCGAACACCTCTTCTTTAGCAATGCGCATATCGGGCTTCACGTAGTCGATAACGGTGGGTCCTACATAGTAGCCGTCTTCGTGGCCGGGCACTACGGCGCCGCGCCCGTCGAGCAGGACTTTGGCACCGGCGGCTTCGGCTTCGGCAATGTGTTGCTCGATGCGCTCCTTGGCCTCACGGCTGATAACGGAGCCCAGGTTTTCGCCGGGAACAATCTTCCGGGCTTCCTCCACGAGCTTGGCCACGATGTGGTCGACGGCCCCCACTCCTACCATGGTAGAGCCGGCCATGCAGCGTTGGCCCGCGCAGCCCGACATCGAGGCCGCTACGTTAGAAGCCGTCATATCGGGGTGGGCGTCGGGCAATACCATCAGGTGGTTTTTAGCGCCGCCCAGGGCCACGCAACGCTTCAAATTGCTGGTGGCGCGGATGTACACGACCTTGGCAATCTTGGTAGAGCCCACGAACGACACCGCCTGAATATCGGGGTGGTCGCAGATGGCTTCAACTATGGTTTTGTCGCCGTTCACGATGTTAAGCACGCCGTCGGGCAGGCCGGCTTCTTTCAGCAGCTCCGCGATTTTGACGGCGCTCAGGGGCACTTGCTCGGAGGGCTTCAGCACCATGGTATTGCCGAGGACAAGGGCGTTCGGAATGGTCCAGTGCGGCACCATATTGGGGAAGTTAAAGGGCGCGATGCTGGCTACTACACCCAGCGGCCTGCGCTCCACGCGGGCTTCGACGCCCTTGCTCACTTCCAGCACTTCGCCGGCGATGAGCTGCGGCATGGAGCAGGCAAACTCAGTAAGCTCGATGGCTTTTTCAACTTCGGCGCGGGCTTCGTCGAAGGTCTTGCCGTTTTCCTCACGCACCAACTCGGCCAGCGCTTTCATGTCGCGCTCCAGCAGGGTTTTGTAGCGATAAAAAATCTGCACCCGCTCCTTAATAGGGGTAGCCGACCAGGAGGGGAAAGCCGTCTTGGCAGCTTCCACCGCCGCATCTAGCGCTGCGGCGCCGCTCAAGGGTACCGTGGAAATTAAGGCGCCGCTAAGCGGGCTAAATACGTCCATGGTGGCCGTGGAGGCATCTTCTACCGATTGGCCAGCTACGTAATTGCGGATGGCTGGATACTTCAAAGTCTGGACTTCCATATTACCTTAATGTTAAGCGGGTCGCAAGCTATGACTTTTGTTGGAAAACAAACAGCACTGCAATCGTTTCCGGAAGATTATTTTCAGTTGATGCTGGCTCAGGCGCTTCAAATTTCGAATACTTGAGCAAATGAAGTCCACAATTTTTCTATTTAACAATTTATTCCCGAGGCTCACCGGTTTTCTCAAAGTCTATTCAACCAAAGCCCTCTCCACAAAAAGGCCGTCATGCTCAGCTGGCGTCCGTTTGTCGAACCGAAGGTCGACGAAGCCAAACATCTTTTCTTTACCGCTTCGCCTGCCTCGCGTCTGTCATGCTGACGAAGGGAACATCTTATCTCCGCTGAACAAATCGTTACGGCGTGAGAAGATGCTTCGCAGGCTCAGCATGACAGACGATGGGATTTGCTACTGCACGCCAAATGCTTCGGCAAGCTCAGCATAACCGGCAATTTATTTTTTAGATAGGCCCTGAAAGCATCCCAATAGCCGCCCGCTTTCCTGGCTACTTCACTTCGGCGCCGTCTTTGTCGATTAAAAACGTACGGCCATCCTGCATCACCCAGGCCTGTCCCTTGTCAAAGTCAGTGGCCCTACTGTAGCGGCCGAAGGGTTTGGTTCCGCGGCTGGGGTCTTCCAGGTAATCGGGGGTGATGAAGGTGTAGCCGTTGGGCAGCTTCACGCGGGCCAGGCCTTCGGAAAAGGAGTACGCCTCAGCGAATACGACCGGCGGCGTGTCGGGTACCTTGGGCCCGTCGATGTAGTACCAGCCGCGGTGGTCAAGCACGGCGGCATAGCCTTCGGAAAAGTCAAGAGCGTTAAAAAAATAGTGGTCGAACTCCTCCCTGTCTTCGTTGAGAAAGGTGTAGGCATCGCCCACACGGGCGCGGGCATAGCCACCAGCGTAGGAGTTAAGCGCGTCGTAAGCCGGAGCTATTACCTCCTTGCCTTTATTATCGATAACCCCGTAAACGCCGTTTTTGGCCACCACGGCCTGCCCGTCCTGGAACGGAGCTGCCGCACTGTACTGCGCCGGCACCACCTGGTTGCCCTTGGCATCGGCGTAGCCCCAGCGGCCATTTTCCTGAAAAGGAACCGGCGGGGTTCCCCCCAGATGGCTCAGGCCCCACCCCAGCAGGCCCAGGGCGGCCAAGCCAGCCGCGGCCACAGCTGCCCGGGGCCGCTGGCGTCCCGCCCGCAACTGCTGAAGGTGGCGTACCCCAGCACTGAGCCAATTCCCTGCCCAGGAGCTTGCCGCTTCTAGTTGCTTGTAGACGGCCGCCTTCCCCACCCTGGGCAGCGCCGGACCGGCAGGGAGCGTGGCGGTGGCCCACGCCGACGGACCCGCAACGGGCGGGATGGGCTGAGCATTGAGCTTTTCGATGAGTTGGCCAAGCTGCTGAATCTTGGCATCCAGCTCCTGATTGCGAGCCGCCAACTCGGCGCGGGATGCGTGCATGGCCGCTTCCAACGCTGCCTTTTCGCGGTTTTCGTCGGCCAGGCGGGCTTCCAGGGCGGCGGCTTGAGGCGCAACAGCAGGCGCCTGGGCCAGCTCGGCGCGCAGCTGGGCGATGCTGCGCTCTCGCTCGGCCTCCCGTGCCTCCAGGGCCTGGAGCTGGGTGCTCAGGTCGGCTTGCACTTGCTGGCGCAGGTGCTCCAGCTGCTCCTTTTCCTGAGTGCGGGCCGCAGTAACGGCCGGCGCATAGCCATAGGCTGGGTCGTCGGGCACATCGTCGGCGCCCAGCCAACGCCACAAGGCCTTCGCCTTTTCGCTCAGATAACGAGCCGAATGAGCCGGCTCGGCCGCGGCCGTAGGCTGCCTGGCTTGGGTGAATGCGGCCCACTCGGCGGCCCATTCGGCCAGGTCTTCGGCAGTGAGGTTGATTTCGGGCCCAGCCAGCTCCTGCAGCGTGCGGGGAAGCTCGTGGGCTGCGCTTAGCAGCCTGAAACCGTTGGGAGTATTTTTTAAGGCTGGCTCCACATCGGGGGCATAAGCCGTGGGGGCTGCAAAGAGCACCGCCCTGCTTATAAAACGTAGGTCGGCTTGCGCGGGACTAAAGCGGGGGCGCAGCCATGCTTCCAACTCCTGTTTTTGCGCCTCTAGCTGCGCAAAGGGGTTGTCGAAGTTGTCGGCACCGGTTAAGGGAACTCCATCCAGCAGCCACGACCCAGCGCCCAAAGCCGGTATACTCAGCCGTCCGCCCCTCGACACCAGCACCAGCAGCGTGATGCTGTGCGGACGCACCACTACGGCATCGAGCGGCGCGGCGCCATCCTCCAGCACCAAGTTGCCAAGCAGCAACGTATCGGTGCTCGCGTCGGCTTGCAAAACGGCCTGCAAAGCAGCGTAATGGTCGGCACAGGCTACGTCGGCAAAGGGAGACGCGAGGAAACTATAAACCATAACAAAAACAAAGTCGATGACAACAAGGCCGGCACAACTGCAGCCGGCACTACCAGACGGCTTTTAGTCGTCCTCTTTCCAGCGGCCTTTTCCTTTGCCTGGGCCCTTCCCTTTTCCCCGGTTTTTTTTGGCTTTTTTCGATTTGAGCCAGTCCTCACCGCCAACCATCTGCTCCATCAGGGAGCGAAAGGGCTGGGCAGCATTGGCATTGTTCTTCTGTTCGGCGGGCGAGCCCAGCACCAGCGAGCCATCCGGAATGAGGCGCACGGCCACCGGGCGGCCACGCAGGTCGCAGCCCTGGCCTTCGCGCAGCTCCGTGCGCGTGCCATCGGCGCTTACCACAAACCCATCTTTGGTGACAGTGGCCCCCGTGGGCAGGTGGGCGTCGCGGGTCATGGGGCGAAGCTGGCCGTTGCGCAGCACGTACATCTGGCCGTCGCGCCGCTGAAAGCCATCGTTGCTGCCAGCCTTTTGGGCAAGGGCCGTCGGGCGTAGCACTACTAAAAGACTGGCCGTCCAAATTACCAGAAGAAGGTACCTCAACATCTATACTATAAACTGAATCGCCGGTAGGCTTCCCGGCCACGCTCACGCCGGAGGCACTTATACGATTGTGGCAAGGTGCGGCACCTAGCAAACTACTTGTAAATACGGCTCGCTGTTGCGTTGGAACAAAGGTACCTGCATCGCCCGCAAACCCAACCAGGCCTGTTGCCCGGCCCCACTGCTTGGCCACGCCCCGGTGGTTGCACACTTTTTTTATGGCGTCGGTATGTTACGTTTAAGTTAAGCGTCCGTATTAGGGGCTGGTTTGGGCCGACTACTTTTACCGAATTAATCTTAGTTCAATGCGCTCCCCATTGCTGACAGGCTTTGCCGCCCTCGTGCTTTTTTTGGGCGGGTTCAATCCTGCTGTTGCTCAGATTGTTCCCACCCCAGCCGCTACCGATACCCTTAGCAAATACGAAAACCCGGGCGGCGTTTCGGTGCCGGGCCGCACGAAGTGGTACAAGAGCAAGCTGTTTCGAGCCACCATTATTCCGGCGGCGCTCATTGGCTACGGGGCCTACACCTCGGGCGGGGGCGGGTTCTACACCAATCAGGATGCCCGCTACGACATTCAAAAGCTGTTTCCCACGTATCGCACCAAGCTCGAAGACTTTCTGCTGGTAGTGCCTTACCTGGAGCTAGGAGCCGTGGCCCTTGCCGGCGTCGAATCACGCGATGACCGGATTAATACGCTGCTCATTATTCTGAAAGGCGAGGCCATTATGCTGGGGAGCGTATTTATAGTGAAATCATTGTCTAATAACCTTCGCCCCGATGGGTCGGACCGACAGTCGTTTCCGTCGGGGCACACGGCCCAGGCCTTCCTGGCGGCCAGCATTGTGCACACCGAGCTTCGGGACAAAAGCCCGTGGTATGGCATTGGGGCCTACACCGTTGCGGGCAGCGTCGCGGCCCTGCGCATGATTAACGATAAGCACTGGCAGAGCGACGTAGTAGCCGGCGCTGGCTTTGGCATCCTCTCGGCCCACCTGGCCTACCTCTCGCACCGCAACCGCTGGGGCCGCAAGCCTATTGGCCGGGGCATCGGCATGGCCCCCGCCTATTTTGGCAATGGCACCCCCGGGCTCACCCTTAGCTGGCGGGCACATTAAAGAGGGGCGGCTTGGGTGCTGCGATTTGATGAGCCTTACACCTAAGGCGAGGCACTGTAAGGGAAAAATTAACGGTTTTAGGCAAACATTGCGCGCCTGCGCAACGTAGCGCGCCTCCGCTTGTCTTTTCTGTTAAGATTTGTAGCCATCTTTACAAATCTCCTTTTTACAGCCCCGAAATTTTATTTCCTTTTGAAAAGACGTGACTTCGTGGGACTCACCGGCTTGGCGGCCGGCACCCTGTTTCTTCCCAGCTTTCCCAGCCTGGGAGGCACCCCAGTTGACCCGGCCCGCCTGTTGGAGCCAGGTGCTGACGCGGCCATGAAAAAGCGGCTGGCCGACGCCGGCCTCAACGCCGCCAAAGCCGCTGGCGCCACCTATGCCGATGTACGCATCGGCCGCTACCTTAACCAAAGCATTTTCACCCGCGAAAAGCAGGTACAGAACATTGCCAGCGGCGAGAGCTTCGGCGCTGGCGTGCGGGTGCTGGCCAATGGCACCTGGGGCTTCGCGGCTACCAATTCGGTGACTGAAGCTGGCCTGGCCAAAGCGGCCCAGCTTGCCGTGGCCATTGCCAAAGCCAACTCCAAAGTGCAGAAGGAAAAGGTGGTGCTGGCGCCGGTGAAAGGCTACGGCGAAGTGGCCTGGAAAACGCCCATTCAGCTAAATGCTTTTGAGGTGCCCGTGGTCCAGAAGGTAGAGCTGCTGCTGGCCGCCAACGCCAAAGCCACCGACAACGGTGCCTCATTTGTGAATTCCTCGTTGTTCCAAATCAACGAGCAGAAATACTTTGCCAGCACCGATGGTTCCTACATCGACCAGGACGTGCACCGCATCTGGCCCACGTTCAGCGTGACGGCTATTGACCGGGCCACCGGCAAGTTCCGGACCCGCGACGCCTTGAGTGCCCCCATGGGTATGGGCTACGAATACCTCAGCCCCAAGGCAACCGACAAGATTGCCGGAGCTGCCGGCACCGGCCTCATTGGCTACCGCAACAGCTACGACATGCTGGAGGATGCCGCCCTGGCCGGCAAGCAGGCTAAGCAAAAGCTGACCGCCAAGTCGGTAACGCCAGGCAAGTACGACCTCGTGCTCGACCCTAACCACCTGGGCCTGACCATTCACGAGAGCGTGGGCCACCCCACCGAGCTTGACCGCGTGCTGGGTTACGAGGCCAACTACGCCGGCACCTCCTTTGCCACGCTGGAGTGGAGGGCGAAGAAAATACCCTTTGGCTCGAAGCTGGTCAACATTGTAGCCGATAAGCTGCAGCCCGGCTCGCTGGGCGCGGTGGGCTACGACGATGAAGGCGTAAAAACCAAGCAGTGGGACCTCATCAAAGAGGGCACGCTGGTCGACTACCAGAAAACCCGCGACCAGGCCCACATCGTGGGCCAAAACGAGTCGGACGGCTGCAGCTATGCCGACTCCTGGAACTCGGTGCAATTTCAGCGCATGCCCAACGTGAGCCTGCAGCCGGGCACGGCCAAGATGAGTGTCGACGACATGATTAAGGGCGTCGACAAAGGCATCTACATTGCCGGCCGTGGCTCCTACTCCATCGACCAGCAGCGCTACAACTTCCAGTTTGGCGGGCAGGTGTTCTACGCCATCGAGAAAGGCAAAATCACCGAGATGCTCGAGGACGTGGCCTACCAGGCCAACACCCAGGAATTCTGGAACTCCTGCTCGGCCATCTGCGACCAGTCCGACTACCGCTTGTTTGGTTCTTTTTTCGACGGCAAGGGCCAGCCCTCACAGGTTTCGGCCGTGAGCCACGGCTCGGCCACCACGCGCTTCAACGGCGTGAACGTCATCAACACCGCCCGCAAAATCGGGTAATCAAAACGACCAACTCCCCTCCTCATCTGAGGAGGGGATGTTTCGGCCAAAGGCCGAGACGGGGGTGGTTGAACTCGTTGAACGAGACCCGCGCGAGTCGTTCGCACATCGTGCAACGAACGTCACCACCCCAGCTAAGCCTAGCGGCTTAGCGTCCCCTCCTTGAAAAAAGGAGGGGAGTTTTTTCAAATCTGAACTTCATCAATTCCAATGGCAATACTTTCTCAAACCGAGGCCCAGGACATCCTGAAAAAAGTCCTCAGCTTTAGCACCGCCGACGAGTGCGAGGCCACGCTCAATGGCACCATCGGCGGCAACGTGCGCTCGGCGCGCAACACCATCAGCACGGCCGGCGCCGTGGATAATGTGTCCTTGGCCGTGCAGTCGCGCTTCGGCAAGCGCAGCGGCGTGGCCACTTGCAACGAGTTCGACGAGGCCACGCTGCGCCGCTGCGTACAGCGCGCCGAAGAAATCGCCAAGCTCGCCCCCGAGAGCCCCGAGTACGTGCCTTTCATGGGGCCACAGAAATACCTAAGCTCGCCAGCATCGGCTGCCAAGAGCACGGCCGACATCACCCCGGACTACCGCGCCCAGCAGATTGGGGCCAGCATGGCGCTGTGCGACGCCAAGAAGCTTTCGTCGGCCGCGTTCTTCAACGACTCGACGAACTTCATTGCCAAGCGCAATTCCAAAGGGCTGGAAGCTTACCAGCAGCTCACTAACCTCGACTTCACCATCACGGTGCGCACGCCCGATGGCACCGGCTCGGGCTACGCCATTGCCAACTACACCGACCTGGCCAAGTTCGATGCTGCCCGCCTCACCCGCGTAGCTGCGGAAAAAGCTGCTTCGTCGGTGAAAGCCAAAGCCATTGAACCCGGTAAGTATACCGTGATTCTGGAGCCGGCCGCTGCGGTGGATTTGCTCAGCAACATGATGCGCTCGATGGATGCGCGCAACGCCGACGAAGGCCGCAGCTTCCTCAGCAAAAAGGGCGGCGGCAATAAGAAAGGCGAAAAGATGTTCGACGAGCGGGTGACCATCTACTCCGACCCCACCCACCCGGAAGTGCCCGACCTTACCTTTGCCGCCGACGGCCGCCCCCAGCAGAAAGTAACCTGGATAGAAAAGGGCGTGGTAAAGAACCTCTACTCGTCCCAGTTCTGGGCCCAAAAATCCAGCAGCCCCGACATTGCCCCTCCCGGCGGCTGGATAATGGAAGGTGGCACCCAAAGCACCGCCGAACTGATTAAGGGCACCGCCAAAGGCATCCTGGTAACTCGCTTGTGGTACATTCGGGCCGTCGACCCCCAGACGCTGCTCTACACCGGCCTGACGCGCGACGGAACCTTCTACATCGAGAACGGGCAGATTAAGTTTCCGGTGAAGAACTTCCGCTTCAACGAGAGTCCCGTCATTATGCTCAACAACCTGGAAGCGGTGGGCAAGGCCGTGCGCCTGGGCGGCAACCTGGTGCCCCCACTCAAAATCCGCGACTTCACCTTCACCAGCTTGTCCGACGCGGTGTAAGCAACGGAAGAATGTGGAGTGAATGAACGAATGCAGTTTTATTTCTCATGCGGTCTTTTATTCATTCCCGCTTTAGCAATACCCCATTGGCCTATCCGGCCATTCATTTATTGAACCAATGAAAAGACGTGACTTTGTGGGACTTTCCGGCCTAGCGGCTGGCGCCCTCTTTATTCCCAGTGTCCCCGCCTTCGCGGGCAACCTGGTTGACCCGGCCCGCCTGCTGGAGCCGGGTGTTGACGCGGCCATGAAAAAGCGCCTGGCCGACGCTGGCTTGAACGCCGCCAAAACGGCTGGCGCCACTTACGCCGATGTGCGCATTGGCCGCTCCCTCAACCAAAATGTATTCACCCGTGAGAAGCAAGTGCAGGGCATTTCGAGCACGGAGAGCTACGGTGTTGGGGTACGCGTGATTGCGAACGGCACCTGGGGCTTTGCCTCCACCAACACGGTAACCGAAGCCGGCATTGCCAAAGCCGCGCAGCTGGCCGTGCAGATTGCCAAAGCCAACGCCAAGGTCCAAAAGGAACAAGTGAAGCTGGCGCCTGTGAAAGGTCACGGTGAGGTAGCATGGAAGACGCCCATCCAGCAAAACGCGTTTGAAGTTGCAATTAAAGACAAGGTTGATTTATTGTTGAGCGTCAATGCAAAAGCAATGGATATGGGAGCTTCCTTTGTCAACTCCACCATACAGCAGGTGAATGAGCAGAAGTACTTCGCCAGCACCGACGGCTCCTACATCGACCAGGACATTCACCGCATCTACCCCAGCTTCGGTGTGACGGCCATTGACCGGGCCTCGGGCAAATTCAGGACGCGGCAGGCGCTCAGCTCGCCCATGGGCATGGGCTACGAGTACCTCACTCCGAAGGCCGCTGATAAGATTGCCGGCCCCGCCGGTTCGGATGTAGTGGGTTACAAAAACAGCTACGACATGCTGGAAGACGTGGCCGCTGCTACCAAGCAAGTGAAGCAAAAGCTGACGGCCAAGTCGGTGACACCCGGCAAGTATGACCTTGTGCTTGACCCGCATCACCTGGGCCTGACCATTCACGAGAGCGTGGGCCACCCCACCGAGCTTGACCGCGTGCTGGGCTATGAGGCCAATTACGCCGGTACTTCGTTCGCCACGCTGGAGTGGAAAGCCAAAAAGCAGCCTTATGGCTCTAAGCTGGTCAACTTCGTGGCTGACAAGCTGCAGTCCGGTTCGCTGGGCGCGGTGGGCTACGACGACGAGGGCGTAAAAACCAAGCAGTGGGACCTCATCAAGGAGGGCACGCTGGTCGACTACCAGAAAACCCGCGACCAGGCCCACATGGTGGGCCAGAACGAGTCGGACGGCTGCAGCTATTCGCAGTCGTGGCAGGACGTGCAGTTCCAGCGCATGCCCAACGTGAGCCTGCAGCCCGGCAAAGGCAAGCTGAGCGTGGACGAGTTGGTGAAGAACGTGGACAAAGGCATCTACATCGCCGGTAACGGCTCGTTCTCCATCGACCAGCAGCGCTACAACTTCCAGTTTGGCGGGCAGGTGTTCTACGCCATCGAGAAAGGCAAAATCACCGAGATGCTCGAGGACGTGGCCTACCAGGCCAATACCCAGGAATTCTGGAACTCCTGCTCGGCCATCTGCGACCAGTCCGACTACCGCCTGATGGGTGCCTTCAACGACGGCAAGGGCCAGCCCTCGCAGAGCTCGGCCGTGAGCCACGGCTCGGCCACCACGCGCTTCAACGGCGTGAACGTCATCAACACCGCCCGCAAAATCGGGTAGTTACTGAACGGTCAAACTCCCCTCTTTACCAAGGAGGGGATGTTCGAGCCACAAGGCTCGGACGGGGGTGGTTGAACTCATTGAGCGACATCCGAACGATACCCACGGGATTCGTTTGTCCATTGTGCAACGAGTCCAACCACCCCAGCTTGCGCATCGCGCCAGCATCCCCTCCTTAAATAAGGAGGGGAGTTTTTCTCAATTCCGAATTTTACAGCCTAATGTCCATTCTCTCTAAAGACGACGCTCAGACCATCCTGAAAAGGGTGCTGAGCTTTAGCAAGGCCGACGAGTGCGAGGTTTCTCTTAATGGCCAAGTTGGTGGCAATGTGCGCTCGGCGCGCAACACCATCAGCACGGCCGGTGCCGTCGACAACTTATCCTTGGCCGTGGAAAGCCGGTTTGGCAGGCGCAGCGGCGTGGCCACCTGCAACGAGTTCGACGAGGCCACGCTGCGCCGCTGCGTGCAGCGCGCCGAAGAAATCGCCAGGCTCGCCCCCGAAAGCCCCGAGTACATGCCCCTCCTGGGGCCGCAGCAATACCAGGATAATAGCAAATCGTTCGCCGCTGCTACGGCCGCCATCGACCCCGACTTCCGGGCGCGCCAGATAGGTGCCAGCACAGCGCTCTGCGACCAAAAAAAGGTCAGCTCTGCTGGCTTTCTGGTAGACTCAACAGGCTTTGTGGCCCGGCGCAACTCCAAAGGGCTGGAGGCTTACCAGCAGTTCACCAATGTGGAATTCAGCGTGACAGTGCGCACACCCGATGGCACTGGCTCGGGCTACGCCGCCGCCGACTACACCGACGCCAGCAAGTTCGACGCCGCCCGGCTCACCCGCGTGGCGGCCGAGAAGGCTACTTCTTCGATGAAAGCCCGCGCCATTGAGCCGGGCAAGTACACCGTGATTCTGGAGCCCAACGCCTTGGTTTCGAACGTCGACACGTCGTTGATGGTCGCCTTGATGAGAAGCTTCGATGCGCGCAACGCCGACGAAGGCCGCAGCTTCCTCAGCAAAAAGGGCGGCGGCAACCGCAAGGGCGAGAAGCTGTTCGACGAGCGGGTGACGATATACTCGGACCCCATGCACGCCGAAATCCCCGACCTAATGTTTTCCGGCGATGGCCGCCCCCAGAAAAAGGTGACCTGGATTGAGAAAGGCGTGGTAAAAAACCTCTACTCCTCTCGCTACTGGGCCCAGAAAGCCGGCATCCCCGACCTGCCCCCTCCCGGTGGCTGGATAATGGAAGGCGGCACCCAAAGCACCGCCGACCTCATCAAAGGCACTGCCAAAGGCATTCTGGTGACGCGTCTGTGGTATATCCGCCCGGTTGACCCGCAAACGCTGCTCTACACCGGCCTGACGCGCGACGGAACCTTCTACATCGAGAACGGGCAGATTAAGTTTCCGGTGAAGAACTTCCGCTTCAATGAAAGCCCCATCATCATGCTCAACAACCTGGAAGCAATAGGTAAACCAGTGCGCTTGGGCGGCAACCTGATTCCGCCGCTTAAAATCCGAGACTTCACCTTCACCAGCCTCTCCGACGCGGTGTAAGCTCGTAGCGTGGACTCTCTGCGAGTCCGCGCGTCGGCATTACCAAGTCGAAATCTCATTGCTCAGTCCCCCAGCCATAACTAGCTGGGGGATTTTTTGTGCACTTCGGCGCGTCGCAAGCAACCGGTGGCCCATCCGTTGCATCAGGGCTTTCGGACCCAGGCTAAATGCACCTATCTTGCGGCCCCCCGGGCTAATTTGGATTTGCGATGAAGCAATTTTTACTTTCTGGCTTGCTGCTGGCTACCACCGCTTTGCCCGCGGCCGCGCAGCAGCGCCTCACCGGCAAAGTGCTTGATGCCAGCACCGGCCAGCCCGTGCCCTACGCCAGCATTTCGGTGCTGAACTCGACGCTGGGCACCACCAGCAACGCCGAGGGCGAGTTTGAAATTGGCGGGATGGCGCTGCCGGGCAAGCTGGTGGTGTCGGAGTTGGGCCACCAACGCGATACAGTGGCCGTGACTGCAACGCAAACGCTTCAAATTCGCTTGCAACCAACTTCCGTGTTACTGCCTGAAGTGCAGGTGGGCAGCTACCTCAGCGACTTGATTGCGCAGGCCTACCGGCAATTGCGCCATACCTACGACCGAAAGCTCTACGGCCAGGCTTTCTACCGCCAGGTAACCCGGCTCGACGATGCCCCCACCGAGGTGCAGGAAATGGTGTGGAACGCCGAAACTAGTAACTCGGGCCTGGGCGGCACGGCGCTCGCCCAGGCCCGGTTCGCCAAGAAAAAGGCACTGATTAGCTTCAATAATTTCTCGCTCTATACCAAGCGGTACGGACTATACAACCCGGCAGATGACAGCGTTAAGCAAGAAAGCATTATTGGCCTGCACGTAGCCGATTACCTAAAGCTGAAGCTGCTGAGCGTGACACAAAACGGGGCCCAGCAATTGATTGAAATTGGCTTTGCCAACAAGTCGAACAACGCCAATGGCTTCTCCCGGGGCAGCATGGTTATCGACGAAGCAACCCGTCAGCTGCTGCGCGTGCGGCTCGAAACTACTGGCTTTCACACCAAGTCCAACAATCCGATTTTTAAATTCAAAAACGAAGTCACGCAAATAGAATGGGTATTTGCGCCCCGGCCCAGTGGCGCGGCTACGCTGGACTACCTCAAAGTAGACTACCGCACCGACCTGGGCCGCCTGATGAAAGCCGATATGCGCATTCATGTGGCCTCATTTGCCTACTGCTACAACGGCCAGCCCACCCCGGCGGCCAGCGTAGCCTACGCTCCGGCCAAGGGCGGCGAAGTAGATTTGGCGCTCATCAAGCAAACCACCTACGACCCTGCTTTCTGGCAAAACAACGCGGTGGTTAAACGCACCCCGCTGGAGGAACAAATTATGAAATCATTTGAGCAGAAAGGTGCTTTCGGCACCATGCTTACACCATAAACAATTCATCAGTTGCTGCTTACCAGTTGTCAGGCCTGATTTTCAAATTAAATAACGTCAACAACTGAAATCATAGTTTTACCACCAAAACCCACACCTTCACCCATTCTGCAAAACATGAAAAGACGCGACTTTGTAGGACTTACCGGCTTGGCAGCTGGTGGGCTATTTTTCCCGAGCCTGCCGGGTTTTGGCCACACGTCTGTCGACCCCGCCCGCCTACTAGAGCCCGGCGCCGATGTCATCGTGAAAAAACGACTGGCCGACGCGGCTTTGAACACCGCCAAAACGGCCGGCGCCAGCTACGCCGACGTGCGCATTGGGCGCTCCCTCAACCAGTATGTATTTACCCGCGAGAAACAGGTGCAGAACATCCAGAGCACCGAGAGCTACGGAGTAGGCATTCGGGTGCTGGTAGATGGCTGCTGGGGCTTCGCCTCGACCAGCGTAGTAACCGAGGACAGCCTGGCTGCTACGGCCCGCGCCGCAGTTGAAATTGCCAAGGCCAACCGACTGGTGATGAAAGAGCCCGTGCAGCTGGCTGCCCAACAGGGCTACGGTGAGGTGAGCTGGAAAACGCCCATTCAGCAAAGCGCTTTTGAGGTGCCCATTAAGCAGAAAGTAGACCTGCTGCTGGCTGCCAATGCCGCCGCACTCGATGCCGGAGCCAATTACATAAACTCGGTGCTGTTTCAGGTGAATGAGCAGAAGTACTTCGCCAGCACCGACGGCTCTTACATCGACCAGGATATTCACCGGCTGTGGCCGACGTTCAACGCCACGGCTGTGGACACGAAGTCGGGCAAGTTCCGCTCGCGGGAGGCCTTGAGTGCGCCGGTCGGCCTGGGCTTCGAGTACCTAACGCCCAACGCAGCGGAGCAGGTGCGCGGCCCGCAGGGCACCGATACCATCGGCTACAAGCTGCGCTACGACATACTGGCCGATGCGGCGCTGGCCGGCAAACAGGCCAAGGCCAAGCTGACGATGAAATCCGTCACGCCCGGCAAGTATGACCTGGTGCTAGACCCTGGCCACCTGGGCCTGACCATCCACGAATCGGTGGGCCACCCCACGGAGCTGGACCGCGTGCTGGGCTACGAAGCCAACTTTGCCGGCACCAGCTTCGCCACGCTGGAGTGGAAGGCCAAAAACCTGCCTTATGGCTCGAAAGCAGTCAATATTGTGGCCGACAAGCTGCAGCCCGGCTCGGTGGGGAACGTGGGCTACGATGACGAGGGCGTGAAAACGCGTGAGTGGGATATTATCAAAGACGGTAAGCTGGTGAACTACCAGAAAATCAGGGACCAGGCCCACATCGTGGGCCAGAAGGAATCCGATGGTTGCGCCTATGCGCAGTCGTGGGAAGACGTGCAGTTCCAGCGCATGCCCAACATCAGCCTGCGCCCCGGCAAAGCCAAAATGAGCCCCGATGAGATGGTGAAGGGCGTTGACAAGGGAATTTACATTGCCGGCGCGGGCTCGTTTTCCATTGACCAGCAGCGGTTCAACTTCCAGTTCGGCGGGCAGCTGTTCTTTGCCATCGAAAAAGGCAAAATCACGGAGCCCTTGGAGGACGTGGCGTACCAGTCAAATACCCAGGAATTCTGGGGAGCCTGCGCGGGCTCGTGCGACCAGTCGGACTACCGCCTGTTCGGCACTTTCTTCGATGGCAAAGGCCAGCCCTCGCAGGTATCCTCGGTGAGCCACGGCTCGGCCACTACCCGCTTCAATGGCGTGAACGTCATCAACACGGCCCGCAAGGTTTAGCGCTGGGACGCCCCCACTCCCCTCCTCAGACGAGGAGGGGAGTTTTTCACCTTTCACATCCTGCAAATCCATCATGGCTATTCTCTCCAAAGACGACGCCCAAACTTTACTTAAAAAGGTCCTCAGATACAGCACTGCCGATGAATGCGAGGCCTCGCTTCGGGGCCGCACCGCCGGCAACATCCGCTACGCCCGCAACAGCGTGAGCACGGCCGGCGCTCAGGACTCTGTGTCCCTGGCCGTTGAGGCGCGCTTTGGCAAACGCAGCGGCGTGGCCACCTGCAACGAATTCGACGATGCCACTCTGCGCCGCTGCGTGCAGCGCGCCGAGGAAATTGCCAAGCTAGCCCCCGAAAGCCCGGAATATGTGTCGTTTATTGGCCCGCAAACGTATTTGAGCCCGCCTTCATTGGCCCCTACGCTCCTTACGGCGGCCACCCGCGCCCAAGCCGCGGCCGAAAGCATGGCAGTTTGTTCCGCCAAGAACCTCAGCGCCGCCGGATTTCTGGATGGCGGCACCCGGTTTGTGGCCAAACGAAACTCCAAGGGCCTGGAAGCCTATCAACAATCCACCAATACTGACTTCTCGGTGACGGTGCGCACGGCCGATGGCAAAGGCTCCGGCTATGCCATTGCCGATGTGACCGACCCTGCCAAACTCAACGCCAAGGGCCTCACCGAACGCGCCGCCAACAAGGCGCTGAATTCGGTGAATGCGAAGGCCATTGAGCCCGGCAAGTACACCGTGATTCTGGAGCCGGCTGCCCTCATGGCCGGCGATGACCTGTCGCTGCTCGGCGGGCTTATGTATGGCATGGGCGCCCGAGAGGCCGACGAAGGCCGCAGCTTCCTCAGCAAAAAGGGCGGCGGCAATCGCAAGGGCGAAAAGCTGTTTGATGAACGGGTGACCATCTACTCCGACCCCATGAACGTGGAGGTGCCCGGCAATGCCTTCGACGATGACGGCCTCCCCACCAAGCGCCAGACCTGGATTGAGAAAGGCGTGGTCAAAGACCTTTTTTACACCCGCTTTTGGGCGCAGAAAAGTAATGTACCGGCCACGGCCTTCCCTGGCGGCTTTATCATGGCAGGCGGCACTCAAAGCACCGATGAACTCATCAAAAGCACCGTCAAAGGCATCCTGGTAACGCGCCTGTGGTACATCCGTGAGGTCGACCCGCAGACGCTGCTTTACACGGGCCTGACCCGGGACGGAACGTTCTACATCGAGAATGGGAAAATCAAATTTCCCATCAAGAACCTGCGCTTCAACGAGAGCCCTATCATCATGCTCAACAACATTGAGGCCATAGGCAAGCCCCAGCGGCTGGCGGGCTGCTTGGTGCCACCGCTCAAAATCCGCGATTTCACCTTCACCAGCTTGTCCGACGCAGTGTAAACCGGAATTGTTTTGATGAGCACAAAGAGAGCCTCATGCTGAGGCGCCTTACGGTTCGCTCAGCATGGGGCTCTTTTATTTAAGTAATCTATAAAAGCGTGTCGTTGCACCGGTCCACCCGCTCTAGACGGACTGGTGCAACGTCCTCCTCCCTCTATCTGCCCCCGAACTGCAGGGCTGCGTACAGCTGAAACACGCGGTTCTGCAAGCGCGGGTCGCTGATGCCAGAAAGGTCTTTGGCGTCGTTGATGTCGTTGAGGCCGGCCACGAGGCGGCCGCCCAGCGAGAAGCCGGCGGCCAATTTAAGCCCGAAGCCACCTACTAAGCTGAAGTCGCCGCGCTTAAAGCTACCCGTGGCCGGGCGCGACTCGTTGCCGTAGGCGGGGGTGCCATCGGGAGCCAGGCCCACCTGCATTTTGCCCGATTGGTCGGCGCTCAGCAACACCCCAAACTGCGGCCCGGCTTCCACAAATACCGGCCCCACGGTGAGTTTGGCGAGCACGGGAACCGTGAGGTAGTGCAACTCGCTGTCGTAATTAGTGAAGGCTGATTTTAGCTTGCCTCCCGCCACCGAGTACTGCACTTCCGGCTGGATGGCCAGGGGCCCTAGTACCTTGGCTTCGTAAAAAACCCCGACGTGATAAAACGCTTTGTAGGACGAGCTTTCTCCCTCGCGGCCGGTGAGCTCGGCCACATTTAAGCCGCCTTTTACACCCAGCTGGGCATTGGCCAGCGGAACAAAAAACATGGTAAGCAGCAAGATAAAAAAAGTATTTTTCATAGAATTATATAAAGTATTGGATAATGGGAGCCAGGGCCTTTTTCGGTAACGGACTCTGTCTGCGAGGAATGAAGCAGAGGTCCAGCATAGCTTTTTGGTACGGCAGTAGGCCAATGAAAAGTTGCGGATCATCGAATAACTGCTCGAAATCCCCGTTACTTTGCCTGATTTCAACGGAAAAAGCAACTCAATTATTTTGAGCCCGACTATCACCACCGAGGTCTGCTTGCCCGCGCTCCAATCATCTACTTGCTTACTTCGCTACCTGTGCCCGCTGCCCCTTTCACGTTTGTCCGCCTGAAGTACCAATCCGGCGACTGGGATGCGGTGGACGAGCGAATGCCGGCCAATTTGTTGCATTCGCTGGTGCAGTACACCACCGTGCCCGTCGACCCCAAAGAAAAAGTAGTGGCCCTGGACAGCCCGGAGCTGTTCAACTACCCATTCTGCTACTTATCGGGCCACCGGCTGGTGCAATTCTCGGCGGCTGAGAAAAAGAACTTCATCCAGTATGTGCGCAACGGCGGCTTTGTGTTCGTCGACGACTGCAACCACGACATCGACGGTCTGTTTGCCCGCTCCTTCGAAGAGCAGATGCGCCAGTGCTTCGGGGCCGGTGCCCTCAAGAAAATCCCGAAGACCCACCCCATCTACTCGCAGTTTTTCAAGTTCAAGGACGGCCCGCCTAACACTGGTTTCGAACTCAACGGCTGGGGCGACGACCTGGTGCACGACTACTTGAAAGCCGTGGAAATCAAAGGCCGCATCGGCGTGCTATACTCCAACAAAGACTACGGCTGCGAGTGGGATTATGACTTCCGAAACAAGCGCTTTCTGGCCGAAGACAACACCAAGTTTGGGGTCAATATTCTGCTTTATGCGCTGACGTAACTGATTTATAACCGAACGCCTACGCCTAGGCGACCATCGAGTACGACCTGACGTCTTTCGTAATAGGTCCGCGAATGAAATGGAGTACTCGGCCTGCGGTAGCTGACGTCGGCTTTCGCACCTATGTTATGCCACGTCATCAAGCCTAGTGCAACGTCAATAAATATGCGCGACTGGGGCCGCGGCGTTGCCTGCCAACCGGCCAGTGCTCCTATTCCTACAAAACGCTGATTTGCAATAAGGTAGTTTTTATTCGCAACCAAGGTTCGGTAGCTCAGCATCGGCGCCACATAGAAGCCCGTCAGCGAAGCTTTGGGCTGACGACGCTGGTAGTAATAACGGCCCTGTAAGGCTATTCCTGTCCGGCGTTCGGCGGGTTCGCCGCCATTTAGTAGTCCTTCAACTACTGCACTGAATCGCTCGCTGACCTGTCGCTCGTAGGAAGTCAGTACCGGGAACACAAAGCTTGAGTGCCCATCAAACTGATACAAAAAATTCGCTACATATACGCTAGCCATATCCAGACGAATCGCGTTTCGGCGAGGCTGAATCGCAGCAATGGGTTGCCCAGCTACCGGCTCGGCAGGAAGTTGCGCGGCAACCTGCCCCGTTGATGCAGCTACCAAAAAGGCCGCTACTGTGAACTGGATTGTAGATTTGAGGTAATACATGACAGTAAGTAGATTAGACAAAGCATTTAATACAGCACGAAATACATTCTATTATTGCAATCCTATCTAATCATAAGTTTGAAGCAAAGGACATCTATCATCTTATTTTGAAAGTTTAACAAATTCATGATAAGCCTCTTGATTAATAATCATCAGACTTCCTAGCTGTTGTTTCTAACCTAATTTTCGCTTTTTCTCTTGACTGAAGAACAAATTCGGCCCCTCCTGGCCAAGCTGCCGGTGCTGAAAGCCGAAATCGGCAAAGTCATTGTCGGCCAGGAAAACGTACTCGACGAAGTGCTGGTGGCCCTGCTGGCCGGCGGCCACGCCCTGCTGGAAGGCGTGCCCGGCCTGGCCAAAACGTTGCTGGTGCGCACCCTGGCTGCGGCCACCGACCTGCCCTTTCGGCGCATTCAGTTCACGCCTGATTTGATGCCCACCGACATCCTCGGCACCGAGGTGCTGGAGGAAGACCACGGCACTGGCCACCGCTCGTTCAAGTTCAACCAAGGGCCCATCTTCGCAAGCTTGGTGCTGGCCGACGAGATAAACCGGACGCCGCCCAAAACCCAGGCCGCCCTGCTCGAAGCCATGCAGGAAGGCCACGTGACCTACGCCGGCACTGAGCACGCGCTGCCCAAGCCCTTCTTCCTGCTGGCCACCCAGAACCCCATTGAGCAATCGGGCACCTATCCGCTGCCCGAAGCCCAGCTCGACCGCTTTTTGCTTTACGTGCGCATCGGCTACCCCACCGCCGATGAGGAGCTGGCCGTACTGCGCGGCACTACCGGCGCGGCCGGCCAGCAAGTGCAGCCCGTGTTGGGCGGTGCCGACATCCGCCAGCTCCAGCAGCTGGTGCGTCAGGTCAGCATCAGCCCCGAGCTAATGAGCTTTGTAAACCGCCTGGTGCGGGCCACGCGCCCGGCCACCTCGGAAGTGAAGTTTATCCAGGACTATGGTCGTTGGGGCGCGGGGCCGCGAGCTGGGCAGGCGCTTATACTTTGTGCCAAAGCGCGGGCTTTGCTGCACGGCCGCTTTGCTGCTACGCTGGAAGATATCCGCACGCTGGCCCCGCCGGTGCTCCGGCATCGGGTGTTGCTCAACTTCAACGCCGAAGCGGAGAATATAACCGCCGACGATGCGGTAGCAGAATTGTTGAAAGCCGTAGCGGTGTAGCGCGGTCGTACCCGGTGGGCCGTGCCCGGAGGGTTGTACCCCAAGGAACCTTTAGTCCGCGAGTTCGCTGCCTCTTCATTACTTACTCAATTTGCGGACTGAAAGTCTGCGCTACTCATGCTTTCTCCCGAACTCCTGCACGGCTTGCGCAACCTGTCCCTTGCTGCCCGGCAAGCGGCCGAAGGCTTCCTCAACGGCGCGCACGCCAGCCGGCGGCACGGCGCTGGCATGGAGTTCAGCCAGTACCGCCCCTACCAGCCCGGCGACGACCTGCGCCGCCTCGACTGGCGCCTGGCCGCTCGCTCGGACCGCTACTACCTGCGCGAGTCGGAGGTTGACACCAGCCTGACCGTGCACCTGCTGCTGGACGCCAGCGCCAGCATGAACCACCGCGACGACAACGGCCTCACCAAGCTCGACTACGCCCGCTTGCTGCTTGCGTCGCTGGCTTACCTCGCCCAGCAGCAGGGCGACGCCGTGGGCCTGACCATCCTGAGCCCCGCCGGGCTGCGCCACCTGCCCGCCCGCGCCGATACCCGCCAGCTGCCCCGCCTCTACCACGCCCTGGAAACAGCCGAGGCCGCCGGAGGCTTTCCCGACAGCGCTACGCTGGCCCCGCTCACTGCCCGGCGCCAGCGCGCCCTCACGGTATGCGTGAGTGATTTGTACGAAGAAGAATCGGAGATTAACGCCCTGCTCACGCGACTTCGAGCGGTGAGCGGCGATGTTTTGCTATTGCACTTGATGGCAAATAACGAGCTGAATTTCAGCTACCAAGGTGCCGTCACCTTTAGAGACCTGGAAACCGGGCGCACCATGCAGCTCGATGCCGACCAACAGCGCCCGGCCTATCAGCAGCAGCTGCAGCAGTGGCTGCTTGATACCGCCCAGGCCGCGCGCCGCCAGGGCTTCGATTACCACCAGCTCAGCACCGCCGAGCCGCTCGACTACGCCATGCGCGAGTTCTTACGCCGCCGCAACGCGTCGAGCTAATCCTTGAATTTGAAGTCAGGAAAGCCCTGGGTTGTAAGTGGCGGACAAAGCACTCTTTTCGGTGCTTATCAGGAATTGGGCCGGAAATTGCCTAGCATTATTAGCGTCTAGTAGCCCGACGCTCGTATAGCTTTCTTTTACCAATTTATGAAACGCATTCTTCTTCCCATGGCGGTGGTTGCCTTGTTGCTGCCTTTGGCGGCGAGTTCGGCTTTTGCTCAACAGACTACCAGCCCGAAACCTACCCCTGCTTCCACCTCAAAAGCCCCTGCTGCCAAGGCTCCGGCCGCGACCACCAAAGCGCCGGCTTCCACCAAGGCCCCGGCCACATCCAAACTATCAGCCATGAACGTGGACCAGGAACTTCGCACCTTTAGCAACTGGGTCGACGACAAGTTGGAGCTCAATATGGCTACCGTACGGCTCGACTGGGGCACGATTGAGAATGACTACTCCCGCATGACCAAGCGCCTGGATGGTGCCCTCGACAGCCTTACGGACCAGTCGCGCCGCGAGTATTTGGGGCAGAAAGCGCGCTACAAAGTCTGGGCCGCGGAAAACGGCCACCCCGTAGTTGAAATCCCGCTGGCCGGTGAGGAGCGAAACAGCGCCGTGAACGACATGCAGCGCAAGCTGCTTAACACCACCGCCCCCATCAACCGGGCCATGGCCAGCACCCTACCCGACCTATACAGCCGCCTAATCGAGTCGACGCGCATGAGCCACAAGCGCTGGCTGAAAACAGATTGGGAAGGCGCCAATCTGGTATTGGAGCGTCTTAACGCCCGTTTCGAGCAGGTGGGCACCCAACTCCAACTCGAAGACCGAGTGCGCATTAGGACGCTGCAGGCTGAATTCCGAACCATGGAGAAAGCTCGCGACTTGAGAGGCATTCTGAATGGCTTGTAGGCCGTTGCGCGCAACGCGGCAACTGCCCGGCGGGCGGCAACACCTGAGTTGACACGCTTTTGCGCGAGCAACAGGGCAAATGGGGCAGGCAAACCAGTCGGAAAGCAAGCGCATGGCTACTTTGCAGGGCTGTTTGGAATTCCTTCCGGCCATCCTGCAATTGTTGGGACATATTCAGTGTCCATGTCCTGACTTCATTCTGACTGACTTTCCTTGTTCACGCTTCTAACACCTGCTGCCCTGCTGGCCCTTCTGGGGCTTGCGGTGCCGGTGCTTATTCATCTCTGGAACCGCCGGCCCGGCCGCGAGGTGGCCGTGGGCAGCCTGCGCTGGCTGGCAGCCGGTGCCAACCGCCGTCTCCGCAACCTGAAGCCCGAGCAATTGTGGCTGCTGCTGTTGCGCTCGGCGCTGCTGGCCGTGCTCGCCGTGGCGCTGGCGGGGCCGGTGTGGCGGCAGCGCCTGCCAGCTGGCCGGGGCCAGGTCCTGGTAAGTCCCGAACTGCTGGGCACGCCGGCCTTCGCGGCCCAGCGCCCTGCCATTGACTCGCTACGCCGCCGCGGCTACGCCCTGCGATGGCTGGTTACTGGCTTTCCGAAAGTGTCGCGGGCTGCTTTGCGGGCCGATTCATTGGGCCTGCGCGATAGCGCTCGCGTGCTGGCGGCAGCTACCCCTTTGGGGTCGCGGGTGCTATGGGCCCGGGTTCGGCAAGCGACCAGCACTTTTTCAGGTCAGCCGCTATACGTGCTAACGCCCGCTTCATTACGTAGTTTTCAGGGAACTCAATCTCCCTTACCGTCCGAAGTCACGTGGCAGGTGCTGCCCACCGCCGCTACTGCAACCTGGCTGCAGGCCGCTGCGATTCGCGGGGATAGTATGCGATTGCTACTGGGCCTAAGCAGCGAAACCCAGACAAGCTTTCGGCAGGTGTCGGTGAAGAAGCCTACGCCGGGCGGAACGGTGCGGCTGGCTGGGCTACCTGCTTTCCGGTTTGAAACTGGTACTGCAGGCAATCAGCTGCAACCAGTTCGTGAGGCAGGAGCGGCATCCGGCAAGGCCTCGCCGGCCATACCAGTACGCACCCAACCGTTGCGCATTGTGATTTACTCGACGGCAGATTACGCCCCCGATGCGCGTTATCTGCAAGCAGGCCTGCGGGCGGCGTCTGCCGGTGTTTTAGCGCCGATGGTCATCAGCACTACCACCACAGCGCCCGCTCCCACCTCCCGTCCCGACTGGCTGTTTTGGCTAGCTGATGCCCCTTTGCCCGCGGCCTGGCGCGCTGCTGTGGGCCAGGGCACGCAGGTGTGGCAGGAGGCAGTGGGGCCGGGTAGGGCAGACAAGGCGCGTTTGGCAACGGCCACCGCCGACGAAGTTCCTGCTTCCATCTTCAAACGCAGCCCCTTGCCCGCGCAGGCTACAGGAGGTGCCTCCTACCCGCTCTGGACCGATGGCCAGGGCCGGCCGGTGCTTTCCCGCCAGCTGCTGGGCCAGGGAGCAATCCATTACCTAGCCACTCGCCTCAACCCCAACTGGAGCGAACTGGCCAACAGCCCCGCCCTTCCGGCCCGGCTGCTGGCCCTGCTGCAGCCCGAAAGCACCGATGCTGCGAGCCGGCCACCCACTGCCCTCGACAAGGCCCTGGGTTTGCACGACCAACGTGCCCTCGACCCTGCGCAGCTACGGCTAAGCAGCCAAGATGCCGGACCAACGCCACCTAAGTCGCCCTCAGCGCAGGCCATTGCCCCTCAAAGTGTTCTGCAAACGGACCTCCTCCCCTGGCTGGTCCTGGCGGCCGGGCTGCTGTTTGCTTTCGAACGCCTGCTGGCTTATCGCCGCGAAAACCAGGCCTTACCTTCTGCTTCATGAGCCAACCAGTAGCCGATACTCAATTGCTGGGCATAGCTGCGGCCCGGCAGCTGCTCCGCTCGGTGGGCCGCAGCTATGCTTGGCGGCGGGCGGGCTGCGTGTTGCTCCCGGCGGTTGCCGGCGCGCTGCTGCTGACCTTGCTTAGCCGGCAGTGGCCTGCTGCGCTATGGGTCTGGGCTATTGCGGGGGTGTTGGGTTTGGCTGTAGTGGCAGTACTGCTTTGGCCACTGCGGCAGGTGCAGCCTGCCACTACCGCGTCCCGGCTCGACCGGCTTTTCCCCACGCTTGAAGACAGCACCGGCTTGCTGTTGCAGCCTTCCGAGCGCCTGAACCTGCTGGAGCAGTTGCAACAGAGCCGGGTGGCCCAGCGGCTGCAGGAGTTACGGGCCGTCAATGCCCTGACCCTGCCCGTTGCCTACCGGACCGCGCTGGTAGCAACAGGCCTGCTGCTGCTGGCCAGTGCGGTGGTTTGGCGGCTGCCGGTGGCTGCGCCGCTGGTGGCTAAGCCGGGCAGCGTAGTGGTTCGCTTTCCCAATAGCCCGCCGCCAGTGCCCGGCCAAACGCCGGCCCGCATTGCCGCAACCCAGCTGCTGGTGACGCCGCCAGCTTACACCCGGCAAGCTGCCTTCGCCCCCGCCCAGGCCTCGTTCCAATGCCCGCAGGGGTCGCGGGTGCGGTGGCAGGTGCAAGTGAGCGGAAGCAGCCGTGCGGTACCTGAGGTGGAAATTGGCCGGCAGCGACTGCGCATGCAGCCGGTAGCAGGGCAAGCGGGCTTCTTTTTCGCAGAGCAAAACCTTGCGGCTTCCACTCTCTATCGGCTGCGCTTCGCCGGCACGGTTTCCGATGATTACGCCATTGACGTGCGGCCCGACCAGGCGCCGGTCATTCGCATTCAAACGCCCAAGCCCTACACCCTGGTCGAGTTCGGCATGCGGCCCGACCTGCCGGTGCGCGCCACCGTGCGCGACGACTACGGTCTGAGCCGGGCCGAGCTGGTTATCACCGTGGCCCAAGGCCAGGGCGAAGCCGTAAAATTTAGGGAAGTGCGGCGCGATTTGAGCACGGGGCTTGGCAGTCAGCCTTCGCAAACCAGCCTGAGCAGCCAGCTCAACCTGCCCAAGCTGGGCCTCACCTACGGCGATGAGCTGTACTTCTACATATCGGCCCGCGACAACGCCGGGCACTCTTCGCGCACCGACGCCTACCTCGTGCAGTGGCAGGACACCGCCGTAGCCGACAGTCCGGCCGACATGGGCATGGGCATCAAGGTGGCGCCCGCCTACTTCCGCAGCCAGCGGCAAATCATCATTGACACTGAAAAGCTGATTGCCGAAAAGCCCAAACTAGACCCGGCCACCGTGGCCACCCGCGCCAACAACCTGGGCTTCGACCAGCAAACGCTGCGCCTGCGCTACGGAAAATTTATGGGCGAAGAAGTGGGCGGCAGCATCGGGGCCAGCGCTCCGCACTCGCCCATTGCCGAGGATGAGGACGAAGGGGCCGACCATGACGAACACGCCAGCGAACCCGCGGGCGAAGACCACCACGACCACGCCACGCCCCCGAGCACTTCGGCCAAAGCATCGCCCACCGCCGAAACCGATGCGCTGATGGACCCGTACATCCACAAGCACGACGACTCCGAAACCGCCGATTTCCTGGAGCCCGCCGTGAAAGCCAAGCTGCGCGTAGTGCTCGACCAGATGTGGGCAGCCGAGCTGCGCCTGCGCACCGGCCAGCTCGCGGCGGCCCTGCCGTTTGAGTACAAGGCCCTGCGCCTCCTGAAGGAAGTGCAGCAGCAAACCCGCGCCTACGTTAAAAAGGCTGGCTTCGTGCTCCAGCCCCTGCCCGAAGCCACCCTACGCCTCACCGGCGACCTGGCCGGCGCTGCCGTGCCCCAAAACCACCAAAACCTGCCGGCGCCGGCTGCGCAGCCCACTGTGCGAGCCGCCCTGCGCTGGCTGGCCCAAACCCCAGGCACCAGCCAAACCAAACCAGCCGATGCCCTCCTGCTAGAACAGGCTGGTCCCGTGCTGGCCGGCGCGGCTCTGCAGCGGCCCGGTGTGTACCTGCCAGCGCTGCGTGCCCTGCGTGAGCTGGTGGCCGATATTCGGGCTGGCCGGCCCGCTTGCACTGCCTGCCGCCTTCCTGTGGAGCGGGCCCTCACCGACCTACTGGCCGCGCCCCACCCCACTCCCCAGGCGCCACCCGCTCCCAACCGCCTGGCCCGGCGTTATTTTCAAGAGTTAAGCCGTTAGCATTTTGCCACTCACGCCGCTTCATCCTACCAGTTATTATGTTTTGTTGGCTTTCTGCCTGCTACTCGGCTTCGGGCTGATAATCATGGCTTGGCGGCGCACCCGCAAGCGGCAGCGGGGAGCACGGGTAGTGGCTGGCGCAGTGGCGGCGGCCGCCTTGTGGCTACTGGCCTTCCCTCCATTGCGCCCGCGGCCCGCCGCCCGCGCCGAAGCCATTCTGCTCACGGATGGCTACCAGCCTGATACGCTTCAGCAGTTATTGCAGCGGCTGGGTGCGAACACCCCGCTGTGGTACCATGGCAGCATGCCCGCGCCTGCCCAAGCCCGACCACTGGCCAGCCTGCTCACACTGACCGAGCAGCGGCCCGCACTCCGCCGCCTGCACGTGGTGGGCTACGGCCTACCCAGCGCCGAGCTGGCTGCCCTCGGCAACGTGGCAGTGCAAGCGCACGCTCCGCCTGAGCCCTTGGGCTTTCGCACCGCTTTATGGAATCAGAAAATAGCCCTGGGCGAAACCTTTCTGGTGGAAGGAACTGTGGCTTCGCCTAAGAGCAGCCAACCGGCCTGGGTGTACCTGAGCGCCGCAGGCACCGTGCGCGACTCGGTGCGGCTGCCCGCTGGTGCCGGGGCTTTCCAACTCCGCTACCCGCCCAAAACGGCTGGCCTGGCTATTTATAAGCTGCAACTCCGGCGGGCGGGCCAAATGCTTGCGGCCGAACCGCTGCCAGTGGAAGTCACTACCACCCAGCTGCCCGCCGTGCTCTTGCTGACAGCTACGCCGGCGTTCGAATTCAAATTCTTAAAAAACTACCTGGCCGAAGCGCAGTACCCGGTGGCTCTGCGCACTACTGTAAGCCGGGGGCTTGTACAAACGGATTTTGTGAACCAACCAACTCAGGAGCTGAGTCGGCTTATGCCCGCCCTGCTGAGCCAATATAAAGTACTGGTTGCCGATGCCCCCACACTGGGCGCCCTCTCGGCAGCGGAGGCGCAAGCGGTGCAAAAGGCCATTAGCGCCGGGCGGCTTGGCTTGCTGGTGCTGGCCGAAGCTGCGCCCCTGCCCCGCGCTACTCCCGGGCGCACGGCGTTTGCCATTGTGCCCCGCGCCATTGCCCAGACTGTGCCACAGGTGCTTACCTGGCCCAATGCCCCGCCTGAGGCGCGGGCGGCCCTGCCAGCCCAATTGCGTCCGGCGGTGGGCCTGCGCTCATTGGTTACCGGGCCAGGCCAGGCGCTGGTAGCGGCCAGCCACCGCTTGGGCCTGGGATTTGTGGTGGTTTCGGTAGTGCCCGAAACCTTTCGCTGGGCCTTGCAGGGCCGCGCGCCCCTGTATGCCTCTTTTTGGAACCAGCTGCTAACCGCAGCCGTGCCCCCTGCCCAGCCAGCAGCGGCCTGGCACACCGTCTCCCGGTGGCCCCGCGCTGCCCAACCGCTCACCCTGCACCTAGCCGCTACCCTCCCGGAAAGCCAGCCCACCGTGGGTTCCTTAACTGGCCCATCCGTGCGACTCGCCCTGCGACAAGACACCCGCCTGTCTGAATGGAGCACTGCCCAGTTTTGGCCCGCGGCTCCGGGCTGGCACCGGGTGCGCGGCCCGGGGCGCACCCTTCATAGCTTCTTTGTTTACCCGGATTCGGCCTGGCAGGGCCCCGAGCGGCAAGCTCGCCAGCAGGCTTTCAGGGCCCGAGCTTTGGCCATGCCAGCCGCAAGCGCCATTTCGCAGGAAAACGTGCTGGAGCCCTGGCCAGCGGGCTGGTTTTTTGGTCTATTCCTACTTGCGGCGGGCTACTTGTGGTTGGAAGAAAAACTATAGGCAGTTCACTGATTCGCCTCCGCACTTGTCTCGTCCGGCTAAACGTTGACAGAAATAAGGCAGGGGCCCCGTCCGGATTTTCCGGCGGGGCTTTTTCCTTGCCAATGGACTTGGTTCGGGGTGAAGTAATTCAGGGCCAGGTGGGGGCGTTGTTCGTTGTAGAGGTGCACGGCCTGGTCCACCAGCAAGCGGACCTGGGCCAGGTCGTCGGGGAGCACAAAGAGGAATTCGTCTTTTAAGATGCCGTTGACCCGTTCGGCCAGCGCGTTCTGGTAGCAGTCGTAGCCGTCGGTCATCGAGCAGCGCAGCCCGGCCTGGCGCAGGGCCGCCTGGTAGGCCTCGCAGGCGTACTGGCTGCCCCGGTCGGAGTGGTGGACGCAGCCGGTGGCCCCCGGGCCGGCCCCGCGCACGGCGCACGCCAGCGCGGCCAGGCAGCCGGTGGCGTGCAAGCTGGCGTGGACGTGGTGGCCGACGATGCGCCGCGAACAGGCATCGGTGACCAGGCTCAGGTACACCGTGCCCTGGCGGGTGGGCAGGTAGGTGAGGTCGCTGACCCACAAGCGGTTCGGTGCCGTGGGTTTCGGGGTGCCTTTCACCAGATTCGGGTGCTTATAGAAGCGGTGGTGCGACTCGGTGGTTTTGGTGTAGCTGCGTTTTTTGGGCACGAGCAGCTGGCGCTGGCGCAGCAGCGCGAAGAGGGCATCGCGCCCGCACCGGACGCCTTGGGCGCGCAGCCGCGGGGCGATGGTGTGCCGCAGCTTGCGCGTGCCCAGCCGCGGCAGCTTCGTGCGCACGGCCCGCTGGGCCTGGGCGGCCCGGCGCTGGCGCCGCTGGTAGAGGCCTTGCCGGCTCACGCCGTAGAGGCGGCAACTGCGCGAACAGCTCAGGGCTTTTTCGCCGACCAGCCGGGAAACGGCCGGCGGAAAGACTTTTTTGGCAGCGGGATGCTGTGGTCCTCCTCCACCACTTGCAGCATCGTGCGCAACAACAGATTCAGGTCCTGGGCGTCCTTCAATTCCTTGGCCGCCCGGCGCTGTTGCTCGCGCAGCTGCGTTTCCAACTGCTTGATGCGCTGTTCCGGGCTGGGGGCCATGGCGGGCGGAGCGGCGGGGGAAAGAGGCCCGCCGGCCTGAAAAGTTACGAAATGCGTGGCGTAACGCCGGCACCAGGTCAAGACCGTGCTCCGGCCCTGGATGCCGTAGCGCCGCTGGGCCTGTTTGTAGCTCAGCTCGCCGCGGCCCACTTCGCCCACCACGGCCAACGTAAAGGGCAAACTGTAGTCGCGCTGACTACGCCGCGCCCGCGGCTCACAAGGGTTTTGCATAACAACTTTCGGGAAAGTGTCAACATATAACCGGACGAGACACTCACAACAAAAAAGGCCTCTGCAACTGCAGAGGCCTTTTTTTGGTAACTCAGACTTTGAAACTGACCACAGGCGGTCATGCTTTCATGCAATTAGTTTTTCTGCACGCGACGCACAGCGCTAACTGAACCCTGCTGTACTTCGAGCATATACACGCCTGCAGCGAGGCTGGTGGGCAAACGTAGCTGCTGGTCGGCAGCCAGGGGCGCGGGAACCAGCACTACACGGCCGGTGAGGTCGCGCAGGGCAACCGTAGCAGCACCAGTCTTAGGCAACGAAACGGTGATGCGGTCAGTGGCTGGATTGGGTGCTACCGTAAGGCCGGGCATGGCTTGGCTGGCCAGGGTAGCCGAAGCAATCACTACTGGGGCAAACGCTACCCCCCTGAAGGCGGTATTTGCGGTCGCAGTAGCAATGGGGGATGGCAGGGCCGTGGTGCTGGGAGCTGCGTTGTAGCCGGCATTGTCGCTGAATACATACAAGCCACTACTACCGCTTGCTATTAACGACACCGTAGTACCTGTTGTTTGGCCATTCACCCCGCGCAAAGCTGCACCGTTTGCGGTGGCAGTAGCGCCGGTGATGACACCGTTTAAGGTCCAGGTACCGTTCACCAAGCTCCATTTCTGAATGCCGCCATCCACAGATGTTCGTTCATCGGCTACATATACTACGTCAACGCCGGCCACCGTGGTGCTCAGGTCTGCGAAGTAGAAGGCAAAAGGGCTCTGAGAAGGGGCACTGGCGGTAGTGGGGAAGCCGGGCAGAGAGATAATGGTCTGGGAGGCAGTAGTGGGCAAACCAGTTCCGACCTGGGAAACACCCAAAAAGGCACCCGAAGCCGACGAAACGTACAGATTACCGCCATAAATACCCACCGCCCGGTTGTTAGTCGGGGCAGTCGTGTTCAGGGCAACGGTTGCCGTAGCACCCGTATTGGCAAAAGGTACATAGCGCACGCCAGAGTTGGAGCCAATGGCATAAAAGCTCGAACCGTCGACCGTAGCAGCCGAGCGAATGTTACCACCACTGAACCCGTCATTGAGTCGGGTGCTGGTGTCCACGGTACCATTGGCGGCCACGCGGCCAATTACGCGGTTATTCGTTGCAGAGGTAGTGGCTGCTAAGGTAGCGGTGCCCACCACCGCATCGTAGCCGGTCAGCACCAAGTAGGCTCCGTTAACGGAGCGTGTCAGCACTGCATCTGAGGTAGAGGTACCAGTATTGGTCAGGATGCTGTTGGTACCTGCCGCGGCCGTGGGCAACGGGATGGTCTGCACCAGCACGCCCGCTGGCGTGTATTCAAGTAGGAACGTAGCAGTAGCCGCATTGCTGAGCGAAGCGGTGCCGTCGCCTACGCGCACTACCACCACATTGCCCGGAGTGAACGGAGCTGCCGAAGCCACGGCTGGAGACAGCATAAGTAGAGCAGCCAAACCTGACCGTAATCGCGTTGAGAAAAGGTGTTTCATCAGAAAAAGTAAAAGTGGAAAATGAAAGCTATAAAATGGTGAAATCCTGGTAGAGCGAATTTCAAAGATAGAGTCATTGGTTGAGCTTAGAAGCTTATGTGCTCACCACTCTCAAAAAAGCTACCCGCGACCTACTCCCAGAGCGGATAATGCTCCAAATGCACTTCCTGCTCGAAAAATATCCGGGTGCTTTCCTCAAACGACCGGGTAAAATCTGACACGTAGAAATGGTGGGCCGGCGGCGTGGCCGTGGCCGGGGCCAGCAGGCCGTGCGCGGCCAGATAGGCTTCAGCATCGGCTGCCACCACGTCGGAGGCGTCGAGCACGTCAACGCGGCCGGCGTAGTAGCGCGCTATCTGGTCTTTGATAAGCGGGTAATGGGTACAGGCCAGCACCAGCGCCTCAATGTCGGCCAGGGCGGCGTGGCTCAGGTAGGTGGCGATGATATCGTCGCTGATGGAATTCTGAAAGAAGCCCTCTTCTATCATGGGCACCAGCAGCGGGGTGGCCAGCGAGTGCAGGTCTACGTCGGCATCCAGCTCGTCGACCTTCTTTTTGTAGACGTTGGAGTTCACGGTTTGCTTGGTGCCGATGAGGCCCACGCGGCGGCCGGGGTACGCTTGGCCGAGGTGCGCCACGATGGGGTCGATAACGTTCAGCACCCGCGCTTTGGAACCCACGTATTCTCGCACCAGTTCGTAGGCCGCCGCCGATGCCGAGTTGCAGGCAATCATGATGAGCTTGCAGTGCTGGCGCAGCAGCAAGTCGCAGATTTTGACGGAGTATGCCTGGATGGCGGCCGCGCTTTTGTCGCCGTAGGGCAGGTGCGCGGTATCTCCGAAATACACTATCCGCTCATGGGGCAGGCGCCGGGCCACAGCCCGCGCCACCGTAAGTCCGCCAATGCCAGAGTCAAACATGCCAATCGGCCGGTTGGCCAAGGCCGCAGCCGAAACGGCGGGTGCAGAAGCAACAGTAGTCATGCGGCAAAGGTAGGCGAGCCCGATGGTTGCCTTACCAGTTGCCGCTGAGTCCCCCGTATTAGAGTGCAACTTTTTCGGGAGCGAGCTTTCCGATTTCTCAAAAAGCTCCTATATTTCGTGCCTATTCCGGATATCTATTTCTTATGAGCATCATCCTGGCCGAAATTGACCACGCCCTGGCCGACCACAATGGTCGCCTGGGCCGCCCGGTGGCCATCTACCTCGGCGAGCGCAAGTTTACCCAGCTTACCCTTGACGCCGCCCGCGCGGCCCTACCCGACCTCAGCACTGCATCCGGACGCCCCCTCTCCTATCGTAACCTGGAGTTGTTGCGCGATGAGATAGACGTGAACGGCCTGCGTGTGATTTGATAATCAGTACACTGAGTCAAGAATTACGGGTTAGTGCAGCGGCAACCGAAAACGCCTCTCACCCTTCTTGCATAATCAACGCTGCACTGTCGGCCGCTTGCTGAGCACTGGCTTGCGCTTCGAGCAGTGGCTGCAGCACGGTCCACACAGTGCGAGCCAGGATGCGATGGCCCGCTGGTGTGGGGTGGATGCCATCGGGCTGGTTGAGGCGGCGGTTTCCACCCACGCCTTCTAGGAGAAATGGGATTAGCACCAGCTCGTTCTTATCGGCAATTTCCCGATAAATCGCCTTAAAGTCAGCCGCATAAGAAGGGCCCAGGTTGGGGGGAATCTGCATACCAGCCAGCACAATTTGAGTGTTGGGGCTGCGGCGGCGCACTGTGTCGATGATGGCTTGCAGGTTGCGGCGGGTGTCGGTGAGCGGCAGGCCGCGCAGGCCGTCGTTGCCGCCCAGCTCCAGCACAAATACATCTACGGGCTGGCGCAGCACCCAGCCCACACGGCTGCGCCCCCCGGCGGTGGTTTCGCCGCTCAGCCCGGCGTTGATGACTTCATAACCGAGGCCCAGAGAGTCAATTTTTTTGCCGACCAACGCGGGAAAGGCTTCTTCGGGCTCGACGCCGTAGCCCGCCGTAAGGCTATTGCCAAAAAATAACACACTTTTCCCGGTCGTGCTGCGTTGCTGCAAGCCTGGGCCTTTGGCAGTTGGAGACTTAGACTGTGCGGTGGTAGCGTCGGTGGAAGAGTTGGAGTTGCAGGCGCCAAGAGCGAAGGCAAACAGCAGGGCAAAGGACAAGCGAACGAAAGTCATGGAGAGCATTTTGGGCACAAAGCCGGAAAAGCGGAAAACATAGCGCCGGTTTTGGCGTCTTCTGTACTCGTAACGAACGACAAGCGGCCCGGTTGCGTGCCCGCCCTACCCCGATTCCGTTGCCGAGCAGCTGCAATGGGCCCGAGCACCTCGCGCGTCCGGCTGTTGCCCAGCGACCACATTCTCGATTTTTATCTATTGCATGAGCATTCTCCGAGTCGATAACCTCACTAAGACGTACGCCAGTGCCGGCCACGAACTCACGGTATTGAACGCCGTGAGCTTCGAGCTGAAGGCGGGCGACACCTTTGCCATTGTAGGCCCATCGGGCTCGGGCAAAACCACGCTGCTGGGCTTGTGCGCTGGCCTCGACCGTGCTACCTCGGGCAGCGTGTGGGTCAATGGCATCCAGCTCGACAACCTGAGCGAAGACCAGCGCGCCGCCGTGCGCAACCAGCACGTGGGCTTCATTTTCCAGAACTTTCAGCTTCTGCCCACCCTTACGGCCCTCGAAAACGTGCTGGTGCCCCTCGAGCTGCGGGGCCAGCGCGGGGCGTCCAAAACTGCCCTGGCCTTGCTCGACCGCGTGGGCCTAGCCAGTCGGGCCCAGCACTACCCGGCCCAGC
Organism: Hymenobacter sp. B1770; assembly: GCF_049896385.1. Classification (NCBI taxonomy): domain Bacteria; kingdom Pseudomonadati; phylum Bacteroidota; class Cytophagia; order Cytophagales; family Hymenobacteraceae; genus Hymenobacter; species Hymenobacter sp. B1770. Next base: position 267,820 of record NZ_JAFCUF010000004.1, read on the forward strand.
TCTCGGGCGGTGAGCAGCAGCGCGTGTCCCTGGCCCGCGCCTTTGCCAACCGCCCCGCCCTGCTCTTCGCCGACGAGCCCACCGGCAACCTCGACCCCGACACCAGCGAGCGGGTCGTGAACCTGCTGTTTGAGCTGAACCGCGAAGCCGGCACTACCCTGGTGCTCGTCACGCACGACCTGGAGCTGGCGGCCCGCACCCAGCGCACCCTGCGCTTGCGTGGCGGTGCCGTGCTGGCCGATTCTGTAAACTCGACTTATGCCCAGCCCAGTGCTTAAGCCCCGACCCACTGCCCGGCCGGGCCTGGGCTGGCTGCTGCGCATGGCCTGGCGCGACAGCCGCCGCAGTCGGGCACGCTTGCTGCTGTTCATGGCCAGCATCATCCTGGGCATTGCGGCCCTGGTGGGCATTCGGTCGTTTGGCGATAACCTTGCGCTGAGCGTGAACGAGCAGGCGCGGGAGTTGGTCGGGGCCGACCTGGTGCTCTCGTCCAGCGGCCGGCGGTTTCCCCAGAGCCTTCAGCCTGCTCTCGACAGCTTAGGTGCGGCCCGCACGCAGGAAACAGCTTTTGCCTCGCTGGTAGAGTTTCGCCCCGGCCGCGGGGTGCGCTTGGTGCAGGTGCGCGCCCGCGACGGCGGCTTCTTCTACGGCGACTGGAAAACCGAGCCCCAGACGGCTGCTCAACGCTTTTCGCAGCCGGGGGCCGCGCCCGGCGCCTTGGTCGACGATGTGCTGCTGGCCCAGTTCAACGCTAAAATTGGCGACTCGGTGCAGATTGGCAAGGTCACGCTGCCCATCATCGGCCGGGTGCTGAAAACGCCGGGCCAAACCGGCATCAGCACGGCGGTGGCGCCCACGGTGTTTATTCCGGAGTCGCTGGTTAAAGCCACGGCCCTGGTGCAGCAGGGTAGCCGGGTGCAGTACCGGCGCTCGTTCCAGTTTGCCCCCGGGGCCGACGTGGAGGCGGCCATAAAACCCCTGCAAGCCCGTTTAGACAAGGCCGACATTGACACCGATACCGTAGCCAGCCGCCAGAAACAGATTGGCCGCTCCTTCGCCGACCTCACCCGCTACCTAAGCCTGGTGGCCTTTGTGGCCCTGCTGCTGGGCTGCGTGGGCGTGGCCAGCGCCGTCAACTTGTACGTGCGCGAAAAGCTGGCCGCCGTGGCCGTGCTGCGCTGCCTGGGCGCCAGCGGGCGCCAGGCCCTACTCATTTATTTGGTGCAGACCACCGGCTTGGGATTGGTGGGCGCGGTGCTGGGCGCCGCGCTGGGAGCGGCCGTGCAGGGCCTGCTGCCGCGGGTGCTGGACGATTTTCTTCCGGTGGCCATCACTGTAAGCGTATCGTGGCCGGCGGTGCTCACGGGCCTGGCCACCGGCCTGCTGATGGCGGTGCTCTTTGCACTGCTGCCGCTCCTGAGCATCCGGCGCGTGTCGCCGCTGCGGGTGCTGCGCGTGGCCTTCGAAGACGATACCGCCACGCCCGACCCCGTGCGTGGGGTGGTTATGGTCATTATTGGGGTTTTCATTTTAGGCTTTGCCTACTCGCAAACCCGCGACTGGAAGCTTACTCTGGGCTTTGGGGCGGGCCTGCTGGCGGCCTTTGCTGCCCTGGCCGGCGTGGGCCGTCTGCTCATGGCGCTGGTGCGCCGCTTCTTCCCAGTTGGTTGGGGCTACGTATGGCGCCAGGGCTTGGCCAACTTATACCGACCGCAAAACCAGACGCTCACCTTGGTCACCTCCATTGGCCTGGGCACGTTTCTGCTGGCTACCCTCTTTCTCTCGCAAGCGCTGCTGCTGGGCCGGGTGCAACTCGCCTCCAAGGAATCGCAAGCCAACCTGGTGCTCTTCGACATCCAGCCCGAGCAGCAAGCCGGCGTAGAAGAGCTGCTTCGGACACAGCGGCTGCCCGTGTTGCAGCGCGTGCCCATCGTCACGATGCGGCTGACGTCCATCAACGGCCGCAGGACTTCGGAGATTAAGAAAGACACCGTCGACGGCGTGCCGCCGTGGGTGCTCACCCGCGAATATCGCGTCACCTACCGCGACTCCCTAAACTCCTCGGAAAAGCTGCTAGCTGGCAGCATTCCTACCCTGGATGCCAATGGCACCCCGCTCATTTCCGTGGAAGGCAGCTACCTGGAGCGCGCCAAGCTGAAGCTGGGCGACACCCTCGATTTCAACGTGCAGGGCGCGCCGCTGCGCACCATAGTGGGCGGCACCCGCGAAGTCGACCGCAGCCAGGTGCAGCCCAGTTTTCTGGTGGTGTTTCCGGCCGGGGTCTTGGAAAATGCGCCGCAGTTTCATGTGCTGCTCACGCATACCGAAGGCACCGCTTCCCTCGCAGCCGTGCAGCAGGCGCTGGTACGCGAGTTTCCCAACGTGTCTGCCATCGACTTGGGCCTGATTTTACAAACCTTGGAAGATATTCTGGGCAAAATCTCCTTTGTGGTGCGCTTCATGGCAGGTTTCAGCATTCTTACCGGGCTGTTGGTACTCAGCAGCTCAGTGGTTATCAGCCGCTACCAACGGGTGCGCGAAAGCGTGCTGCTGCGCACGCTGGGCGCCAGCCGCCGCGACATTCTCGGCATTACGCTGGTTGAGTATGGCCTGTTGGGCTTGCTGGCCGCGTTGGCGGGCATTGGCCTGGCGGTGCTGGCGGCCTGGGCCCTGGCCGTGTTCGTATTTGAGGTTGGCTTCGGGCCAGCGGCCCTGCCCCTGCTGGGGTTGGCGGCACTGGTGACGGCCCTCACGGCCGGCATCGGCCTGCTCAACAGCCGCGATGTGCTGCGCCGCTCGCCGCTGGAGGTGCTGCGGGGAGAAGGATAAGCACGCTGGGCCCACGGTGAGGCACTAAGAACTGGGCTGGCCAGGGTTAGCATTCTCGGCTTTTAAGCTGTTAATTCGCTTCATGTCCCAATCCTACTTTTTGCTGGCATTGGCCGCGCTTGTGAGCAGCCCCGCGCTGGCCCAGACTGCCCCCACCGAAACCCTGCTACTGCGCGAACCGGCCCTGAGCCGCGACAAGCTGGCCTTCAGCTACGCCGGCGACATCTGGACGGCCAACCGCGACGGCTCCAACCCGCAGCGCCTCACCGTGGGGCCGGGCGTGGAAACCAGCCCCCACTTCTCGCCCGATGGCCAGTGGATAGCCTTCACGGGCGACTACGACCGCAACCCCGACGTGTACGTGGTGGCTGTGAGTGGCGGGCAGCCGCGTCGCCTCACCTGGCACCCTTCGGCCGATGTGGTGCGCGACTGGACACCCGACGGCAAAAGCATCCTTTTCAGCAGCTCACAGGAAGCCTACGCCCGTTCGCTGCAGCTGTTTACGGTGCCTGCCGCAGGCGGCTTGCCCACCCGCCTGCCCCTGCTGATGGGCGAAAAAGGCAGCTACTCGCCCGATGGCAAAACCCTGGCCCACACGCACCTCACCGACGCCACCGGCACCTGGAAGCACTACCGCGGCGGCCGCACCGGCCCCATCTGGCTCACCAACCTGCAAACCCTGGCCACCGAGGAAATTCCGCACGAAAACGCCACCGACACCAGCCCGCGCTGGCTGAGCGGCAAGGTGTACTTCCTGAGCGACCGGCAGCGTGCCAACAACGTGTTTGTGTACGACCCCGCCACAAAAAAAGTGGAGCAGCTGACCCGCCACGCCGACTTCGACGTAAAAGCCTTGCACGGTTACGGCGACGAGCTGGTGTACGAGCAGGCCGGGCGGCTGCACGTTTTCAATACCGCTTCGGGCAAAGGCACCGCGCTGAGAATCAGCATCACGCCCGAAGTGCTGGCTTTGCGGCCGCAGTACCGCAACGTGAGCAGCATGGTCCGCACGGCGGCTATTTCGCCCACTGGCATGCGTGCCGTGGTAGAGGCCCGGGGCGATATTTTCACGGTGCCCGCCAAAAAGGGCGAAAGCCGCAACCTGACCCATTCGGATGCCTCGCACGAGCGGTACCCTGCCTGGTCGCCCGACGGCACGCGCATTGCCTACCTCTCCGATGCCTCGGGCGAGTACCAGCTGATGGTGCAGGACCAGCGCGGCACCAAGCCCGCCCAAGCCTACTCGCTGGGGGTGCCGTCGTTTTACTTCCACCCGCTGTGGTCGCCAGACAGCAAGAAAATTGCCTACACCGATAAGCGACTGAATTTGTGGTACCTGAACCTGGCCACCAAGAAGTCGGTGCAGGTGGCCACCGATGCCTTTGGCCCCGTGCGGGGCGAGCCGGTGATGGACCCGGCGTGGTCGCCAGATGCCCAGTGGCTGGCGTATTCGGTGCTGATGCCCAACCACCTGCGGTCGGTGTACGTGTACCACCTGCCCACCGGGCGGCGCGTGGCCGTGAGCGACGGCCGCAGCGACGCCACCGCCCCTGCCTTCAGCCGCGACGGCAAGCACCTCTTCTTCACGGCCAGTACCGATGTGGGCTTGCGCACCCACTGGCTCGACATGACGTCGTACGACCGGGTGAGCAAGCGCACGCTCTACGTGGCGGTGCTCAACAAGCAGGATGACTCGCCCTTCGCCCCGCAGAGCGACGAAGAAAAAGACGCCGCCACCCGGCCCGACTCCGTGGCAGTGGGCAAACCCGTGGGCAATCGCACCGCGCCCAAAGTGGCCGTTAAGGACCTCAAAGCGCCCAAGCCCACCGGCGTGAAAGTGGTTATCGACGCCGAGGGACTGAGCCAGCGCATTCTGGTGGTGCCCGGCTCGGCGGTGGGCAGCCTGAGCAGCCTGGAAGTGGCCGATGCCGGCAAGCTCTTCTACCTCGAAGCGCAACCGGCCACGGCCCCCGCCGGCCCCACGGCCACACCCCCCGAACCCACCCAGCGCCTGCACCGCTTCGACCTGAAGGAGCGCAAAGACGAGGTGTTCCTGGCCGAGGTGACCGGCTACGCCCTCAGCGCCGATGGCAAGAAGCTACTCTACATGGCCCCCAAAAACGCCTACGGCATCGTAGAAGCCGGCGGCAAGCCCACTGCCACCGACGGCAAGCTGGCCCTCACGGCCCTGGACTCCTACATCGACCCGCGCCACGAGTGGGAACAGATGTTCAACGAGGTGTACCGCCTCGAGCGCGACTACTTCTACGACGCCAACATGCACGGCCTGGACTGGCCCGCCACCCGGAAAAAGTACGCCGCCTTCCTGCCCCACGTGGCGCACCGGGCCGACCTCGACTATTTGTTTGCGGAAATGATGGGTGAAATGGTGGTGGGCCACAACTACGTGCGTCCAGGCGACATGCCCGCCCTCACGCCCAACCCAGTGGGCCTGCTCGGGGCCGATTACGAGGTGGCGAACGACCACTACCGCTTCAAGCGCGTGTTCAACGGCGAGAGCTTCAACCCCGGCATGCGGGCGCCCCTCACCGGCCCCGGCGTGAACGTGCGCCCCGGCGACTACCTGCTGGCCGTGAACAACCGCCCCCTGAAGGCCTCCGACAACGTGTACAGCTTTTTCGAGAACACCGTCGACAAGCAGCTCACCCTCACCGTGAACGACAAGCCCACCCTGCGCGGTGCCCGCGAAGTAACGGTGGTGCCCGTGGCCAGCGAGGCCACCCTGCGCCGCATAGCCTGGGTAGAAGACAACCGCCGCAAAGTAGACGAGCTGACCGGCGGCCGCGTGGCCTACGTGTACCTGCCCAACACCAGCGCCGAGGGCTACGAGTTTTTCAACCGCTACTACTTCAGCCAGCTCGACAAGGAAGCCGTGATTATCGACGAGCGGTTCAACGGCGGCGGCTTCGTGGCCGACTACATCCTCGACCTACTTAACCGCCCGCTGCTCAGCTACTGGGCCCCGCGCGAAGGCAAAGCCTTTACCTCGCCGGGCGCGTCCATCTACGGGCCCAAGGTGATGCTGGTGAACGAGTTTGCGGGCTCGGGCGGCGACGCGCTGCCGGCCTTTTTCCGGCGGCGCGGGCTGGGCACCATCGTGGGCAAGCGCACGTGGGGCGGCCTGGTAGGCATTTCGGGCTACCCGACACTCATCGACGGCGGCAGCATCACCTCGCCCAGCTTTGCCATCTACAGTCCCGAGGGGAAGTGGGAAATTGAAAACGAAGGCGTACCACCGGACATCGAAGTCGACGTGCTGCCCAACACCACCCAGAACGGCGCCGACCCCCAGCTGGCCAAAGCAGTGGAGGTTATCATGGCCGACCTGAAAAAGCAGTCGTTTAAGCAACTGCCCATTCCGGTACAACACCCCGAGCGGGCCAAGCAGTAGGCTCACTGCTAAAGCTGTTTTCGACTCGGTATGCGCTTGCCGGTCCGACGCCCTAAGCGTCCGACCGGTTGTTGCCAGAACAATCCTAATCGAGAGTCCTAACAACAACCGGTCGGACGCCTAGGGCGTCGAACCTGTGCATATACTGACCAAAAAGATGCTCTGACGCGGGCTGAACCGGCGAAAGCCAGCCAGCTATAACCGGGAGGTCGGCGTCGGGGCTTCCAGCAACGGCGCCAACTTATTCCACACGGTGCGGGCTACTACGCGGTAGCCCGCTGCCGTGGGATGAATGCCATCGGGCTGGTTCAGCTCGGGCACTCCGCCCACGTTTTCTAGCAGGAACGGAATGAGTACCGCCCGGTTTTTGGTGGCGACTTCGCGAAAAACACCTTGAAACTCGGTGATGTACCCTTCCCCGAACAAGCCGGGAATCTGCATGCCAGCGATGACAATCTGTGCCTTGGGGTTCTTGCGCTTTACGGCGTCGATGATGCCTTGCAGGTTGCGGCGAATTTCAGCTACTGGAACCATGCGAAATGCGTCGTTGGCCCCGAGCTCCAGCACAAAAACATCCGCTGGCTGGCGTAGCACCGTGCCCACGCGGCGCAGGCCCCCAGCCGTGGTTTCGCCGCTTACCCCGGCGTTGACTACCTGGTACGGCAGGCCCGCGGAGTCCACTTTTTGAGCAATCAGGCTGGGCAGGTTGCTCTTGGCCGCTACACCGAAGCCGGCCGTGAGGCTGTTGCCAAAGAATACGATGCGCTTGATTGGTGTGGAGCTGCCGACACTGGTTCTGGCAGGATACTTTACCGCCGGGCTTTTAGCAGTTTGGCCGGTTGCAGCAAGGCTAGTAACAAAAAACAACAACCAGGCAATAAAGGCTTGAGTAAATTTCATGGAAAGAAGAGGCTTAGGATGTGGAGCGCCCTGCCAGGAAGAATTGGCAAGTGCGTTACCCCGCTTAGCAAAGCGCGGACCAGCCTCATTCGGTTCCAAGCGCTGAAAGCAGGCTTACACCAGCCCTCTGCGGAGGTATTTTTATTGACCTTAAAAAGTGGCCACGAGTTACTTTGCCCTAAACTCGCGCAACGGGATGCTAATCGCGGTGAGCGTTTCGACCACGCAACTGCCTCAACGGGTAGCGTCGGAAGCCACTGGAGAACCTACCGTGTCTTAGGCTTCGCCGCTATAGCTAATTTCTCCTGAATATCTTGTCGCAGCACCCGAATAATATCTTCTTTGGTGACTAGATACTTATTGTCACTCGAATTATCTGTGTATTGATACCAATACCAGTCCTCGGCCAGTACAATAATGTTGCTGGGCAGCTTGCTTATTTTAATGACTTCATTTCCTCCGGTAACGGTACCGGCAAACTGTACAAAGTCGTACTTGCCGTTGGACATAATGAGCTTTCGAGGCTGACGAGTTTCTTTTGATGGAATCGCTGAATGGCCTTCAGAATAAAGAAATCCAACATTTGAATTGTAGGAACAAGCCGCCAGCACCACATATTGGGCTGAATCGAGGCGATATAAACGATTAGCAAATACTTCATCGTAACCCGCCTTCTTCATTTCTTCCACTACGATTGGAGTTATTTCATCTCTACGCAGCCAGTTATAACCGAGACGCTTGCTTTTCAATTTTTGGATTGGCCCAACTACATCACCCTTCATCGAAGTAGGGCCTACATAATAATCATAGTAATTGTGGTTATGAATCGCTGCATTCTGGGCGAATAAGGGCCCTACAAGAAGCATGAGAAATGATAGTAAAACGAATTTCATAATTAGGTGGAGGGAAGTCAACATATTGGGGCTGAAAAGCGAAACTACCCTAAAATCATTCGGGATTCTTTACGAGAATTCAGTGGCGTACCTCTTTTATTCACTGAATAAATTAGAGAGCCCAGTAATGCGACTTTCCAACCCCACCCGCCCCGGCCGTACCTTTGTGGCCTATGAACTTGTTATCCGCCGAGAATATCTCGAAGAACTACGCCGACCGCTGGCTTTTTAAAGACTTGAATTTTGGCCTGCAGCAAGGCCAGCGCGTGGCCTTTGTGGGCATCAACGGCACCGGCAAAACCACGCTCATGCGCGTGCTGGCCGGCCTCGAAATTCCTGACACCGGCTCAGTGAGCGTACGCAAAGGCATCCGCGTAACCTACCTGGGCCAGCAGCCCGTGTTCGACGAAAGCCTGAGCGTGGAAGAAACCATCTTCGCCAGCCAGAACGACACGCTCCGAGCCATTAAGGACTACGAGCACGTGGTGAACGACCCCAACCACAAGTCCGATGACTTGCAGCGGGTGATGGAACTGATGGACACCCTCAACGCCTGGGACTACGAAGCCCAAGTGCAACAGATTCTGGGGCGCCTCGGCATCCTGGGCGAGTTGCTGACGCGCAACGTGAGCCAGCTCTCGGGCGGGCAGCGCAAGCGCGTGGCCCTGGCCCGCGTGCTCATCGAGGAGCCCGACGTGTTGCTGCTTGACGAACCCACCAACCACCTGGACCTGGCCACCATCGAGTGGCTGGAAAACCGATTGTCCTCCCCCACTCTCACGCTGCTGATGGTGACCCACGACCGGTATTTCCTGGACAAAGTGGCCAATGAAATTGTGGAGCTGGACAAAGGCCAGATGTACCGTTACCAGGGCAACTACGCCTACTTCGTGGAGAAGAAAGCCGACCGCGAGATGCGCGAAACCGTGGAAGTGGAGAAGGCCCGCCAGCTCTTCAAAAAAGAGCTTGACTGGATGCGCCGCATGCCCCAGGCCCGCGGCACTAAGCAGAAGGCCCGCATCGACGCCTTCTACGTGACCAAGGAAAAGGCCAGCACCAACCTCAACAAGCAGCAGATTGAGCTGAGCGTGAAAACCACCCGCCAGGGCGGCAAAATCATCGAAGCCGACAGCCTGAACAAAAAATTCGGCGACAACGTGGTGCTGAATGATTTCAGCTACGTCTTTAAAAAGAAGGACCGGATTGGATTGGTGGGACCGAATGGCGCGGGCAAATCCACACTGCTCAACATGCTCACGGGCAAGCTCAAGCCCGATTCCGGCACCATCGACGTGGGCACGAATACCGTATTTGGCTACTACACCCAGACCGAGCTGGAATTCGACCCTTCGCAACGCGTCATTGACATCGTGAAGGAAGTGGCCGAAGTGGTGGAACTGGCCAATGGCGACGTACTCACAGCCAGCCAGTTCCTTAATCTGTTCCTATTTCCGCCGGCCCAGCAGTACACGCTGGTAAACAAGCTGAGCGGGGGCGAAAAGCGCCGCCTGCAGCTGCTGCGCGTGCTCATCAAAAACCCCAACTTTCTGATTCTTGACGAGCCAACCAACGACCTGGACCTGGCCACGCTCAACATTCTGGAAGACTTCCTGCTGCACTTCACCGGCTGCCTGCTCATCGTGAGCCACGACCGGTACTTCCTCGACCATCTCGCCGAGCACCTGTTTGTGCTGGAGCCCGGCGGGGCCGTGCTCAACTTCCCCGGCAACTACACCGACTACCGTGAGTACCTGGAAGAGCGCGAAGCCGAAGCCGCCATCGAAGCCGAAGAAAAGGCTGCCAAAGCTGCCCGCGCTGCCGCAAAAGTGACGGCCGCAGCCCCGGCCGCTCCCGCACCGGCGGCCGCGGCACCGGCTAAGCGCCGCGCCACCTTCGCCGAGAAAAAGGAGTATGAGCAGCTTGAAAAAGCCATGGCCACCCTGGAAACCGAGAAGCAGGAAATTACGGCTAAGCTCAACGGCGGCACCGGCACCCCGCAGGAATTTGCTGCATGGGGCGCCCGCCTGCAAGCTCTCGAAAAAGAGCTGGAGCAGAAAGAGGGACGCTGGCTGGAACTAGCTGAGTTGGTTTAAGCTGCGACTACAAAGCGGATGCACAGCCAAAGCCTGTGCTGCGTCATTCACGGGTCCGTCATGCTGAGCATGGCGGACCCGTGTTCGTTAAGCGGGTGCTGTTTTTCGGAACCGCTGCTTGAATCAAGCAGTCTACCCCGACAAGTCAGCCGCTAAAGGGCCGGATTGTCATGCTTGCGGCCCACAAGAATGTAATGCCGCCCCAGCAGCGAACGAAATCCGAACAGTTGCTGCCGCAACGCGTGCCCCGTGTGGTTGCGCAAGCGCCGTAGGTAGAACCACTGGAAGGGAAACACCAGCAGGGCGAAGGGCAGAAACAGTAAATCTTCGGCGTAAAAAGAAGTGTACACTACTTCCTGCAGCTCTACCCCGTTGCGCTCGAGCAGGCGTTTTAGCTCCTGCTGCTGCACAAACTGCGTTATGGCCTCATCGTGGTTGAAAAGCAGCTTGAAGCGCCTAACCCGGCCCAGAAACAAGTACGACAGCCGGTCGCGCACGGCCAGCACGTTGTCGTTGGTGACCACCAGCACTCCGCCCGGCCGCAGCTGCCGCACGCACGACTCGATGAAGGTGCGCGTATTGCCAAACATCATCACCCCACTGATGGACGTAATCAGGTCAAAAGGCTTGCCACTGTCGGTTAAATCAAATGGTTGGGTGAGGTCGACTTGCTCGTAGCGCAGGCCAGCCACCGCGGGTAGGGTGGGCTTGATGTCGCAGCCCGTAAGGGACGCTGCGGGCCAGTAGCGCCGCAAGGCAGTCAGAAACTCCCCGTCTCCGCAGGAGGTGTCCAGCACCTTGCTGGTTGGCCCCAACCCCGAGCGTTCGAGCACAAGGCGCAACACTTCCCGGTTGACGTTCTTTTGCGTGTTTCCGCGCGGAACATCGCCGTAGTCTGGCTTGGCAAGGACAGGATTAGAGGCGGGAGTAGGAAGCATGCTGGGTTAAAAATGGGGACTGCGCGCAAATTACCCACCGAAAGCAATAGCCCTGCCCGCCGCGTTATTTGCTCCTGACCGCACGGCACTGCCTTTAAATGCCAACAAGGCTGCTCATGCATCCGCTCGGGCAACGCAATTGCACCGTACAAAATCGTGAAACAAGCTGTTTTACAGACGCTTACGCACCTGCACAAACTCCAGCGGCACGGCGTTGCTGCCCACGGGGGCTTTCACTACCAGGCCATCGGCAGCGTCGTAGCGCGGGAAGTAGAGGTAGCCCCGCACCTGAAAGCCGGGCTCCAGCGTCACCTTGCGCAAGGCATACTCCTGCAAGTCGGCGGCGCGGGCCTGCATCACTTCGGCGGCTACTGCGTGCCCGATTTTAGTTGCGCTGGAAATGGAATTGTAGGTGAAAGCAGCATCGCGAATAGCGGCACGGGTCTCGTACTGAGCGCGGGTTTCATTATTGCGCGTGATGCTGGCCACGTCCGTAGCGATGCTGGCCACGCCCAAAGCCAGGCCAAGCCAATCGACGCGGGCTGCTTTCATGGCCTCCTTGTCGGCCCGCTCTTTCAGCGCCGTTATTTCGGGCTCGGGGTCGAAGGCTGCCAGCGCTTGCGGCGGCAGCGGGGGTAGTGGCAGAGCCATGCTGGCGGCGGCCACCGCCGCTGTTACTTCCATGCCAGGCAGTGGCTTAGGCCGCTTGGTCTTCTGGCCTTCGGGTAGCGGTGAAGCGGCCACGCGGCTGGCCTCGTACTGAAATGCGGCCGGGTCCACGACCAGCGTGCGCTTGGTGGGGTTGTAGTACTCGGCTTCAAACACCACCCGTGTGGGCTCGTAGCACACAAAGCTCAGCCGGACTTCTACGCTGTCGGCCACGGCCAGCACCTGTTCCCGGCCATCCTTAAACAAGCCCGTCGACTGAGCGGGCTTTAGCCCCAGCTGGTAGGTGGGGGCACAGGCAGTAGAGGCGAGCCCCAGCCCAGCTAGCAAACAGAGGGAGCGAGAGGATAAAGGCAGCATAAGACCGGTCGAATGGAAAGTGCTTCTCGCGAGAAGATGCATTCCCACGGCAATAGGTTGCATTCACCGATTATTTTTATTGCGCTATGCTTAAATTTTCAGGCAATTGAAACCCGCCGTCTGCATCTGGCCCAAAGGGCCACACCCGGCGTACGGCCGCTAGCGGCACCACCCCAAAAACGTGGGCAAATGCCTCGCCTCGCGAAGCCACCCACTCTCGCTCCACCCGCACATTGCTGGCAGCCAATACGTCCTCGTCCCATTCCAACAAAAACAAATCGGCCCGCCCGGCATAGTACCGGCGAGCTCAGAGAGTCCAGCATCGTAGTAGTAGCCCAACGTGTACTGCTCGTAACTCAGGCCCACCATGGCCACGGCCGAATTGAAGGCCCGCCACGGGGTCCCGAACCACAGCAGGTCCTGGTACTTGAGCTTGGCGTTGAGGTCGACCGAGAGCGGGGCCGGGCGCACGGCCTTGACCAGCAACGACGGCACCAGCGACCAGTCGTCGCTGAGGGGCACGCGCACCCCGGCCGTGGCGAAGTGGCGAAGTAGTAGCGCCGCAGGGTGTTGCCGGGCGCACCCGCGTCGAGCAGGTTCGGGCCTTAGGAGAAGTTGAGCTGGTTGCCCAGCACCTGCGCGCCGGACACGCCCACGTAGAACGTGGAGCTGTACAGCCACAGGCCCACCGACCCGTCGAGGACCCGCGAGGCAGCGCTGGCGGCCACCGTGGTGGGGTCGAAAAAGCGGAGCTGCTGCCCGTCGACGGCAAACTGCTGCATGCCCGCCGACACGCTCTGCGCCAGCCGCAGGTCGGGCATCAGCACCAAGTTGTAGGCGTAGGAAAGATAGGCGCTGGTGCGGCTGGTGGGTCCAGTTTCGTCTTTGTACACCAGGCCGCCCACGGCATGAAACGGCCGGCGCCGGTCGCGGACGGTGCGCTTGGGGGTGCTGCGCCACTTGCCCAGCGAGGAGTTCGCGCTGGCGTAATATGTTTTGGGCGCGCCCTCCAGGCCCGTCCACTGGGTACGGTAGCTGAACTTGACGTCGATATAATCCTCCACGCCGGTGGCGCCGGGGTTGAGGATGTAATTGTTGTTCATGTACTGGCTGTACTGCTCCTGCTGGCCCGGGCCGGCGCGGCGGCCAGCAGGAGCAGCGGGAGCAGCAAAAGGAGGGCTGTTTTCATAGCATTCGGTGCCTAATTGTCTGGGGAGGAAGTAGGCGGGGAGGCTCCGCCGGCCTCCGCGCGACGCGTTGGTTAATACAGAACCGTTAGCGAGCCAGTGTAGGAGCGGCCCAGCGAGCCCTTCGTCACGACCACGTAGTAGTAAGTGCCGACCGGGGCGGGCACGCCGTTGATGTCACCTTTCCACTCGTTGGCCCGGCCGTAGTTGGTAGCCGAGAAAACCCGGTTGCCCCAGCGGTTGAACACGTTCACGGTATTGTCCGGGAACTGCTCGATGAACTCAATCTGCCAAGTGTCGTCGCGGCCGTCACCGTTGGGCGTGAAGGCGTTGGGGATGCGGATGGGCAGGCGCACGGTCACCGTTACCTGGTCGGAAGAGGCGCAGTCCCCGGTGCCGCCGGTGAGCGTGTAGGTGGTGGTCACGGCGGGCGCCGCCCGGGGCCGCAGCGGGTCGTTGCCGGGGAAAGTGAGCCCCGTACTCGGGGTCCAGGTCACGGGGTAATTGCCGTCGGCGCGACCTTCCAGCAGCACGGAGGTGCCGGCCAGCACTTCCTTATCGGGGCCGGCATCCACCACGGGCCGCAAAACGCGCACGGTAATTCCATTGGAAACAGTCGTTACGGCCTGGCCGCAAGAGTTGGTCGTGCGCAGGCGCAGCGTCACGGTCTGACCGTCGCGCAGCGTGGTGCTGGTAAAGACCGGCCCCCGCGCCCCGGCCACGTCCGTGCCGTTGGCCTGCCACTGGTAGTCGGGCGCCGGGCCGGCCCCGGTTTCGCTCGCGATGCTGAAGGTCAACGGCTCGCCCGGGCACACCCGCCCGGTCGGCTGCACGGCAATGGCGAGCGTGGGTGGCGGCGGTGTGGGCGTGCGCGTCACCGCGAGGGTGGCCGTGACCGGGCCCGTGCTGCACAGCCCGGTCGAGGGTGTGACCTCCACCCGCACCTGGTCGCCGGTCACTAGCGTGCTGCTGGTGAACGTGGGCCCGCTGGCCTCGGCCACGTTGTTGACGAACCATTGGAAGGCGGGCGCCGGGCCCGCATTGCTGGCCCCGGCCGTGAAGGTAAGGGGCGTGCCGGGGCACTGCACCGGCGGGGCCGCCAGGGTCACGGCGGGCGTCACGACGGGCTGCACCCGCACCGTTACGGCGTTGGACACCGCCGTGGGGCAGGTGCCGGTGCCCGACATTGCCCGGCGCCGGTAGTAGGTGGTAGTCGACAGCGGCCCCGGCGCGAACGCCGGGCCAGTGGCCGCTAGTTTAACCCAATTCAAACTATCAGTCGAGGATTCCCATTGGTAGGCAACCGTGCCTGTGCCGCCGCTGGCATCACGAAAACTGGTAAAGCTAGCCGGCGCGGCTCCCGCACAGATGGTTTGACTGGCTGCAATGCTGCCTGGATTCAGCGTCGGTAGCACGGTGAGCTCGACTGTATTCGTGAATTCAGGCCCACAAAGCCCGGACCTTACGCCGCGACGGTAATAGGTGGTGGCCGTGAGCACGCCGGGAGCAAATGTCTCGCTAGTGGCGTTGGGGATGCTCGTCCATGATGTTGTGCCGTTTGGCGAAGACTCCCATTGATATGCAAACGTACCATTGCCGCCCGTGGCCGGGGACGTGCTCGTAAGCGGCGCAGCTGCCGTACCAGCGCATACTGTTTGAGAGGCGGCGATGCCCCCCGGGATAGGACGGCCGGGCAAGAAAATGCTACCGGTAAGCTCGCGGCAAAAACACGATTTACTGATGCTTAATGTTAAATCGTAGAAGCCAGCAGCTGCCGGGAAGGTGAATGCGGTTTTTTCCCCCACCCTAGTGCCAAGAATGGTTCCTGCCTTATCCTTGAATGTCCAGGTGTAGGAATCCGGGTTGGGCAAGGGCGAGTTGGCCTGGAAGGAAATCTCCTGACAACCCGTGAACGCGAATGAGAAGCCCAGCTGCAGCAGAGAGCTTTGGTTGAAGTTGGGCAGGCCCAGGCCGCTCAGGCGGCCACCCAACTTCAGGCTATCGTCTTCATAGCGGGCCCTGGCACCCAGCAAATCGGGGAAGCTGATGAAGCCCAGTGCGGGCTGATTGTTGCGGGCCACGTAAATCTTGCCATCGGGCGCCGCCTGGAGCGAGCCCAGGTCGGCGGAGGTCTTGAGCGGAATGACCTGCCTGCTGCCCGGCACGTTGGCGACAGTCAAATCAAATTGCAGTAGCTGGGGAGGGTTCATTACAGTGGCGTAGAGCCGGCTGCGGCTAAGCGAAAACTCCACGCCGTAGTAACGCCCAGCCCCGCTATCGATGAGGCGGCGGTTGCTGACCTCGCCCGTGGCGGCATTGAAGGCAAACAGCTCGACGCTGCTGCTGTTGTCGCCCACAGTTTCGCTGAAGCGGGCAACAGCTAGCCGTTCACCTTCGGGCGACACTTTCATTTGGCCACGATAACCCTGAGGGCCGTCGTGCCGCGCTCCAATTGGCGAAATCACTGGTGGGTTAACCCCAGTAGGTGTCACTTGGTATGCCAGAAAAGCATCGCCTCGGTTATCCGTGTCGGTGGGCCCGGTAGGACCATTGCCGAAGCCGTGCACAATAATCCAGATGTCGCAGCCATTCTTATGCTGCACAGCGGTCATCTTCTCAGTTGTGCCGCGAGCCAAGCGCGTGTTTTTGGTGGCGGGCACCACATCGCCCAGCCCCCCTACTGCTGGAATGACAATCTCCGAATAGCTCAGCCCTTTGGGCCCACCCTGCGCATCTTGGGTGAACAGGTAATAGCTCGTTGGCCCTCCACTAGTTGTTGGACTGCCTGGTTTCTTGATTGCAACGGGGCCGTCGGTAGTCAAGCGGTTACCATCCAGCCCGTTGCCGTTATTCATAATAACATGGTTACTGCCCCAAACAGCTTCGCCGTTGCTGTAGAAGCGCAGGCTACCGTTGTCGCCCGACATCACCCCGGAGCCGGTTGGCGCGTCCATCTGGCCACCAAAGCGCACCGAGGGCAGAAGGGAGCTCGAGGCCGAGTTGAAGTCCAACCCCGCCTTATAGCCAAAATACCAATTGTTGATGAACTGATTGTCCCGGCTGCATACAGAGGGCGCCGTCTGCGCCAAGGCGGCGGTGGCCGCGCCGCTTAGCAACAGCAGCAGGAAGACCAGCTTGAGTAGCCAACCAGCAGCCGGTTGCACCCGCCTAGCGGGTGTCCAGCCGCGAACCTGTGACTCGGGCTTGGAATTTGGCAGGCGTAAAATACAGGACTTGAATACTGCAGGATGCGATAGCTCTGCGGGCATAGAGGAACAAGTAGGTGGGCGACCCGGTAGGCGGGCTCTCCGTAAGAATGCAGAGCCAAACATCGCATTTAAAGACCGGAACTTACTGGGGCTGGCCACTTCTAAAGGGGCATTACCAGCCGGTTTAAGTAAAGCTACGCACAGCCAGCTAGGTTGCGCAAGGCTGTTCCTGATTGGTACTGGAAGCCACAGCCAACTTCCCGGCCCGGCCCGGGTTAGCTTTTTAATCCAATTTTTATGTTATCGAGACTCCCAACTCTCGTTTCCTCATCACAAAAAACGTACCATACTGGCTGCGAAGAGGAATGCGAAAAATTGGTGGGCTGATGTAAAATCGCAACCCATTGCCTCTCCGAGCCGCGCCGTTTCGGCATGGTCCACCGCCGAAACTCGCTGGTTCGCGTCTCTATACCGTTCGCATTCCTCTCCGCAACGAGTATAACGCCTGCAAAGCGTCACTACCCCGCTCCGCTACCCGACAAATCAGGCGGCAAGCAAAAGGTGCCCTGCGCATCCGCGGCAAAGGGCCACGCGCGGCGCACAGCCGCCAACGGCACTGGCCCGAACACGTGGGCAAAGGCTTCGTTGCGGGAAGCCACCCACTCCCGCTCCACCCGCACCTGAGAGGCGGTCAGCGCCGCCTCGTCCCATTCCAATAAAATCAAATCGACACGCCCGGCATAGTATCGGCGGGCCGTTTCCAGAATTTGCTGCTGTTCCGAAGAATGAATAAACCCTTCAGCTGCTAAATCGGCGCTGGTGAAGAAGCCGGTTTCCTGGGCCTGCTGCCAGTCGGCAGCTTCGGCAATGCGGTAGAGCATATTGACTGGAAAGTGGATAGAATAGAATGAAAACGAAAGAACGTCATGCTGAGCTTGCCGAAGCATCTCGCCCGCTATACTAAATCTGATTAGTTGCGCAGTAGAGATGCTTCGGCAAGCTCAGCATGACGTTCTTTATTCTTATAGCAGGCGCTATGCCTACGCTTTCCACAGCTCCTGCTGCACCTGCTTGCCTACGGTGAGCATGATGCGCACGGGGTTAGGTATAAGCGTGATACGCGCTTCTTTACCGGGATATTTCTCCGAGTCGACCCAAACGCCTTCTTTGGGCGAGGGCGTGGAGCCCGGCGTGCTGGGCAGGTAGGCGGTGGGCAGCAGCACGTCGGTATCCGACTTCAGGTCGGTGTGCACTTTGTCGAGCGCCGATTCCAGGAAGTCGCCGTACTCGTCGTTGAAGTCGTCCTCCAGGTCGTGCAGGGCCTCTTCCACGTCGTCGTAGCGCGCGTCGTCGTACGTGAGGGTGTGCAGCTCGGCTTTCTTTTCAATCAGGGCCACGAGGGCGCGGTTCAATTCTTCGGTATTCATAGGGCCTAAGGCAGATGATTGGGCACAAAAATGGGAAGGTTTTGCTAAACACGCGCCGCGGCGGGCTATCATTTTTTTTAGCACAGGCTGAATTCTGCCGGAACCCCTAATTTTACCCCGACCAATCCCCACCCCCATTCTTCCCCTCCCGCCCATGCAAACCATGACCTCGCCCGAAGTGCTGGCTCAACCCGCCCAAGACTTCCTCCCGCTGAAAGGCACCGACTTCGTTGAATTCTACGTTGGCAACGCCAAGCAGTCGGCCTATTATTATCAGGCAGCATTCGGGTACGAGTTGGTGGCCTACGCCGGCCCCGAAACCGGCCTGCGCGACCGCGCCAGCTACGTATTGCAGCAGGGTAAAATCCGGCTGGTGCTCACCACCTCCCTCCTGCCCAACTCCGACATCACGCGCCACGTGGCCCAGCACGGCGACGGTGTGAAGGTGATGGCCCTGTGGGTGGACGACGCCCGCAAATCCTTCGAGGAAACCACCAAGCGCGGTGCCCGCGTGGCCTTCGAGCCCTATACCATCGAGGACGAGTACGGCTCCGTCACGCTGGCCGGCATTTATACCTACGGCGAAAGCGTGCACACTTTCGTGGAGCGCACCAACTACACCGGCCCCTTCATGCCGGGTTTTGTGGCCAAGTCCAGCGCTGTGCCGCAAGGCAACCCAGTGGGTTTGCTGCACGTGGACCACTGCGTGGGTAACGTGGGCTGGGGCCAAATGAATACCTGGGTGAAGTTTTACGAAGACGTAATGGGCTTCAAGCTCCTGCTTACGTTCGACGACGAAGACATCAGCACCGAGTATTCGGCCCTGATGAGCAAGGTGGTGAGCAACGGCAACGGCTACGTGAAATTCCCCATCAACGAGCCCGCCGAAGGCAAGAAAAAGTCGCAGATTGAGGAGTACCTCGATTACTATCAATCGCCCGGCGTGCAGCACATTGCCATCGCCACCAACGACATCCGCAGCACCGTGGCCGAGCTGCGCCGCCGCGGCGTCGAGTTCCTGTCGGTGCCCAGCACCTATTACGACGACTTGCTCGACCGCATCGGCGCCATTGACGAAGACTTGGCTTCTATTAAAGAACTGAATCTCCTCGTGGACCGCGACGAGGAAGGCTACCTGCTGCAGATTTTTACCAAGCCCGTGGAAGACCGGCCCACGGTGTTCTACGAAATCATTCAGCGCAAAGGCGCCAAGAGCTTCGGCAAAGGCAACTTCAAGGCTTTGTTCGAAAGCATTGAGCGCGAACAGGCCCTGCGCGGCAATTTATAAAACACTTTTACCGTAGAGACGCGTAATTGCGCCTTGTCGCCGCACAAAGCCCCGGCCAAGTGCTCAACGACGGGACGTAACTATGCGTCTCTACATTTACCGCCAACACACTTTCTCTTTCTCATGGCCCTTACTCCCGAAATCCAGCAAACCATCAACACCTGGCTCACGCCCGATTACGACGCCGACACCCAAGCTGCCATCCGCGAGCTGCAAACCAGCGGGCAGGAAGACCAGCTCACCGATGCCTTCTACCGCACCCTCGAATTTGGTACGGGCGGCCTGCGCGGCATCATGGGTCCGGGCTCCAATCGGATGAACCGCTACACGCTGGGCATGGCCACGCAGGGCTTGTGCAATTACTTGATTCAGAGCTTCCCCGACCAGGAAATTAAGGTGGCCATTGCCCACGACAGCCGCAACAACAGCGCCGAATTTGCGCAAATTGCCGCCGGCATTTTCTCGGCCAACGGCATCATAGTTTACTTGTTCGACGCCCTGCGGCCCACGCCCGAATTGTCGTTTGCCATTCGCGAGCTTGAGTGCCAGAGCGGCTGCGTCATCACGGCGTCGCACAACCCCAAGGAGTACAACGGCTACAAAGTGTACTGGAACGACGGCGCGCAGGTAGTGGCGCCGCACGACAAAAACATCATCACCGAGGTGAATAAAATCACCAGCGTTGGCGAAGTAAAATTTGAGGCTGACCCGTCGAAAATCATCAGCGTGGGGGCCGATGTGGACGCCCTTTATTTTGCGCAGGCCCGTCAGCTCAGCATCGACCCGGCCGCCATTCAGCGCCAGCACGATTTAGGCATTGTGTACACGCCGATTCACGGTTCCGGCATTACGCTGGTGCCTGGCTTGCTGCGCGAGTTCGGCTTCAGCAACGTAAGCATTGTGGAAGCCCAGGCCACGCCCAACGGCAACTTCCCCACCGTGCAGTCGCCGAACCCCGAGGAGAAAAGCGCCATGCAGCTGGCCCTCGACCAAGCGCAGGCCCAGGATGCCGACATCGTGCTGGCCACCGACCCCGACGCCGACCGCGTGGGCGTGGGCGTGAAAAACGACAAAGGCGAATGGGTGCTGCTCAACGGCAACCAAACCGCTGCCCTGCTCACCTACTACCTGCTGTCGGCACGCCACCGCGCTGGCCAAGCCACGCCCCAGGATTTCATCGTCTACACCATCGTAACAAGCGAAATTCTCGGCGACATTGCCCGCCAGCACAACGTAAAAAGCTACCAGACGCTCACGGGCTTTAAGTACATTGCCGGCCTCATCCGCGACTTGGAAGGCCAGGAGAAGTACATCGGTGGCGGCGAAGAGAGCTACGGCTTCCTAATCGGCGACTTCGTGCGCGACAAAGACGCGGTATCGGCCTGCGCTCTTATTGCCGAAATGGCCGCCGTGGCCAAAGACCAGGGCCGCACCCTCTACCAGGAAATGGTGCAGATGTACGCTCACTACGGCCTCTACGTCGAAGACCTGATTTCCCTCACCAAAAAAGGCCAGCGCGGCGCCGAAGAAATTCAGGAGATGATGGCTGGCCTCCGTGCCAACCCGCCCGCGACCATCGCCGGCATGCAAGTTGTTGAAATTCGCGACTACAAAACCGGGCGCATCCACGACCTACGCACCGGCATCGCCACCGAAACCGGCCTGGAAAGCTCCAACGTGCTCCAGTTCCTCACCGAAGACGGCAGCAAGATTTCGGCCCGTCCCAGCGGCACCGAGCCCAAAATCAAGTTCTATTTCAGCGTGAAGCAGCCGATGAAATCGGTAGTTGATTTCGACTTGGCCACGCGCTTGGCACAGGAGAAGATTCAGGCGATAATTGCAGATATGCAGCTGCAATAGCTCTTGGCACTATCTTTCTTATCAATAGCAAAAGCCCGGCGAGCAAATGCGCCGGGCTTTTGCTATTAAAAAAGCGTCAAATGCCGAGGTATTTCGAAACCCGCTTAGTCCCAATTACCAGCATTCGAAGCATTGCCACGTTGCTGCTGACCGTTGGCGGCGCTGCACTTATCGCTGTTGCCCACCATGTCAGCGAGAACTCAGAAATAGCTTTGGGCAAGCCTGCCCGAGGGCCGCTACCTGCGTTTACAGGTTTTTTCTCTTTGGTAATTGCTTTCGTTTTAGCAGTTGATTGCCCCGACTTTGCTATTGACAAAGTCAAGCGCCGATATCGCCATTTCACTCGTCTGCTTGGCGTGCGTGTTGGGGAGTGGAAGAAATGCCCCCAAGTGACTAGTGTGGTAATAAAGTACTTTTCTGAATATACTGTTGCAGGTCGACGCAATTGGCAAGTCAACACGCCAGAGCAGAGCTACATTGTCATGCTATCGAGTGAAGCAGTTAATCACAAGGGAATTATCGTTCATAAATTCAGCTACCGAGATAAAGAGCAGGCTGTTCAAGTCGCTACTGAGCTTGCTGATTACCTAGCTGTACCCTGCCATTACTTCGATGAACCGTGACATGCGTAATTAACCCACTCAGCATCTCCAGCTAAAACACAAAGTTAAACGACGCCTGTCCCAGCAGCCCGCGCAGCTCACGGCTCTTTTGGTGCAGCGGAATAAAGTAGCTGCCTTTAGTATCGATGAGGATGTGGCGGGTTTTGAGCAGTTCCACGCCCAGGCCCAGGTTGAGGTTGGGAATGAATTCGTTTTTCTCGCCACCCTGCCGGTTTAAAATGAAGCCGCCCATCTGGTAGCTCGAATACAGGTTGAGGTAGCGGCGGCGGCCCCGGCCGAAATTGCGCGGGTAGAAATCCTGGCCGAAATTGATGATGAACAGCTCATCCACGAATTTGGCGCCTTCCTGCTTGATTTGCGGCTTGTACACGCCCAGGTTCAGGTAGCTTTTGCCGCGCGTAAAGAGGTATTTGATGGCGTAGCCCTGGTAAGCCTGGCTGGTGAGGCCCGACTGCGGATTGTCGAGGCGCAGCATGCCGTATTCCACGCCGGGCATGTTCACGAAGCTAACGCGGTGGTTGCCAGTGGGGAAGCTCACTTCATCGAACAGCCGCAGCGTCACGTAGGTCTGGCCAGTGTGCCCAGCGAGGTCGGCCATCTGTTCGCGCACCACTAGCAGGCGGTTTTTGGCGATGTCGATTTGCGCACGAAAGTCCTTTTTTTCCTTGCCAGTCGCCGCCCCTAAATCCTCGTTGAGGCCGGTTAGTTGCTGAGTCAGGCTCTGCTCCTCAGCGCGCAGGTTTTGCTGCTGGGGCGTGAGGTCGTAGGTATTGAGGTTGTTTTCCAGCACCATGCCCAGCGCGCCGGCCAGCGAATCGAGGCGGGCCAAGTCGCCCGTGGCCAAGCCAAAATCAGCAATGAGCTGCTCGGGGGCCTCCTCTTGTTTGTGGAGCCGCAAGGCCCGGGCCCGGATAAAGCCCGTGAGGGCCGCGTGGGCTTCGGTGTAGCGCGTCACGGCAATGGTGATGTGCTTGCGGGTGTCGTAGCCGGTGTCGTACCTCTCGGTGCTTTGTGGTTTCGAGCTTTTAAAAGACGAAGTGGGTTGTGCCGCGGCGGGAAGAAGCACGCCGGTCAGCAGCAGTGTGAGGAGGTGAGTAGTCAGGAATTTCATGAGCAGCGTCGTTGCCGTAAAGCGGCTTGCCAATAGCAGCAAGCGGGGGCAAGTTTGCCTGACTACCCTCAATGCCGCCAGCAAGATTTTACCAAAACCTGACGTTATGCTGGCCTTGACTTACTAGTATCAAAACCTAATTTTCAGCAGATTACTCAAGCCTCAACTCCATTTTAAAGGACTTTTGAATTCGCTAAAAGCTTACAACCGCACCCCAATTCCTGGCCCTAGCAGGTAAAACCACTTGCCGGCGCCCAGCAGCCGCCCCCCGCCCAGATACAGCGGAAAAGTGAACTTGGCATCGCGCCGCGTCGGGTACACCGACCCCAGAACGACTATGCCCAAGTCACGCTCGCTGGTGCTGGTGGGGCTGAAATTGAAAGCGTTGAGGGCCACGAAGCCAGCGCCAATTTTGTACGGGCGCAAGCGGTTGATTTTGTCGGGGCTGTAGAAGCTGAGCTGCGCCAGCGTGGCCAACGAAATACCCCCAAAATTGCCGTAGCCGTCCTGGCCCTGGCGCCGGGTGAGCAAGCCCGCCGGGAAGCTCACGTCGATATCGAACTTGTAGCGACGCTTAAGCACTACCTCCACGGTCTGGGTGTAGCCGGGCTCGCTGTATTGGGCGGCCTGGTGCTTCACCGTTACTACCACGCGGCTCCAGTCATCAAAGTCGTAGGTTTTGCGGCCCAGCAGGGCATTCAGGCTGAGGGGGTCGGTGCGGCACTGCTTGTCGGCGTAGAAAGCGAAGCGAGGCGAGTTTTCGCCGGGGCAGATGACCACGTTCTCGACATTGCGCATCTCCATCAGCTCCCCTTTGTTGTTCAGAGTTCGGATTTCGAAGCTCAGGAACTGCTTGCCATAAAACTGCTCGCCTTTGTCAATTCCTTCTGGGTTAAACTGGAACACCACGTCGCGGATGGTGCCGTTGTGCAGCACCGGGCCATCGAGCCGCGTGATGGGCCGGGCAGCCTCCCCGTAAAGCACCGACACAAAGTCCAGCGGGTGAGGGCGCTGAAACTCTTTCACCGTTAGGGAATAGCCGGTGGGCTGGCTGCCGTTGTAAATAATGCTCTTACGCTTGGCGAAGCTCACGGGCACCTGCACCCGGTACACGAGCCGCGCATCGGTGCGAACGGTGGAATCTGAAGGAATAATGGGCAAATCCTCAAAAAACAACCGAGCTTTCTGCAGGCCTTCGCCCTCCAGGCACACGTCCACAATTTCGCCGGGGCTCACGTTGAGTGAGGGCGTCCATTCGCCGCCGCGGTGCAGCACCTGCACGCTGCGTACCACGGTTTGGGGCGTAATGTCGAGGTTGGTGACGTAGCGAGCCACGTCGTTCCCCTTTATGTAGAGGTAGCCTTCGGTTTGGCGATGAGTATTGTAGGGCCGCAGGTAGCAGAGCACCCGGTCGTTGCTGAGGTACTGGCGCGTATACACCTCGGCTATGAGCGTGCCACCCGGCTCTTCCTGGTCCTCGACGCGGTAGGTCCGGTGCAGGTCGAAGCTGCGGCCGTTATCCAGAATCAGCTCCACCCCCTTGCGGCGGCTCACTTCGTCCATAGTCACGCTCCGCTTATCGGGCGACAGAAACCGCAGGCGGCTGCCTTTCACATTAAAGTCCTGGCGCAGCACAGGCAACTGATAGCTCAGGCGCCCGCCGGCCACCAGCGTGGGCCGCTCGGTCTGGAGCTTTACCAGCAGCGTGCGCACGCCCAGCTGGTGGGGCAGCACGTGCAGGCGGAGCATGCCGTTGGCCTCGCTCACGAGGCGGTAGTCAAATTCGGCTCCCCGCACCCACTCGCCGGTGGCATGCACGTTGCGCGCGTTGGAGCTGGTCAGCTCAAAAACCTTTTCTTCGCCCACAAATAGCTCGTTCTCGGCCGCGCGCAGCGACAGCGTGGTGCGGGACAGCGGCAGCAAGGGCACCACCTGGCGGCGTGCTTCCCGGCCCACCGAGTCAGAAGCCTGCTCCACCACCAGCCGCAGGAACCCCCCTGTCGTTAAATTTTTAAACTTGAGGCGAGTGCGGAAACCGCCGTCGTCCTCCTTGGTTAGGGAGTCGAGCTGCTGATAATCGGGATTACGGCGCAGGCGCAAGGGCGCGCTACGACCCACCACAGCCGGATACAGGCGCAGCTCCACGGTTTCATCGTCGCGCCGATACCAGAAATACATCGTCGGCACGCCCTGCACGTCCACTTTATTTCGGCTCAGCAGGTAGGTCGCGGTATCGGTTCGCAGGCTGGCCTCGCGCAAAACCACCAGACCCTCGGCGCTGGTTTGAGCAGTGGCCAAAGAGGGATAAAGGCCCATTAACAGGCCAAAAATGGCCAGGAGAACTCGGTAGCGTAGCGGTAAGGGCATTTAAAATCAAGCAAGGCAGAGATACGGCCTTACTCCGCAAAGTTCGGCCCGTTTAAGCTCGGCTACAATGCTTGGAGTCAAATTATTGGTTTGACCGGGGGCCTACCCTTTCTCCTTTTCCCGACGCCCGGTACCAAGCAGCAGCAGTATCAGCATCATGAAGCCGGTAGCACCCAGGCTCCACCACGTTATTTCGGGTACGCCACGCCGGTAGGGCATGTCGGGCGAGTAGCGGCCCAGCAGCGACAGCCCGGAGAAAATGAGCCCTCCCACGCAGAGTAGCGCCAGAATGGTGCGGCTCACCAGCTGGTCGGTCTTGCGCATGAGCATGTTGTAGCCCACCAACTCAAACTTAAGCCGCAGCTCACCTTTGCTGATTTTGCGCACTATCTGGCGCACGTCCGACGGCAGGGTTTGCAGCAGGGCCAGCAGTTGGGTGCCAGTATATTCGGCCTCCAGCATCAGGTTTTGCTTCGAGTACTGTTCGCGGATAATCTTGGCGCCGTAGGGCCGCACAAACTCAAATGTATTGAATCGGGGGTGCAGCACCTTGCCAATACCTTCCAGAATCACCAGCGCCCGCAGAATAAGGAACACCGCGCCCGGCACCTGCAGCTTGTAGTTGTAAATAACAGTTTGCAGGGCGTCGGCAAGGTCGCTCATGCTCATCTCCTTCACGTCGAGCGTGGCAAAGTCTTCAATCAGCTGGCTGAGGTCCGACTCGAACATGCGCATATCCGGAATCTCGGCCGTGAGGGCCAAGCGTCGGAAACTGAGCGCCATGTTGCGCGCATCCTGTCGGGCCATGCCAATAAACACGCCCGCAAACGCATACTTCTGCTGCTTGGTGAGGCGCCCCACCATGCCAAAGTCGATGAGCACCACCGTACCATCGGGCTGCACCAGCACGTTGCCGGGGTGCGGGTCGGCGTGGAAAATTCCGAACTCAAAAATCTGGGTCAGGTAAATATCCATGCCCGTTTCGGCCACCACCTCCGGGCTTAGCCCCCACTCCAGCAGCTGGGGCTTGTCGGTGATTTTGCAGCCGCTCACGAACTCAATCACCAGGATGCGCTCGCTGCTCAGCTCCCGAAACGGCTTCGGGATGTAGAACGTGGTGTAGTCTTCGTACAGCTTGCGGAACTGCTCCATCGAGCGGGCTTCGGCGGTGTAGTCCAGCTCCTTGCTCATGCTGCGCTCGAAGGCATCCACAATGTCCTGCGGATTGGAGAGGCCCTGCTTTTGCAGGAAGCCGGCTGTGAGGCGTACCAACTCGTGCAGCAAGGCCAGGTCGGAACGCACTTTTTCGCGCACGCCGGGGCGCTGCACCTTCACCACCAC
Organism: Hymenobacter sp. B1770; assembly: GCF_049896385.1. NCBI lineage: Bacteria > Pseudomonadati > Bacteroidota > Cytophagia > Cytophagales > Hymenobacteraceae > Hymenobacter > Hymenobacter sp. B1770. The sequence continues at coordinate 294,324 of NZ_JAFCUF010000004.1, forward strand.
TTCTTCGCCGGTCAGCAGCCGTGCCCGGTGCACCTGCCCAATGCTGGCCGAGCCCAGCGTGGTATCGTCGAACTCGCTGAAAACCTCTGTTATCGGGCGGCCCAGCTCTTGCTCAATAATCTGCCGCGCAATGGCTACGTCGAACGGCGGCACGTTGCTCTGCAGCTTCTCAAACTCGTCAATTAGGGCCTGGGGCAGCAGGTCGGCCCGATTGCTCATGGCCTGGGCCAGCTTAATGAAAGTAGGGCCCAACTCCTCAATAATGAGGCGCACCCGCTCCCAGCGCGTGGTTTCAAATACCTGGCGCTCGGAGCGCTGCCAGCTCAAGCGGCGACTTTGGCTTACCAGCCGCCGCAGCGGCGTGGTGGTCACCACATCCTCAAACCCGTAGCGTAACAGCACCTCAGCCACCTGCCGGATGCGGGTGAGGTTGGAAATCGTGTTCTTAAACATCGACAGTGAAAGTAGTGCTACGGCGCGGCATCAGATGGCGGGGCCGGTTTGAGAATGGGCGAATTTACTGTTTTGTATTTCCGAAAGAACCTCCCCTTCCCAGCCCTGCTCCCCTTCAACCCACAAAAGCCCCGCTTACTTCACGCAAACGGGGCTTTTGAATGTGGGCAAGAAGCAAAGCGCTTACTCCTGGTCGGCAGCGGGCGAAGGTGCTGCGGCAGGCTTCTTGGGGGCAGCGGGCTTTTTGGCAGCGCCAGCTTTAGCAGCGGCCGATTTTTGGGTCGTGTCAGCTGCAGAGCTCACTTTATCAGCAGCTTTCTTGGTAGCACCGGCGGCTTTGCTGGTGGCGCTACTGGCCGGCTTAGCGCTCGACTTGCTAGCGCCCGACTTGGCCGAGGCTGGCCGCTGTGTGCCTTTCGTTTTGGTGTCGCCCAGGCCAACGGTGCTTTTCACGCGCTCAGTGAGGCCTTGAAACTGCTTTTCGAGTTCTGCCCGCTTGGTTTCGCCGCTCTTCTTCAAGTCATCAACAATCTTTTTGCCCTCTTCTTGGGTCATCTTATTGTCTTTCACCAACTTCTCGATGGTGGCTTGTACTGACTTGCTGCCTTGGGCAATGTAGCCAACGCCAGCATTAACGAACTTTTTGAATAAATCTTCCATGGTAAGGAAAGGATTGGGGTGAAAATAAAAGCAGGGAAGTAGTTGAAGTAAAAGCCCTTGCCGCATTAATTTAGTATGCAAGCCGACTATTTCCGTTGCAAACCTACGAACACTATCCAATATAGTTGAAACGTGTACGCCGCATTTTTAGAAAAGTAGCCTTATTCCTTCAAAATCAGGAATATTTTTTCTACTTCCCCCCTTGCACCTTACGATAAGCCTATCACCAGCTAAAAAGCTTGGTATCACCTACTGTCCGGGGTCAAAATCAGGCTGCCCGGCGGCGTTCAACTGTTTGGCGGCGCTCAACCACCGGCAAAGCCACAGGCGCAGCATCGGCAGCGTCCCACACTTGCTCTACAAAGCCGGCTACCTTGTCGAGGGCCTGCCGGGCCTCCGGCACCACTCGCCAAAAGAGGTGCCACCAGTGCACCAGGCCTTCAAAGGGCTGAAGCGTCACTTTGCTGCCAGCTGCCCGGGCTTTGTCAACGAATTTGAGCACGTCTTCATAGAGTACTTCGGCGCTGGATACCTGAATGAGCAGCGGAGGTAACCCGTGCAAATCGGCCTGGGCGGGCGATAGCAACGGGTGAACGAGGGGCGTCTTGCGGGCATAGAGCGGGCCCCAGGTGCGCATTTGCAGAGCTTCGAGCAGAAGGCCTTCTTCGCGAGCCACGCGGCGCAGAGCCGTCATGGGCAGGTTGAGGTCGGTCCAGGGCGAGAGGCCGACGGCCGCAGCGGGCATCATGTCGCCGGCGTCGCGCAGGGCCAGCAGCAAGGCCAGCGCCAGGCCACCACCGGCCGAGTCGCCGGCCACCACAATGTCGTGGGGCCGGTGGCCCTGGCGCAGCAGCCAGCGGTAAGCACGCTTGGCGTCGTCGAGGGCGGCCGGAAACGGGTGGTCGGGCGCTTTGCGGTAGTTGATGGTGAGGGCGTTGAGGCCGCAGCGCTGGGCCAGGCTGCCCACCATGCTGCGGTGGGTGTTCAGCGAGCCCAGCACGTAGCCGCCGCCGTGCAGGTACAAGAGCACCCGCGTGGGGTGGGCACCGCGGGGCCGCAGCCACTCAGCCTCCAGCCGATTATCCACTTTCAGGCTCTCCAGGTGCACGTGCCAGGGCATAAACTGGAATAGCGCGCCGGCCTCCATGGCTGCGCGCATGGCGGCCACACTGGGCTTGCGCCGCGCCAACGGCGACGCAGCCGCGGTTAATAGCTGCTTGAGCAGCAAGTGCTGAAACGAGGGCATCGGGTGGGATTTGGAGAACGGGAGAGCGTGTAGGGCAAAGGAGAAAGAACGTCATGCGGCGCACAGCATGAAGTTCTTTCTCCTTTTTAACAGCGGCTTAGGGCTTTTGCCCCAGCTTATTGCCGCGGTATCCTTTGATGGCCAGCGGAATCCAGCCCAACAAGGGAATGAAATAAGCAAGGGTAATGGGGTTACGCCAGAGCATACGCAACCAGGCACCGGGGCGGTCGAGCTGCATCCGGAAATTGCGACGTCCTTCCTTCACGTAAAGGCGCTCGAATTCAGTAAATACAGCCGGCCAGGCAAAGGGCAAAAAGAAGGGAAAGAAGCGCCAATTTTCTTTGATGCGCTGCCACAACTCGCGCCATTGATAGGGGCTTTGGCCGTAGGAGGCCACAGCGGCGTCCATCTCGACCTGCATTTTTTGGCGGATTTGTTCCGACAGCTCGGCGTAATCCTCACGGGTATGTTCTTCGGGCTTTTTGGTGGTCAGCTCCGAAGGCCTGATGCGGGTGCCCATCACAAAGGTGAGCTTGGCGGGCAGGGCCAGGTAGAATGCCCAGGGCTGAATAAGAACCAGCAGCAGCAGCACCGTAATCGGCAGAAACGGGATGCCTATTTTCTTGGTGTACTTGTTCAGCCAGTCCCAGGAATAGGCGTAGGGGTTGAGGTATTCGGCGTTGATGGTGTAAAAGGGCATGATGTCGGTGCCGTGCTGCAAACTCAGGCGCACCATGCTGGTGGCCAAGCGCTGCAGCTGGTACTTGCGGTTGAACCCTTTGCCAATGCCGAGCACCCCCTCCGGGTACAGCATCAGGTTGTGGTCCTGGTAGTACATCATGGTTTCAAAATTCAGCGTGGTGGCATCCACGCAGCCGCATTTTTTCCAGAAATCCTTCACCAGATAGGGATTCATGAGGGCGGTTTGGGAAAGCAGCGGGGCCGAGAGCGGCCGGGGCAAATCATGCAGTACCCCGTCTTTTATGAGGTGCCGCCACAAGTGCGACAGGGCCACAATAGCGTCCCAGGGAAACGCCATGCCCGAGTGGTTGGACGCAAAAATCAGCGGCCGGTCGGGGTTGTTGCGTTGGGGGTAGTTTTCGAAGCCGACCAGCTCGGAACGAAACCACACGCGGTCTAGCAGCTGCAGGATATTCTCGTCCAGCGTTTGGGTAAATTCCTCCCGGAAATAGTCGTCATAAATATGCTGATTCGCCCGAATGGCTGGCGGAGGCGACGTAGCGGAAGCGGCATTGGGCATAAGCAAGAAGCAGCGGATGGAGGAAAGATAGGAGAATTTCTCCTGTTACGCCACTGGGTTGGCGGGCTCCAGCTGCTGGTGCGCCACTAGCTGCGGCTGCCGAAGATGGCACTGCCTACCCGCACCAGGGTGCTGCCTTCGGCCACGGCCAGGGCGTAATCGCCGCTCATGCCCATGGAAATTTCGCGGAAGCTGGGCTCTTCAGCAAAGTAGGCAGTCTTCAGCTGCTCGAAATAGCCGCGCAGCTGGCGAAACTCCTGGCGCAGCTGGGCTTCGTCGGAGGTGAAGGTGGCCACGCCCATAACGCCGGTCAGGCGCACGTGCCGAAGCTGCTGGTACTCTTCCGAAGCCAGGATTTCTTCGGCTTCTGCCAGCGTCAGGCCCGATTTGTTTTCTTCCTGGGCGATGTGAAACTGCAGCAGGCCATTGATATGGCGGTCGTTGGCGGCAGCGTGTTTGTCCAGCTCGCGCAACAGCTTGAGGCTATCGATGCTTTGCACGGTGTGCACGAAGGGCGCCAGCAACTTCACCTTGTTGGTTTGAAGCTGACCGATGAGGTGCCACTCCACGTCGGCCGGCAGTTGGGGGTGTTTGGCCGCCATTTCCTGGGGACGGTTTTCGCCAAAAATGCGGGCGCCGGCTGCGTAAGCTTCCTCCAACTTTTCGACAGGGTGCGTTTTGGTGACGACTACTAAGCGGGCCGTTGTGCCCGCGAGCTCCTGCTCGATGCGGTGGATATTATCGGCGATAGACATGTTATTCATTTAACAGGTAACAATTATCATTTAACAATCTCTTTCAAGAGTTGCATTGAGCAACAATTAGCTTCATAATCAAAACCTTAAGGACAAGTCTGTTGAATGATAATTGTTACCTGTTAAATGATTTTCAATCTTCCAGCGGATTGCTCATGAAGGAGCTTTTCAGCACCAGCCACAGCAGCCACAGGCCGATGGACAGCCAGAGGTAGGGCAGGTAAAAATCCTTGGTATTGCGGTAGCGCAGCTGCTTAATTTCCGACTTTTCGAGCTGATTTATCTGCTTGAAAACCTTGCTTAGACCAGCCGTGTCGGTAGCCCGGAAAAACTGCCCATCGGCAGCGACGGCGAGCTGCCGCATGGTGGTTTCGTCGAGTCGGGTTTGCACGTAACGGGGGCGGCCTTGCGCGTCCTTGCCGTAGGGCACAAAACCGTCCTGGCCCAGCCCGATGGTGTAGATGCGGATGCCGTAGGCGTGGGCCAGTCGGGCAGCCAACTGGGGGTCGAGGCTGCCGGCATTGCTTTCGCCGTCCGAAAGCAGGATGCACACCCGCGAACGGGCCGTGGACTCGCGCAGCCGGTTGGTGGCCACGCCCAAGGCCGTGCCAATGGCGGTGCCGTCCTGCTTCATCATGCCAAAGCGGAGACTGGCCAGGTGTTCGCGCAGCAGGTCGTAGTCGGTGGTGAGGGGGGCCAGCGAGTAGGCCTCGCCGGCAAAGGCCACCAAAGCCAGCCGGTCGCCGGCCCGGGAATTGATAAAGTCGGTGGCAATGCGCTTGGCCGCTTCGAGGCGGTTGGGCAGCAAGTCCTGGATTTCCATGGAGCCCGACACGTCGATGGCCAGCACCAGGTCAATGCCGCGGCCGGATTGCTCCACCCGCTCGTCGGTGCGCTGGGGGCGCGCCAGGGCCACAATGGCAAAGCTAAGTGCCAGCCCCAGCACCACATCGGGCAGGAAGCGCAGGGCCGCAACCCAATCGCGCGGCGCGGCCCCGGGGCCAAACGCCACCACTACCTGGGCCCGCCGCCGCGCCAGCACCCAGCGCAGCACAAACAGCAGCGGCACCGCCACAATAAGCAGCAGCAATCGGGGCTCCTGCCACTGATAGCTGGCCAGCGTGGAATAGCGCAGAAGGTTAAAAAAATCGTTCAAAGCAACCGCGAAGGTAGGGTCAGGCCGTGAGCCGTGAGCGAGCGGGCACACCTCGATGAGCAGCAATGAACTGCTAAGGCCGCACCAGGCAGCTGCTGGCAACCGTGCAACCCGCTCATTGGGTTACCGAGGCATACCGGCGCTCGGCAAACCCGCGCAGGCGCTGAAAGGCGCGGTCAACCTCCTTGGCGTCGTCGGTTTGCAGATTGCCGTAAATCACTTTATCGGTAGCGCTGAGGGCCTTACGCACGTCCACGTCGTTTTCAAAGTAAGCCACAATCTCGCGGGTGGTGAAGGAGCTGAGCTCGCTGTTTTCAAGACCGGCGAGGTAGTTTTTCCAGAGCGCTACGGCCCGCTCCACGTTGGTAGCCGACCGCGACAAGTCAAACCGCTCGACGTGCCGGGCAAACTGCGCCAGAAAGTACCCATGGTTTTTGCGGAGCTTATACGCCTGGTAGCGCCGCGTGAGGCGCCGCCGAAACAACGTAGCACCCCCCGCCAGCAGCAGCAGCATACCCATACTGCCGGCTAGCCAGTACGGGTAATTGAAAACGGGCTCCACGGGCACCAGCGCCAGGTTTTGTTGCAGCTCGGGCAGGGCGGTGCTGGCGGGCTGCGGGGGGGCCGTGCGCAGCAGGCGCACCCGGCTGGGCTCCGGAGCTACCCGCAACGTATCGCGGCCCTGCAGCACCACCACAGGCAAGGCCAGTGTTTGCACCGAGTCGAGGCGAAAGGTGCGCAGGTGGTAGATGGTGCGGTCCAGGCTGCGGCCGTTGCGGGTGCGGGTTGGGAAATACGTCTTGCCCGCGTACTCGAAAGGCACAAAGGCCGCCAGCGAATCCGGAAACACAACCTCCAAGTCGGGGGCGTGGTCGTAGCGCAGCTCGTAGTCTATGGGCTCACCAACGAGAGCCGTTGGCTTCAAAAAGCGCCCTTGTGGTGCAGCTGGCAAGCCCGGCTGCGCGGCCGCGTTATTACTCAGGAGCAGGCCCAGGGCCAGGCAGCCGGCCAGGCGGGTACTTGTGCTGCGCTTATCCACGGCGGCCGGATTGCTGGCGGTGACGAAACAAATTGACCAACTGGGGCACGAAGTCGCCTTCGGTGCTCAGGGCCACAAAACCGGTGCGGGTACGGCGGCAAATATTGACCAGCTGGGCCTCCTGGGCATCGGCGGTGGCTTGCACCTGCGCTCGAAAACCAGCCGAAGAAGTGTTAACCCAACGCAGCTGCCCGGTCTCGGAGTCGCGCAGGGGAATGATGCCCAGGGCCGGAAAATCACGCTCGCGCGGAGCCAGCAGCTGCACCACAATCAAGTCGTGGCGCTGGGCAAGCATGGTCAGCTCGCGCTCGTAGCTGCCGTCGATAAAGTCCGATATCAGCACCACCAGCGTGCGGCGCTTGAGCAGGCCCAGGGCCTGCTTGATGCCCGCGCCTACGCCCGTGCGGCGCGAAACCGGCTCCAACGCAAAAAGCCGCTGAATGAGGGCGTACGCCGCGCGGGGGCCTTTGCCAGGGGGCAAATACATCTCTTTTTGGTCGGAAAAAGCAAACAAGCCCAGCGCCGAGCCCTGCCGGGCGGCCGAGAGGGCCAGCAGGCCGGCAATGTCGCGGCCTACGTCCAGCTTGCGGCGCTGGCCGTCGCTCACGTCCAGCGAGCCGCTCACGTCGAGCACCACCAGCACCTGCTGCTCTTTCTCCTCTCGGTAGGTTTTTACAAAGGTGCCGTGGCCCTTGCTCGATACGGCCCAGTCGATGGCCCTTACCTCATCGCCGTACTGGTAAAGGCGCACATCATCGGCTTCCAGGCCCGTGCCCTTGAACACGGAGTGGAAATCGCCCTGCAGCTGGGCCTCCACCGCCTTGCGGATGCGAATTTCGAGGTGGCGCAGGCGGCGCACCAGGGCGGTGAGGGCCGAAGGCACGGAGGGGTTCATGCAGGCGAAGCTACGGCTTGGGACTAACTTTGCGACTGTGAAATCATTCTTGCGTCATTGTCTGGGGCTGATGCTAACCCCGCTGCTGCTGGCTTTGCCCGCCTGCCAGCGCCCCGAAGAGGCGCCCCAGCCCGCCGACTTAATCCCGCGGGAGAAGATGATACGCCTGCTCGCCGACCTGCACGTGCTCGAAGCACGCGTGGAAAGCAGCCAACTTCAGCCCGATTCGGCCCGGGCCCTGTTCCTGGCCGAACACAAGAACCTGCTTTGGAGAACCCAGGTTACGGACTCTGCTTTTCAGCGCAGCTACCGCTACTACGGCATCCACGGCAAGGACTTGGACGAGATATACAAAGCAGTAATCGACACGCTGGGCCTGCGGGAACAAAAGCTGGATTCGGCCGCCGCCAAAAAAGCGCGGGTGGCTACTCCCGCCCCCACTCCTCTAGCGCGCTAAACTAGGCGGCTGCCATTGGGCACGGGGCTGGCCACGCTGGCTAGCACAATGTGCCCGTCGGCGTCGGCAAAGCCAGTTACCAGCACTTCGGACCGAAACTTTCCTATTTGCTTGGGCGGGAAGTTCACCACGGCAAGTACTTGCCGGCCCACCAGGGTTTCGAGCGTGTAGTGGTGGGTGATTTGCGCACTCGACTTTTTCAGACCGATTTCGGGGCCAAAATCGACCAATAGCTGATAGGCAGGGCGCCGAGCTTCGGGAAAAGGCCGTGCCTCCACGATGGTGCCCACGCGCAGGTCCACGTGTTCGAATTCAGCCCAGGTCAGCGAGGGAGTAAGCATAGGCGAAGGTAGCGCCGACGGCCGCGCTACTGGGGCAACGCAAAAGCCTCGAGCTGCGCCAATCTGACCTGGGTTTGCTTTTCCCAATAGTCCTGGCGCACGGCGTTGAGACCGTGGTTGGTTTCGGCATCGTAGCGGTTCTGCTCCCGGTCCCACTCGGCATAAATGCCTTTGGTGAGGTTGTTGAAGGCCGGCTGCAGCTTGGCACAGTCAACCTTGGCCTGAAAAATCACCATCTTTTGGCGCAGCAAACGGGCGTAGACCTCGGTCAGGTCGAAATGCAACTGCTCGTGGCGCAGAAGTTGCGCCGTGTTGTTTTTGGGGTCCCGAAACCAAGAAGCGCTGGGGTCGAAAGTAGCCTTTACGGTGCCCGAGAACACGAAATCGCGGCAAGCGGCTCCCGCTTTAATGTCGGTGGTAGTGAGGGCAGCCAGCTTCTCGTAGGGCTTGGGGCGGCTCTGAAAATCGGCCACGGTGAGCGGCCGATTCGCCGACCATTGAATAGGGCCGGCTGGCGCTGGCGCCGTGGGCGGGGCAGCTTGGGCGGGCTTGGGGGCCGGGCCTTGGAGCAGGGCAGCTACCACCAAGAAAGAGGTCAGAAAGGAAAACATAGCAGAGGGATATGAGGACGGGACACCAGCCCACGGGTTGATTGGGCTGATTGAACATTACCGAGGCTACAAAAATTGCCCAGGCCGCGCAATTTAATCGTTCCGCATCATTGCACGTCTGCCTACACGGTCGCGGGTTCCTCGGCCGAGGCGGCCAGCGTAGCGGCAAACTCGGGCTCCGTCTCGCGCATGAAGCGCAGGAGCAGCACCACGGCCACAATTGTGAGGCCCACGAGTAGCCCGGTCCACACGCCGGGTGCCCCCATGCCGAGCTTAAAGCCCAGAAAATACCCCAGGGGCAACGCCACCGCCCAATAAGCCAGCAAAGCCACCACAGATGGCACTTTAACATCTTCCAGCCCGCGCAAAGCTCCCAGGCCAACCACCTGCAGGCCGTCGGAAACCTGAAACAGCGCCGCCACCAGCAGCAGGGTGCTGGCCTGGGCCACCACCTGCGGGTCGGTGATGTAGACGTACGGCACTATGTGGCGTGTCATAATCAACAGCGCTGCCATGACGCCCATGAACGCAAACGTGAGCCAATAAGCAGCAAACCCGGCTTGGCGGGCGGCCCCCAGGTTGCCCGACCCGCGCAGGTTGCCCACCCGGATAGTGGCGGCCGCCGCAATGCCGCTAGCCGCCATGTAGGTCATGCTGGCCACGTCGATGGCCACTTTGTGAGCCGCCTCGGTGGTCACACTCAGCCAACCAGCCATGAGCAGCGACAAGCCAAAGGCGCCTACTTCCAAGGCCATTTGCACGCCAATAGGCGCACCCAGGTCGGCGGCCCGGCGAATGGTGGCACTGGCAGGCAGCAGGCTGGTGACAGCCGCGCGCTCTTCGCGCAGGCGTTTGGCGTTCAGCACATAGGCGGCCATGAATGCCGCCATCATGCCCCGGGCAATGAGCGTGGCCCAGGCCGAGCCCATCATACCCATTTCGGGCGCCCCCCACCGGCCGTAAACAAACGCGTAGCAGAGCACACCGTTCAGGCCGTTGGCGAGTATGGAAAGCCACATGGCTTGCTGTGTGAGACCCAGCCCCGCCGCAAACTCCCGAAAGCCCTGAAACACCATGAGCGGAAACAGCGACAAGCTGATGACCTGCACCCAGGGGCCGGCCAGCCGCACCACTTCGGCGGGCTGCCCCAGCAGGTACAGCAACGACGGTAGCAGCTGGCCCAGCCCGGCCAGCACCAGTCCGGCCAGTGCGCTCATCCACACCGAAGCCACCAGCAGGCGACCCAGTTCGGGAAGGTCGCGGCGGCCATCGGCGGCGGCTACCAGGGGCACCGTGCCCATGCTCAGGCCAATGCCCAGCACCAGCAGCACGCTGGTGGTGCTCACCCCTACCCCTACCGCGGCCAAGGGCACCTTCCCAATGTGGCCGACCACCACCGAATCGACAAAATTTACAAGTACGTGGCCCAGCTGCGACAGCATGACCGGGTAAGCGAGCAGCAGCGTGGGACGCAGATGCGGACGAAGTTTTTCCAACTTAACAAACAAAATCAACCGGCCACCTAGCCGGCCGCAAAGGTACGCCCGCCGGCTTGCGGGGCACTCCCAGCAAGGGAGCCGTGGCGGCTAAAGCACCTGCCACAGACGCCGCAAGCCCGGGCTTTGTTCCCCAAGGCCGTTAACTTAGGCTACGGGCTGGGCCAGTACACCCTGCATGCGGACCAAGGCTTCCCGTAGGTCGGCCTCTGGCACTGCATAGGACAGCCGCACGAAGCCCGGGGCACCGCACGTAGCACCATCCACTACCTCCACCCCGGCGGCCCCCAGCTGCTGCACCAGCTGCGCTGACGCAGCGGCAGCGGGCAACTCAGGGCTGAGCCAGCGGGTGAAATCGGCAAACACGTAGTACGTGCCCTCGGGCATAATTACAGCAGGCGCATCTGGCAGACTGGACAAGCCATCCAACAGGATTTGCCTTGTCAATTTCAATTGCTCGCACAGCAACCTGCTAATGGCCTCGGCCTGCTGGGTGGCGGCCAGGGCCGCCGCCTGCACCGGCACGGGCACCGCCGCCCCAGTGGCGAATATTCGGGCCGTTACCGCTTCGGCGAGGGCCACTGGCGCTACCAGGTGCCCCACCCCCCACCCGGCCAACGCCAGCGACTTGGAAAAGCCGCTCACCACCACGTGCCGCTGGTGCGGGTCGGGCAGGGCCAGCAGGGTGGGCACGGGTTTGGGGCCAAAGGAAATTCCTTCGTAAATCTCATCGCTGAGCACCCACAGGTCGGGGAAATCCTGGGTTACGGCCAGCAGTTCCGCCCATTCTGCCCGAGAGTACACGCGGCCGGTGGGATTGTTGGGGTTGCTGAGCAGCAGCAGCCGGGTGTTGGGCTTGAGCTCTGTTCGTAGTGTTTCGGGCAAAAGCTCGTAGTTCGTGGCAGCGGCCAGCGGCAGGGGGCGAAGGGTGCCACCCGCCCGGTGTACCAGTTCCTGAAAGCCAAACCAGTTCGGGGTTGGCATCAGCACGTCGTCGCCGGGCCGGAGCATTTCGCTAAGAAGGGCAAAAAGGCCGGTTTTGGCCCCGGTTGTTACCACCACTTGCTCGGCGGTGATGGTAGTGGCGCCGCGCTGCTGGTAGCGCTGGGCAAGTGCTTCGCGCAGCTCGGGAAGGCCAGCTGCCGGACTCACTGCCAGCGGGGCCTTATGTTGCTGCACGTTAGCCAGTGCCTGGGCCGCCGCTTCAAGCGCTACGGGTGGAACTGCAAAATTGCCGTAGCCGGAGGCCAGGCTGATGGGTACCGCTGCCATGGATGATGCGCGTTAAGGCTCTCTACGCGAAGAGCCGGTTAGTACCTGCAAATATGCAGGCGCTTCCTGACCTCCTCGGTCGTCCCGATGCACGGCTGGGCGGTTGGCTATCGCCTTACTAGTCTTGGGGGGCCAATACCACATCGGCAAAGTCACCCGCTACGTCGGTGAAAGAGGCCACCACACGCAAGCCGACTTCGGCGGCAAGAGCCTCAATCTGGGGCAGGGTAAATTTGTAAGAGTTTTCGGTGTGAATGACTTCCCAAGCCGCAAAGTCGAAGGTTTCTTCCAGGGCTTCGATGTGCACTTTTTGTGCGCAGGTGCTCACCAAAAACGAGCGTACGGCCCCGTTCAGGGGATTGTAATCGGTGTAGTGCTGCCACTGGCTGAGGTCAAAATCCGCTCCCAGCTCGCGGTTGAGGCGGGTGAGTAGGTTGAGGTTGAAAGCAGCCGTCACGCCCTGGGCATCGTCGTAGGCCGCGCGGATGCGGCGGGGGTCCTTCTGCAGGTCGAAGCCAATGAACAGGCGGTCGGTGGGGGCCAGCGGAGCCGCCAGCTTGCGCAGAAATTCCAGCCGGTCGGCCGGATGAAAATTGCCAATATTGGAGCCGAGAAATAGCACCGCCTTACTGCCCGGGCGGGTGCGCAGCTGCGTGAGGGCCGTAGCGTAGTCCGACACCACGGGCACCACCCGCACGGCGGGCAGCTCGCGGCCCAGGGCCTCCACCAGGCCGGTCATGGCGCCGACTGAGATGTCGACGGGTGCATAGGTAAAATCCGTGCTGACCTGGAGTAATTCGCGCAGCAGCAGCTTGGTTTTGGCTCCATCGCCAGCCCCCAGCTCCACCAGGGCAAACTCTCCGTCGCCCTCCGGACGCAGCGCAGCGGCAATGGCCGGGCCGTGTTCCCGAAATATGGAAAACTCGGCCCGGGTGGGGTAATACTCCGGCAGCTCCATGATTTGCTGAAACAGCCGGCTGCCCGCGTCGTCGTAGAAATACATAGACGACAGAGCTTTGGGCATGCGCTTAAGCCCTTCGGCAACGTGCTGGGCAAACTCAGTGGCAGCAGCCTGCATAACAAGTGAACGGCTGGTATTCATATTAGCGGCCAGAGGCATGGGAAAAGGCCCGAAAGCCTGGTTAGGAGGAATGATTGGCGCAGCCAGAACTCCGAAAAGAATCTTGTCCTGCTCATCAAGAGCTAGCGGGCCAGCCGAATGCCGGTAAACTGCCAGCGCTTGTCGGCGTGGAAAAAGTTGCGGTAGCTGAGGCGGATGTGGTTCTCAGGCGTGGCACAGGAGCCGCCGCGCAACACCAGCTGGTTCACCATAAACTTGCCGTTGTACTCGCCCAGGGCGCCCACCGCGCGTTGGTAGCCCGGGTAAGCATGGTAGGCCGAGTAGGTCCACTCCCAGCAGTCGCCGAGCAGCTGATGGCACTGCGTGGGGTCGGCATCGACGGGCAGTGGCTGCGGGTCCAAGAGGTTGCTCTCCAGCCAAGTGCCTTCGTCGGTGGTGGCCCCAAAGTAGCGGGCGGCGGTTTCCCATTCGGCCTCGGTGGGCAGGCGGGCGCCGGCCCAGTTGGCGTAAGCGTCGGCCTCGTAAAAGCTGATGTGCGTGACGGGCGCGGCGGGGTCTACGGGCTGCAGGCCGTGGTGCGTGAACCGGTGCCAGGTGCCTTTCTTATGCACCCAGTACAACGGCGCTTCCCAGCCTTCGGCCTGGGCCAGGTCCCAGCCCTCCCCCATCCAGTAGCGAAAGTCGCGGTAGCCCCCTGCTTCCAGAAAGGCCAGGTACTCGGCATTGGTCACCAATCGGTTTTGCAGCTCGAACGGCGCCAGCAACGCTTCGTGCGCCGCCAGCTCATTGTCGAAGCAGAAGCCTTCCTCCTGAAACCCGATGCGGTGAATGCCGCCGGGCACTTGCAGAAAGCTGGCAGGCGGAATGGAATCAGCTGAGTTTTCTTTACTGGCGGCCGATTTTCCATTGAGATGGGCGTAAGCCGGAGCCAGCGGACTGGTGCTGAGGATGTACTTAATGTCGGTTGCCAGCAGCTCCTGGTGCTGCTGCTCGTGCTGCAGACCCAGCTCTAGCAGCTCGTAGAAAGTGTCGGGCAGGTCCTCCTCTTCGGTCAGCAGGGCCGACAAGGCCACGTCGACGTGGGCACGGTAAGCCAGCACATCGGCCAGCGGCGGCCGGGAAAGCGTGCCACGGTCGGCACGGTTCACGCGCGAGCCCAAGGAGTTGTAGTATGAGTTGAACAGATAGGCGTAGTCGGGGTGAAATACCTGGTAGCCGGGGGCGTATTCGTTCAGCAGGAAGGTTTCCCAGAACCACGTGGTGTGAGCCAGGTGCCATTTGGGAGGGCTCACGTCGAGCATGGGCTGCACCACAGTGTCTTCGGGCAACAGCGGAGCGCACAGGGCTTGGCTTTGGGCCCGCACCGCCTGGTACCGGCTCAGCCAAGACTGTGTGAGGGCCGGGGCCACTGAGGAAGCATGAAGTTGAGACATAAGCACAGCAGAAAAGGTGACCATCTTCCTAACAGTGCTTGCACTCCCGAGGTTACATTAGGTTGAAAACGCACTTCGGCTACGAATCTTCCGCAGGCGAAATTATAAACACGCAGAACGCTACAGTAAGTACGTAGAAGCTCTTCCGTAGAAAGTGGTATTTATGGGCCTTTTACCTGTAAACCACAACTAAATGAGGGGGTTATAGTAAGATTACGGCCGGTCAAGCTTAAACTTGTAATACACTTAACCTCCTTTCCAAAATACTATGGCATCTTCAATTTCCAATATCGCCAATTCAGCAGCTGCGGCCGCCAAATCGTCCACCCGACCTGCTAACCGCGTAGGGACCAAGAGCCGTCGTGGTTTCGCCGCCATGAGCCCCGAAACCCAGCGCCGCATTGCCAGCGAAGGCGGCAAGGCTTCGCACGCCAGTGGCCGTGGCCACCGTTTCTCGGCCGAAGAGGCCCGCGACGCCGGTCGCAAAGGAGGCTTGGTAAGCCGCCGTGGCAAGACCAACACCAGCACCACTAAGTAAGGCCCAGCCGGAGCACTTGCCACCGCGCATCTTTGCGGCATGCTCCGTCTTCGCTTTACCCAACGCGCGCTGCGTTTCAACTTCCCCGCTCGTACCTCGCGCGGGGACCTGGCAGAACACGTGGCCTGGTACCTGCACCTCGTCGACGACGCCTACCCCGCGGCCGTTGGCATAGGTGAAGCCGCGCCACTAGCAGGACTCAGCCTCGATTACACCCCTGCCTTTCCCAACGCAATAGCCCAGCTTTGCGAACGGTTCAATGCCGGAGCTTTTGCCACCTTCCCGGTGGCCGATGCTCCGGCATTTGTGGGTCCGGGCTATCCGTCGCTGGTGTTTGCCCTCGAAACCACCCTCCTAGACCTGGCCCGGGGCGGCCGCCGGCAGCTTTACCCCAACGCCTTCAGCCAAGGCACGGCGGCTGTGCCCATCAACGGCCTGGTGTGGATGGGCGATGCCCCCTTTATGCGCGAACAGATTCAGCAAAAGCTGGCCGCTGGCTACTCCTGCCTAAAGCTCAAAATCGGCAGCCTGGACTTTGCCACCGAGTTGGCCTTGTTGGCCGAAATCCGGGCCGTGGCCGGCCCCGAGCAGCTTATTTTACGGGTAGACGCCAACGGGGCCTTCTCTCCGGCCGAGGCGCCAGCCAAGCTCGAGCAACTGGCCGCGTTCCATGTGCACTCCATCGAGCAGCCCCTTGCCGCCGGACAGCGGCCAGCCCTGGCAGCGCTCTGTCGCTCCTCCCCCATTCCCATTGCCCTCGACGAGGAGCTGATTGGCGTGAGCGACCCAGCCGAGCGGGCCGCCCTGCTCGACGAGGTCCGTCCGGCCTACATCGTGCTCAAGCCCACACTGCTGGGCGGCCACGCCGCTACCCGGCATTGGATTGCCCTAGCCGAAGAGCGGGGCCTAAGCTGGTGGATGACCTCAGCCCTCGAATCCAACATCGGGCTCAACGCCGTGGCCCAGCTCACGGGCGAATACGACGTGCAAGGCTTTGCCCAGGGCCTGGGCACGGGCCAGCTCTACCACAACAATATAGCCGCTCCACTGTATATCGAACGCGGCGCCTTGCGCTACGACCCCGCCGGGCCCTGGGAACGGCCAACGTAATACGACCCCGCTAGGTAAAGGCGCGTCATATTCGCTTAATTTACTAGTCGTGTAAGGCGTGTATGGCTATGGGTGTCTTGCGTTTTGTGTTTCTGCTGCTTTTCCTAGGCATTGGCTGGGAAGGCGCAGACGTGCACGCTCAGCCGGCCAATGCCCCAGCCCCGTTCACTTTTCTGCAAGCCGGCCGCAACAAAGCCCGAGTACCCATTGCGTTACATCGCAACCTGTTGGTGGTAACCGGCACCTTGAACGGGTTTGGCCCGTTTAATTTCCTGCTGGATACCGGCGTCAACACTTCCATTATCACGAGAGCGGCGCTCGGCGATTCCCTGGGGCTGCGCCGAGGGCAGCTGTTCCGGGTAGTGGGCGCGGGCGGCGCCGACACGGGCTTGCAGGCTTACCAGACCGACAGTGTGCGGGTGCAGTTTCCTGGCGTGGTGGCACCGCACATGACCTGGCTGGTGCTTTCCGAAGACGTCCTGAACCTGTCCGGCTACATTGGAGTGCCCATCCACGGCATTCTGGGCTCCGAGCTGTTTCGCAGCTTCGTCGTTACCCTCCGACCCGACGAGGGCCGGATGCTGCTGGAGAACCCAGCCACTTACCGTGCGCCCCACGGCCGGCGGTGGTCGTCGGTGCCGCTTACGCTGCAAAAAAACAAAGCATACCTAACGGCCACCGTGCAACTCACCGATTCGCTGACACTGCCCCTGAAGCTGGTGCTCGACACTGGCGCCAGCCACGCGCTTTCTCTCGAGCTCGATTCGGACCCCCGCCTCGTGGCGCCCGCCCCGCGCCTGGCTGCCGACCTGGGCCGGGGCCTCACGGGGCTGGTGCAAGGCTACCTGGGGCGCGTGGCAAACCTGCAGTTGGGCCGCTACACCCTGCGCTCCGTGCTAACCTCCTACCCCAACGCAGCCGACGTTCATCGCCGGGCCGAAGTGCACCGCAACGGCAACGTGGGCTATGAACTGCTGAAACGCTTTTCCCTGGTTGTCGACTACCCACACCAGCGCCTGCTGCTGCGGCCCAACCCGAAGTTTCGGGACCCGTTTGAGCATGACATGTGCGGCATCGAGCTGCTCGCCCTCGGCCCTGATTTTCGGCGCTATCTGATTTTGCGCGTCATGCCCAATTCGCCGGCTGCCGCCGCAGGCCTGCAAGTAGACGACGAACTGCTGAGCATCAATTTCTTGCCGGCCAGCTCCTTTAGCCTCACTCAGCTGGACCGCATGCTGCACTCTGAGAACGGCCGGGCCCTGCTCCTGATACTGCGCCGGGCCGATGGCAACCTGCACACGGCCACCGTGCGCCTCAAGCGTCAAATCTGAGCACGGCCGCGGCCCGTGGGCCGTACCTTCGCGCATTCGTTCTCCTTACCCAACTCGTTCATGACTGCTCGTCTTCTCCTTCAACTTACGGCCCTGCTGGGTGGGCTGGGCGTGGCCATTGGGGCATTTGGCGCCCATGCGCTGCGCGAATCCCTGGTTAAGGCCGGCCGCCTCGACACGTTCGAAACCGCCGTGCGCTACCAGTTTTACCACGTGCTGGCGTTGCTCGCCATCGGAGTGCTGTGGGCCGTACGCCCCGAGCTGCGGGCGCTGGGTCTCACGGGCTGGCTGTGGCTGGGCGGCATCGTCGTTTTTAGTGGCTCGCTCTACGCGTTGTGCTTCACGGGCATCACCAAGCTTGGGGCCGTAGCGCCCGTGGGAGGCCTGCTGCTGATGGCCGGCTGGGTGAGCTTGCTGCTGGCCTTGCGCAAGCTGTCGTAGCCAGTTCCGTTGCTGGCAGGCTTTGCCAGCTGTGTTGACAAACAAAAAGGGCCATCCGCTTGCGCAGATGGCCCTTTTTAGGATAATAGCCTTAGGTGAATTACTTCACCTTGGCTTTGAATTTAGCGTCGGAGGTCTTCTCCTTCACTTTCTTGCTCTCGCCTTTCGTTGCACCGGTTGCGGCCACGGCCGAGCCGTTGGCGTCTACGCGCGTGCTGCTGGTTGCGCTGGAAGTAGCCGAAGCTTCTTTCACCTCGCCAACCAACGACACCGTAGCGCTGCCAGCTGGCGCGTTCGACTCCACGGTCAGCACTTTGTTCTGCATACCCAGCTTACCAGCCGTATTGAAGTGGGCGGTGATGCTACCGGTTTTGCCGGGCATTACCGGGGACTTGGTCCACTCCGGGGTGGTGCAGCCGCAGCTTACGCCAATGTTAGAAATGACGAGGGGAGCCGTACCGGTGTTCTTGAACTTGAAGGTATGGTCAACCACCGCGCCCTGGGCTACGGAACCGAAGTCGAACTTCGACTCTTCGAACGTGATGGCGGGGCCGGCAACCGGGCCAACCGCTTTGGTGACATTCTGGACAGCCTGGGCCTGGGCAGTGTAAGCTGCGGCAGTCAGGCTAAGGGCGAGGAGCAAGGATTTTTTCATGGGGCAGGTATTGATGAGATTGAGAGCTTTCGCTTGAAGTTGCTGGGTTTAACAAATTTACTGGATTTAAGCTGCCAGGCAAATTTACTACCAAACTACCTCTGGGTGCTTAAATCGGCCATAAAGTCCTCCCTAACCAAGGCATTAGCTTTTAAATTCTTCGGCATAGGAAAATTTGCGTGTAGCCTATGCAGTCAGATGCCGAATAGGCAACAAGAGTCGCGAGTCTTAGTCCGGCTCAACGGGGTCGCTGAGCAGCTTGGCTTGAAAATTCAGCAAAAACAGTCGCTCCGAAGCGCGGGTAATGGCCGTGTAGAGCCAGCGCGCAAACTCGCCTGCCAAGGGCTCGTCGGGCTTGATGAAACCGTGGTCGACGAACACGGCCTGCCACTGCCCGCCCTGTGCCTTGTGGCAGGTAAGGGCATAGGCAAACTTCACCTGCAGCGCGTTTAAATACGGGTCCTTGCGCATCTCCTTGTAGCGCTCCGACTTGGTTTTGAGGTGGGCATAGTCCTCGCTCACGGCCATATACAGGGCGTTATTGCGGTCGGAGGGCAGGGCTGGGCTTTCGGTGTGCAGGGTATCGAGCAGCAGCTTGACCTCTATTTGAGGCTCATCGGGGTAGTCGACAAGCCGCACTTGAGCCTGGGCAAAATGGAAGCCGTAGACCTCCTCGCGGCGAATTATCTTAGTAATTTCCAGGAAGTCGCCATTGGCCAAAAAGCCAATTTCCGATTCCTTGGGCAGCCAGAAGTAGTTGTTGCGCACCACCATGAGGTAGTCGCCGCCTTCAATCTCCTCCTCGGCATCGAACAGCGCCCGCCGAATGAGCTGGTTGTACTGGTTGGCGTTGCGGTTGGAGCGGCAGATGATGGTGGTGTTTTCGTGGCCAAAGTTGCGATAGGCCCAGCGCAGGCCGTCTTCCAGCTTGTCGCCACCCATCTTAAAAATGTCGCCAAAGCCCTTGGTGTGCAACTGAATGTTGGGGGCTTCCTCGCGTAATTCCTCGCGTAGCTCGGTGGCGTTCACCAGAATGCCTGATTCCTGAGCCTGGCGCATCACCTGGCGCAACTCTACGCTGCCCACGTGGGCTCGGAAGCGGTGGGCCAGCAACTCGGGGTCGAGGGCGGGGCTCAGGAGCTGGCCTACCGGCGGCAGCTGTGCCGTATCGCCGATGAGCAGGAGCTTGTTGCTCGTTTTCTCGAATACAAAGCCCATCAAATCGTCGAGCAGGCCGCTTTCGCCAAAGGCTTTCTCGTCCGAAATCATCGAGGCCTCGTCCACGATGTACAGGGTTTGCTCGGCGCGGTTGGGCTGGCGCTGAAAGTTGAGCCGCTCGCTGGGCGAGCCGGAGGTTTGGCGGTATATTTTTTTGTGGATGGTGCTGGCTGCCACGCCCGCGTAGCCGGCCATTACCTTGGCGGCGCGGCCGGTGGGGGCCATCAGGGTATAGCGGCGCTGCAACTTGTGCAGCCACTGCACTAAGGCACTCACCACGGTGGTTTTGCCGGTGCCCGCGTAGCCGCGCAGCACAAACACCTTGCGCCCCGGCAGGTCATCTTTTAGAAACGCATCGAGCTGCGTGAAAAGCAGGGCCTGGTCGTCGGTGGGCTCGTAGGGGAAATAATCCCGAACGGAGGGAGTGCGGAGTTTTAACATAGGTATCAAATAAGCTGCTTTTCCCTCAGCGTTAGAAACAGGGTTGCAGCTGCTGGAAAGAAGAATTCCAGGTAGTTTCTCTCAACATAAGCCGAGGCGTAAACGTCCGCTTTGCAAGTGGTTCACGCATTTTTTTTTCGGCTATTGCTGGGGCTCAATCGCCACCATCGTAGCACTGGCTTTGGCAATGAGCAAGTCATCGCACCACACCTCCGCCTCACAGAACTGCAGCCGCCGCCCGGCTTTCAACACCCAACCGATGGCTTTTAATTTCTGACCGACGCCGGGGTGCAGGTAGGAAATCTTTAAGTCGGAGGTTACTAGGCCATAATCATCCGGAATGAGGGTGACCCCGGCGAACCCGGCCACCAAATCGGCCATGGTGGCGATAAGCCCGCCGTGGGCAAAGCCGCGCTGCTGCTGGTGCTGCTCGCCCAAGACTAGTTCGGCCTCCACGCGACCGGGGGTTATCGCCGTCAAATCGGCACCAATGAGGTGCATGAAGCGCTGGCGCGTGAGCTTGCGGCGGATGCGCGCTTCGAGGTCGCTGGGTACGGTTTCGGCTGCCGAAGTAGGAGCGGAATTCGGGTTAGAAGACACAGGGAATTACTTATGTTTGCCAGCCAGCCGGGCCTTAAACCACATGCGCGCTGAGTTATGTACTAGGATATACTTTGAGCCGTTGCCAAGAACTTTTTAGTGCCTACAAACAGCCCTTTGAGACAATAAAGCTGCCCTTGGCTCGGGCTATCAAAGGTACTGCCTCAGCGGCGGGTCCTGCTTATTCATCCATTTTTTAGACCCACCCCCGATGGAACAATTGCCAGCAATGCAATACTTCGTGGCAGGCGCCCTGGGCCTGGGACTGGCCGCGTGCAGCGGTTTTAGAGTATTTGTGCCGCTGCTGGCCGCCAGCATGGCCTACCATTTCGGCTACCTCACGCTAGCGGCCGGGTTTGTTTGGCTGGGCAGCTGGACTGCCATGCTCACACTGGCCGCGGCCACGCTGGTAGAAATAGCCGGCTACTATATTCCGGCAGCCGACCACTTGCTCGATACGCTCACCACGCCGACATCATTTGTTGCGGGCACCATCCTCATGACCTCGGCTCTCCCCCACCTCGACCCCACCCTGCGTTGGACGCTGGGTGTGCTGGTAGGTGGCGGCACAGCCGGCTTGGTTCAAACCGCCACGGCCCTGCTGCGCGGTGCCTCCACCGTTGCCACCGGGGGCTTGGGCAACCCGGTGCTGGCCACGGCCGAAAATGCTTTAGCCGTGGGTGGTGTGGCCTTTACGCTGCTGCTGCCCTTGGCAGCGGCCGGCGTGGCGTTGCTCTTCGTAGCGTTCATCATAAGTCAGTTGGGGCGCTGGCGGGCGCGCCGCCGCACCCGAGCCCGGCAATAAACCTTGCCCAGCCCACGCAGGTCCGGGGCTTTTCTTTTTTGGGGCGAAGAAAACAATGTCAGAAATCCAGCGTTAGTCGTACATCTCCGCGCGCTCCCCTATTGGTGGAGTCCGGCTTTCCACGACGCTCAATGCCCAATTTGAAAAGTATTACCCCCGATGCCTTGCTCCAGGCCTACGCCGGCAAGGTGCGGGTCCGGATTGGGGGACTGTTGCTGCGCGACGGCGCCATTTTGCTGGCGGCCCACCGCGGCTTGTTGCCAGAGGGAGCCCCCTTTTGGTCGCCACCGGGCGGCGGCTGGCAGTTTGGCGAGAGCATTCAGGCGGCGTTGGTCCGAGAGTTTCAGGAAGAAACGGGCCTGGATGTGCGGGTAGGCCGTTTCTTGCACCTCCACGAGTTCAGCAACGATAAGCTGCAGGCCTTGGAGCTCTTTTTTGAAGTAGTAGCCCCCAACGATGCCCTGCCCCAGCTGGGCCACGACCCCGAACACACATCCGACCAACAACTGCTGACGGAATTGGCCTGGCTCACCCCCCGCCAGCTAATGCAACTGTCTCCCGCCCAGGTGCATCCGGTACTGCGCATGGTGCTTAGCCTCGATGATATTTTTGTGCCGCAAACCCGGTTTGTGGAGCCGCGGGACTGAGTGATTACAGCCAGAAGCCGGGGGGCGACCCGGGCTAAGTTTCTCACCTCCCCTTCTTCCTAAAGCAAAGCATTATCTTTAGCCCCGGCCACTGGGCCTGTTTAGCTTCGATTCGTGCCTGCTTCCGCTGTTTCTTCGTCTTCTGTTCCCACGGCCACGCCGTCGTTCCTGCTGCGCTTACGCGACGAGACGTTTGACCTTGCCAACCCCGCCGCCTACAACCTTTACTTGCTGGCCGGCCCGGCCCGCCTGTACCTGGCCGTGGCCGATGTGGAGCGGGGGAAATTTGTTGCTCTGGAAGAATACGCCCTGACCGCAGGCGGCGTGCCTGCCCTGGCCGCCCAGCACGATTTTCTGGGCTTGCGCGGCTGGAATGCCGTGCGCCTGGCCGTCACGGGCCGGGCCTTTACGCTGCTGCCCGCTACCCTTTTCCGTCCCGGCGATGAAGCGATGGCCCTGCGCTTGCATCATACCCCCACGCTGGCCGAAACGGTGCGCCACACAACCCACCCCGGCCTGGAATTAGTGAATGTGTTTGCCGCCGACACGGCCCTGGTCGATTGGCTGGCCAGCACGCACGGCCCCACCGGCCGGCTGGTGCACCACACCAGCGCGCTGCTGGCCGGGCTGGTACACCAGCGCGGTGCCGCTGCCCCCCGCCGCCTCTACCTCAACCCCGGCCAGCAAGAACTGACGCTGGTGGTGATGGGCCAGCACCTCGAATACTGCAACGTGTTTTCCTGCACCACCGCCGAGGACGTCGTTTACTACACCATCCTGGTCATGCAGGAGCTGAACCTCGACCCCGACCAAGACGAGGTGACCATTTGGGGGGAACTCACCCCCGATTCTGCTGTTTTCAGCCTGCTGCGCACCTATGTGCGCAACGTTCGGTTTGGCCCCCGACCCGGCAATGTGCACTACAGCTACCGCCTCAACGATGTGTTTGAATACCGGTACTTCGAATTATTCAGCCTGCACTTTTGCTAGTTAATTATCAGCTGTGAATCATGAGTTATGACTTCCCGCTTTGCTTCGAACGACTCGTAGCCTTAAACCCGAATTCATAACTTATAATTTATAACTACCTATCCATGCCCCGTATCGCCATTTTCCCCGGGTCCTTTGACCCTTTCACCAACGGGCACCTCGATATTGTGCGGCGCGGCGTGGGCTTGTTCGATGAAGTAATTGTGGCAATTGGCACCAACAGCAGCAAACAGCGCTACCTGCCCGTAGAACAAATGCAGGAGCTCATTGCCGAGGTGTTTCGGGACGAGCCCCGGGTGTCAGTCCGTACATTCAAGGGCCTCACGGCGGAGTTTGCCCGCGAAACCGGCGCCAGGTACTTGCTGCGTGGCCTGCGCAACAGCCCCGACTTTGAGTACGAAAAGCCCATTGCTTATGGCAATCAGCACGTAAACCCCACCTTGGAAACGGTTTTCCTGCTCACTTCGCCCACGCTGGGTGCCATTAGCAGCACCATTATCCGCGATATTCACCGCTTCGGCGGCAACGTGGAGGCTTTTGTTCCCTTTTCACTGCCTCCGCTGACTAAGTAGCCGCCGCTTATTGGCTGTACTCAGTGGCTATTACCCGCACGCCCAATATCTTGCTCACTTGGCCTACCCGAAAAACGGGCAGCACCAAGTACCGCTCCGAGCTGAGTCGTAAGTTGGCCTCGGCCATGAGTTTGTCTTCGTCGGCCCCCAAAATCAGCAAGTTGCTTACCCGACGCGTGTGGAAATCATAAGAAGCAACCAGCTTCATCCCCTTGTGGTGAAACAGGAGGGTTGAATCCAATTGTTCGTTTTGCTTGGCCAAAGGCACTAGAATTGGGTCAACAAAACCAGTCGGCATCGGCTGGCGCGGTCCAATCTTTTGGCTGAGACCGTCGATGGACAGCGCCAGCAAACTGGGCACGTCCAGTATGGTTTTGTGCTGAACCATGGCTGGGGCACTGCCTGTGGCAAGGTCGTGCGGGGGCTCGTGCGAGCCAGAACAAGCCCCCATTCCCAAAGCAAAAAGCAGCAAAGCAACCGGTCGCATAGACCGCAATATAACACTATTTTCCAGCGGCAGGCGTCACCTTGGCCGGTTTGCCGGCCATGTTGTTGAGGTAATGCCGCACCACCAACGCAATGGAGGCATAAGAGTCCTCAAGCTTGGCCAGAGCTTCCTCTGGCGACATCCACCTAACCTCCTCAATATACTCTTCCGTTTGTGGCTTCATCAGGCTGTCGTCCAAGCACTTCATCAAGTACCAGCTGGTCTTTTTTAGCATCTTATTGCCTTTGTAGGCATAGCTGTGCCACGTGCTGGGTAATTTTTCGCCTAGTTCCAGCTTAATGTTGGTCTCTTCCTCTACTTCGCGCAGGGCACCGGCAGCAGTGTCCTCATCGCTCTTTAGTTTGCCCTTAGGCAAATCCCATTTGCCGAGACGATAAATCATCAGCACCTTGTCGTCTTTCACCACCAGTCCGCCGCCGGCCTTGGCAATTTTGAACTGGTCTTTGAAGTGCAGAATAACGTGCTTCTTCTTTTTCACCAGCATGGTGAGCGAGTTCAGCTTTTTAAGCTTCTTTACTTCCATTAGGCGCAGCAAACGGTCGATGAACAACGGCCCCGCGTCGCGCACCAGCACATCGCCTACCAAGTCTTTTGAGGTAAACTCGTCATCGGGGTTCAAAATCAGGTCGAACTTGTGCTTGTACACTTTTTCGCTGAGCTTTTTGATGACCAGCGGAATGTCGTTGATGAAAATATTCATCGGGATAGGCGAAATAAGAAGATGATGACGGGCAGCGAGTGGCGCCGGGGTCAGTAAATTAAGAAAAAAATATCCTCGGGCAATGGCTGCAAGATACGGGAGCGTACCGATTTGCCGGTCCGCCTCATCTTTGCGGCATGACCCGAATAGGCTTGCTTTCCGACACCCACGGCTACCTCGACGAACGAATAGCGCATCATCTGCGCGATTGCGACGAAATATGGCACGCCGGAGACTTTGGCGACGCCCGCGTAGTGAACGAATTGCAGGGCTTATCGCCGCGCTTTCGGGGCGTGTACGGCAATATCGACGGCTCGGACGTGCGCAGCACGCAGCCATTAGTGCAAGACTTTGAAATTGAGGGACTACGCGTGCTCATGACGCATATTGGCGGTTACCCTGGCCACTATGCGCCGGCGGCCCGGTCCTTGCTGGCGGCTGCGCGGCCGGGCCTGTTCATCACCGGCCATTCGCACATATTGCGGGTGATGCCCGATAAAAAGCTGGGGTTGCTGCACCTAAACCCCGGGGCTGCGGGCCGCCACGGCTTTCACCAGGTACGCACCTTGCTAAGGTTTAGCATTGAGGCCGGCAAGGTGGTCGACCTACAGGCCGTGGAGCTGGGCAAGCGGGCCAGTGGATGAGGCTGTAGGGTCGCACCAGGTAAAGGTCGTGGCGGCATCAAGCCAACAAGCCCCGCCGCCTGACTTGCAGGGGACGGGGCTTGCTGGCTTTGTGGCAATCGCTGCAAACGGGCCGAATGCTTACGCTCAACTGCGTTGGCTTTCCGCTGAGGGCAACGACAAGCGGCTATTTACAGCGCGATTTCGGGCTTTGGGTGTTCGCCGGCCTGGTCGTCTTCGTTCACGGGCTTGGTTACGGCTTCGGCGTCGTCGAAAGCTTCGGCGTTGTCGGCAGCAGTCGTGTCGTTAGAACCCGAAACTACTTCTTTTACCGACTCAACAGCGTCGCTCACTACTTCTTTTACTTTTTCAACGGCAGCAGCGGCAGTGTTTTTCACGGCAGCAACGGCGTCGGTGGTAGCACCAGTCGTCGTGAAACGCGACTTCAGCTCTTCCAAATCAACGTTTTTCAGAACGGGCGTGCGGAGCAGTTCCTTGATGATGTGCTGCTTGTTATTGGCACGGGCAATATTTTTGCGGTGCTTGCGCTTGAGGCGGGTAACGGTCATGATGCCGGAGTGGTTAAAGTCTAGGGGCTTACGAAACGGAGGGCAAAAGTAAGGCTTTCATTTTGAAAGTGCAAGCCCATGAGGCATTTTGCTGAACTACTGCGTATTCGGGCCAGTGAGAACGGGCCGCTTTCGGGCGTTACTTTTGTCTGGGCGACAGCCCCTGCTGCCGGCGGCGCGTCTCAGGGCCCGCTCCGGCCCTTATTATCTTCTCTCAATTAGCCCGGCCTGCTTTTATGTCCTATTCCGCTTTTTCCGTTGATAAGTCAGCTAGTGCTTCCTCCCTGCCCGTGGTTGACCTTCGTTCCGATACTGTAACCCGCCCTTCCCCGGCCATGCTCGCGGCCATGATGGCAGCACCCGTGGGCGACGACGTGTACGACGAAGACCCCACCGTGCGCCGCCTCGAAGAAACTGCCGCTGCGCGCTTTGGCCTGGAGGCGGGCCTGTATTGCCCCTCGGGCACCATGACCAACCAGATTGCCATCAAAGCCCACACCGAGCCGCTGAGCGAAGTTATCTGCGAGCAAACGGCCCACGTTTACCTGTGGGAGGTGGGGGGCATCGCCTTCCATTCCAGTGCCTCGGTGGCGCTGTTGGCTGGCAACCGTGGCCGCCTCACGGCCGAGCAGGTGGAAGGGGCCATCCGGCCCGAGAACCTGCACTACCCTACCACGCGCCTCGTGTGCCTGGAAAACACCCACAACCGCGGCGGCGGCAGCTGCTACAGCTGGGACGACATGGCCGCCATCAGCGACGTAGCCAAGCGGCACGGCCTGGCCCGCCACCTCGACGGCGCCCGTGTTTTCAATGCCTTGGTGGCCACCGGGCAGCGCAGCCAGGACTACAGCCAGCTGTTTGATACTATTTCGGTGTGCCTCTCTAAGGGCCTGGGCGCGCCGGTGGGCTCGGTGCTGCTGGGCTCGGCCGATTTCATCAAGAAAACCAAGCGCATTCGCAAGGTGATGGGCGGGGGCATGCGCCAGGCCGGCTACATTGCTGCGGCGGGCCTCTACGCCCTGGAAAACAACGTGGAGCGCTTGGCCGACGACCACCGCCGAGCCACGCGCCTGGCCGAGGTGCTGCGCCAGCAGCCCTACGTGACGGATGTGCTGAACCCCGAAACCAACCTCGTTATCTTCCGCCTGCACGACAGCCAGCCGGCAGCTGAGTTCTTGGAAACCCTAGAGCAGCAGGGCATCCGGGCCAGCAGCTTCGGGCCGCAGTGGATACGCTTTGTAACGCACCTTGACGTGGATGATGCCGGCATTGCCCGCGTGGAGGAAGCCTTGCAGCAAGTGGCTCAGCTAGCCTAATTTTCAGCAGTTGCTCCTAAACACCAAAGCGGCGGCGCTACGTGTAAAAACGTAGCGCCGCCGCTTTGGTGTTTAGGGGAAGCAGCGATTTTATGCTTTAAGCGGCGAAGCCGAGGCTTCGTCAGCTTTCACAGCGGCCTCTACTTCCTCGGGGTTGTTGGTGAACCAGAGCACGGCGGCACCTAGGGTAGCGGCAACGGCAGAGCCAAGAAGCACGGCCAGCTTGGAAACGTCGATGGCAGCGGGGTCGCGGAAGGCCAACGTGGCGATGAAGATGGCCATGGTGAAGCCGATGCCGGCCGTCAAGCCCAGGCCTACCATCTGGCGCCAGTTGACCTGCGAGGGCAGTTCAGCCAAGCCCATCCGCACCAATAGGGCAACCACGCCCACAATGCCCAGTGGCTTGCCTACCAGCAGCCCAAGCCCGATGCCCAGCGCCAGCGGCGAAGTAAAAATGGGGCCCAGGCCCCCACTCAACACAATAGCTGTGTTGCAGAGCGCAAACATCGGCAGCAGGATGTAGTTGACGGGACGCTGCAGCGCGTGTTCTATGCCCTCGATGCGGTGCTGCGGAATGGTGAGGGCCAGCAGCACGCCGGCCACCGTGGCATGAATGCCCGATTCGAGCACGCAGAACCACAGCACTGCGCCCAGCGCCAGGTAAATGCCAAGCTTGTCAACCTTCAGACGGTTGAGTACCAGTAGCAGGGCAAAAACAGCCGCGCCTCCCACAAGGTAAGCCAGGTGCAGGTTGCCGGAGTAGAAAATGGCGATGATGAGCACGGCCAGCAAGTCGTCGATGATGGCCAGAGCTGTGAGAAAAATGCGGAGACTGGCCGGCACGCGCTTGCCCAGCAGCGCCAGGATGCCCAACGAAAAAGCAATATCAGTAGCCGTGGGCACGGCCCAGCCAGTAGCCCCCGGCGTGCCGTGGGTGAACGCCAAATGCACAAGAGCCGGCGCGGCGACGCCGCCCACAGCGGCCAGAGCAGGCAGCAGGGCCTGGCGCGGCTCTGACAGTTCTCCATCAACGACCTCGCGCTTGATTTCCAGGCCCACCAGGAAGAAGAAAATGGCCATGAGGCCCTCGTTTATCCAGTGAGACACGGATTTGTCCAGAGGGCCGTAGCCTACGTGTAACTCCCACAAGGACAGGTACCTGGCGCTGGCGGCGCTGTTGCTGAGCACTAACGATACAATAGTGGACAGAATGAGCAACAGCCCGGCTAGTTTACCACTTTCAGATAATTCCCGAATGGGACGAAGGACGCGACGAATGGGCATAGAGCAGCTTAGGAAACGACGGCCAAGGCGGGTCGTTGGGTCACAAAAGTACCGCTTACGATTTCCCCAGCTCCGTTCAGCCTAGTTCTTGAATTTGCTTTCTTATTACGGGCAAGCCCGTTCTATTGATTTGAAAGTGCGTAAACAGGCGGCCAAATCGGTCGCTACCGGACCCAAAATCCGGCTTTGCACGTTCTATCACCCATGAATATTTTCATTGTTGGCGATGTACACGGGTGCTTCCACACATTCAGCGAAGTGCTAACGCACTGGCAGCCGGCCACCGACCATTTGATACAAGTGGGCGACCTGGTGGACCGTGGCAGGTACGTGGTGGAGACCGTGGAGCTGGCCCGCCAGCTAAGCGAGGAGCACCCCAACTCCACTACGTTTTTGATGGGCAACCACGAACATGGCATGCTGCAGCATTTCGGCCCCGAGGGACCTTACCCCCAATGGCTGCTTTGGGGTGGCCGCAGCACCCTAGAGCAGTACAAGCGTCAGCCCAAGAAGCTGGTCCTGCACTTGCCTTGGCTGGCCCAGCGCCCGCTACACTGGCAAAATGACCACTTGCTGGTGAGCCACGCCGGTATGGCCGATTCGCCCCACGCCAACGACCCCGACCACCCCGACGGACTGCTCTGGCGGCGCGGCCCCCTCAAAAAGCTCAACAAACTGCAGGTGGTGGGCCACACCCCTACCCCCAAGGGCGAGCCGGTGACCGACCCCGCCAGCAACACCCTCTACATTGATACGGGGGCGTTCTTGCGCCGCCACTTGACGGCCGTGCGCCTCTCCCCCACGGCCGAGCTGCTGGACATTGTTTCGGTGGGCACCCACCGTCAGGATTTAAGTTAAAGCACCGCCTTTGCCTCTTACCCCTTTGCATTGATGATAAACCAAGCTGCTATTCAGCACCTGTCTGCCGCCGACCCTCTCTTGGGCAGCCTGATTGCCCGGGGGCGCGAAATTCACCCGCGGCCTCATGAAGACCTGTACCTGGCGCTGTTGCGCGCCATTGTGAGCCAGCAGATTTCGACCAAAGCTGCCGCTGCCATCTGGAAGCGTTTCCAGGCATTGTTTCCACCCGAGGGCTACCCCGAGCCCCGCGAAGTGCTGCAGATGGACGAAGACCTGATGCGCAGCGCGGGCCTCTCGCGCCAGAAGGTGGGCTACCTCAAGGCCATTGCCGAATACAACGAGCGGGGCCTGCTCGACTACGAGCACCTCAGCGGCCTGTCGGAAGAAGCCTTCACGCTGCACCTCACCGCCATTCGGGGCGTGGGACGCTGGACGGCCCAGATGCTGCAGATGTTTGCCCTCGACCAGCCCGATGTGTTTTCGGAGGGCGACCTGGGCGTGCAAAACGCCATGCGCAAGCTCTACGGCCTGGAAGAAACCGGCCGGGCCCTGCAAAAGCGCATGCTGCTCATTGCCGAAAGCTGGCGGCCCTACCGCACATTGGCCTGCAAGTACCTCTGGCAGTCGCTGGACAACGGCACCCAGATTCCACCCACTGTGTGAATTCAGTGTTTGCCTGTTAGCTCAAACATCTCTTCCCGCACAAATAAGTCACCCTTTTTTCGCAGGATGGCCAGGTTGTTCACATTTAAACGCAGGTTATAGGTCTCCTCGTTGAGGTGGCCCAGCACGGGGCCCAGCAAGTCGGGGGTGGTGTCGTGCAGGGCCAGGGAGATGTGCGGCAGCCAGCGGTCGGGGCTGTAGTAGGTGCCGGCGCGGCAGAACGGCGACGTGACGTCGAGCACGCGCTGGTGCAGCAGATTCAAGTCGTTGGAGCGCAGCACCGGGATGTAGATAACCGGATTTCTGCCCGGAAAAACCCCCAGCCCGGTGGTAAAGGCCGAGAAGGGCGGCGTGGTGGCAGCCAACTCGCGCAGCACGGCTTTCAATTCGTTGAGGCGGCGCGTACCCGTGAGCAAGTAGGTCAGGTGCGGGTCGGGCGTGTCCTGCACATCGTCGAGGCCAAATTGGGTTTCCAACTCTTTTACAATGCGATTGATGCGCTTGGCATTGCGGGGGTTGAGCAGCGAGGTGATGGCGAACATACCGGACTAAACTGGGGAAGAGAGCTCTGGGTTGGCGCGAAGGTGCATTTGCTGATTGAACTGTTCGCTCTGCCCGCGCGGAATGCTCAGGGATTGGAAGGCTTCGCCCCGAATAATTTTGGCTAGCTGCACCAGCTGGCCGGCGTGGCTGGCATAGTGCGCTACTTGGCGCTGAACGGCCGCAAGCACCGTGTGCGCTTCGCCCCGAATGGTTACTGGGCGCAGCAGGTCGTTGGGCTGCAGGCTGTCGAGCAAAGTGAAGAGAATGGCCCAGGCGGCTTCCCAGTCAGCGCGCAGCGCAGGCACGGCCGCGGCAGACTGAGGCTCCTCAAACTCGGCATCGCGCCGGTGGCTGGGCTTTTCGCCGTCGGAGGTCAGAAAGTCAGTGAAACGCGAGCGCAGGTTGCCCACCATGTGCTGGACTATCACGGCGGCGCTGTTGCTGCCAGGCGCCGGCTGGTATAGCCACTCGGCGTCGGAAATCTGATTTAGCGCGCGGTCGGCCAGGGCTTTGTAGGCCAGGAAGCTTTGCCTGAAGGCAGCCAGCAGAGCGGCGCCGACAGCCTCGGATGCAGCGGGGGTGAGCATGGGCCAAAGTAACGCCAGCCCCGGCAAACAATTTGATTCGGGAAGGTATTTGAATTCACTCGCTGGTCGAGGAAATTTCCTCTCTCATCGCCTTAAGGCCTCCCGGTACAACCCCGGCCGTACCATTTATCGTTACGTTAGCCTTTCTCCTGTCATCGTGCCCGAAACTCTTGCCACTGCTGGTTCCTCTGCTGCTCCTTCGGCCCCGAAGAAAGCCGCTACCCCACGGCCCCGCCGGTGGGGGCGCTGGCTGCTGGGCATTGTGGGGCTGGTGCTGGTGCTGGCTTTCGTGGCCCTGCAATTTCTCGACCCCTGGCTGCAGCGCAAGCTGGAAAAACAAGTAACTAGCCAAACCAGCGGCCAGTACCGCCTGCAGGTAGGCGAGTTGCACACCAGCCTCTGGCAGCGCGCCATTCGGCTGCGCAACGTGCGGCTGCGCCCCGCCGCCACCGTGGCCGACACCCTGCCCCGCGTGCGCCTCGACGTGGCCCAGCTCAATGTTACCGGTGTGAGCCTGCTGGCCCTGCTGCGTAAAAGCGTGGTTCCCATCGATAGCGTGGTGCTGGACTCCGCCCGCATCGAGGTGCTGGCCCTGGCCCGAAAGCCCACCAAAAACGCCGGCAAGCCCCTCCACGAGCAGCTACCCATGCAGCTGAAGGGCCTGGAAATTGGTTACTTCGGCCTGTTGCACACGCAGGCCCGCTACCTACCTGCAAGCCAGACTACGGCTCAGGTCGAACGGGCTTTCCTCAGCGCCCACGACTTGCTCATCAGCCCGGCTGGGGCTGCCGATAGCCAGCGCCTGGGCTATGCGGCCAACTGGTACTTAGCCATGCAGCAAAGCGAGGGCCGGGCGGCCGGCCACCGCTTCGCCGTAGCGGGCCTGCTGCTTTCTACCGCCAAGAAGCAGCTACAGCTTGATTCCATTCGCATTAGCCCCGAAGGCCCCGGCCAACTCCAAAATCCCAGGCTTGACCTGGACCTTCAGCGCCTGCGCCTTACCGGGCTCGAGGCGGCCGCGCTGCAACACCAGCGGCACTTCCGGGCCGACTCGCTGCTCGTGCAACGGCCGCAGCTGGCCTACACGGCAGCTCAGGCGCCGGCCAAAACTAAAGGGGCTCCCACCCCCTTTTTTAAGGAGTTAGACCTAGCCCACTTGGTGGTAAGCGGCGGCATGCTGCAAGTGAAGGGAACTGCGGAGCCCACCGAAATTCAGCGTATCGAAATCGGCGCCACGGACATGCACTATGCCGCTGGCACCATGCCCGATTTAAAACGTCTGCTCTACGCGAAAAGCTGGACCGTGGCACTCGGTCAAGCCCGAAGCACAGTGGCAGCTCATGCGCTCTCGATGGTTAGCCTGCGCCTGGCGTCTGCCGCGGGCACCCTTGATTTGCGCTCGCTGCGCATTCGCCCCCCCGGCCCTGGCCAGGGCAAGCCCGGTGGAGCTCGCGTCGACCTCACGCTGCCCAGCCTGGCCCTGACCGGGCTTGATGCCGCCGCCTTGCAGCACCAACAGCATTTCAAGGCCAATTCCCTAGTACTGAATGAGCCGAGGCTGACCTTCACGCCCCCGAAGCAGGCGCCGCCCCCGGTCTGGAAGCTGCTGTCTAAGTTTCTGCGTCGGTCCGATTTAACTCAGTTCAAGGTGAACAAGGCCGACCTGCAGATTGGCGGCCTGCGCCACTCGCCCGAGGTGTTTGACCTCAACCTCACCGGCCAGTCCATCCGCATCGACTCCCTGACTGCTACCGCGCCGGACCGCATTGCCTACGCCCGCTCCTGGCAGGCCAACTCCGGCCTTGTCACGGCGCCTTTCGACCCGCCGTATTACCGGGCCACCAGCCAAAAGATGCGCCTCGATACCGATGCCAAAACGTTTCGCTTCGACCAAATGGCTCTCACACCGAAGTACTCGGCCGTGGGCATGAACCTGCACAAAGGCTACCAGGCGCCCTCCATTAGCATAAAGGTGGCCTCGCTCGTGTTCGATGGGTTGGATTTTGCCGCCTTGGTTCGCAACACCGATTTCCGCATGGCGCGCATCACCGCCCACAGCCCACTCGTGCGCATCGCCTCTGATGGCCGCGGCCCCATCAACCCCAACATGTCCAAGGTATCGCCGGAAGAGATGCTCAAACTGCCAGTGGTTGTGGATGTGCGGAAGTTCGAAATCAAGGGCGGCAACCTGTATTCCAGCTACCGCAGCCCTCTCACGCCAGTAGTTGGCACGCTGAGCATCAATCGTTTCAACAGCATCTTTTACAACCTAAGCAACGACCCCAAGCGCCAAACGCCCGCCACGCCCCTCACCGGCAAGGCCACCACGTACCTGCAAAACCGCTGCCGGCTCGACGCCAATGTTTCCATGTACCTGCTCGACCCGCGCGGCCGCCACCGCGTGTGGGGCGCTTTCGGGCCTGGGCCCTTCGCCATGCTCAATTCCATGACCGTGCCCACCCGCCTGGTCAAGTTTAAAAGCGGCGATGTACGGCGCATGCGCTTTGATTTGCAAGCCGACCGCCAGGGCGTGACGGGCACTAGCTGGACCGAGTACTCCGGCCTGCAGATGACGCTACTGAGCTACAAGGAGAGCGAAGAAGAAATCAAGAAGTCGCTCTTCAGCCGGGTTAAGTCGAAGGTGGTGAACGTGGCAGTGGTTCGCGACCAAAATCCCCGCAAGCGCGGCGAGTTAGTGACCGGCGAGATGACCTCGACTCGGGAGCCTCGCTTCTCGGTGTTCACACTCTGGCGGCAGGGCATTGTGAGCGGCCTGTTTCATAACGTGGGCGTGCCACAGAAAATAGCGCAGAAGCTTAGCGAGAGCAAGGATGAAGCACCCCTGCCCAAGTAGACTACCGCTCCGGTTGGACCGGCAAAACTAAAAGCGGCTGCCTCAACAGAAGCAGCCGCTTTTTAGGGGCTTGGGTTCAACAATCCGGGTTTATTGGAATTCAACTCGGTTGATGCTGTATTGGCTTACGGCCGGCTGGCCCGAAAACAGAGCGTTGAGGTTGGCATAGAGCACGTAGCTGGCATCGCCGCGGCGGGCCAGGGTAGTCGGAAATTGTGGCTGCGTCACGAACGTGCCCGACAGCGTGGCCGACGTGAAGCCGTTGGTGCTGGCCATTCGGAACACCCGGGCCTGGGCGTTGCTCACCACCTGCAGCGTGTTGTTATCCTGCAGCAACAGGCCATCGGCCGCCGACAGGTTTTGGGTGGTCGTTACCTGCGTGAATCTACCGGGGTTGCTGAGCGGCACTTTGTAGATGGCGCCATTGTCGGATTTTGCCACCAGCAAGTAGCCATCGGGATGAAACACGATGCCGTTGAAGCCGAAAGCACCAGGAGTGGGCGCGGCCAGCCGGGCGGCGTCTTCCAAAAACACGGTGGGCGTGTTAGTCTGGGCGTCAACTTTATAAATAATGTTGGCGAAGCTGTCCGTCACATAGGCATTGCCCTGGGCGTCCACGGCCACGTCGTTGGCAAAATGGTTGAGGGCGGGCCGCAGGTTGCCCAGCTCGATAATGGTGGGCGCTGCAGTGGCATTGGTGTTATTGAAAATCGCCAGCCGGGCCAGCTTGCCCTGGGTGGCAGCGGTGCTGCGCTGCTGGTTGGCGCCCGGGTCCGATATGGCAACTAATACGCGGCTGCGGGGGGCGTCAAGGAACATGCCAATGGCCGACACCAGCCGAGGCTCGTCGGGGAAAGCGGAGCTGTAGGTGCCGTCGTCTTTGACTTGGCCTACCCGGCCTGTGGTGAGCGAAGTAACCAAAAAACGGCTGTTGGGGGCGTCGTACTGCACGCCTTCCGGGTACAGGCCGGTCTGGGTGAAGGTAATGGTGGCCGGTGCCGAGGGCATCGGCAGCCCCTGATTACCTGTTCTAGTATCGCAGGACGACAGCATTGCGAGACCTAAGAAGGCCACAGGAACAAGGCGGCGGGCCGAATCAGCCACGCGGTTGTTGAGACGAAACGCAGACATAGAAGTGAAAAATGATTAACGATTGAATAGGATGAAGAACGTATTCGTGTACGAACATTGTTTATACAACCAAGCCTGCTTTTTAGTTATGAATTAGGTCTTCGGGCAATTTTGACTGATGGGCTCCAATCGGGCGCCGTACCTTTGCCCCCCAATACCTCTGACCAGATGATTTCCATTTCCGACCTCGACTTCCACTTTGGCTCCCGCACGCTTTACGACAACGCCAGCCTGCACATCAAGCCCAAAGACAAAATCGGCCTCATTGGCCTCAATGGCACCGGCAAATCCACGTTGCTGCGCCTGCTGGTGGGCGAGTATAAGGCCGACGGCGGCTCGATATCGATGGCCAAGGACGTGAGCCTCGGTTTTCTCAACCAAGACCTGCTGAGCTACGACACCCACGAAAGCATTCTGCACGTGGCCATGGAAGCCTTCCAGGAAGCCCTGGAGCTGCAGAAAAAAATTGACGACATCCTGGTTCAATTCGAAACCGATTACTCCGACGACCTAGTTGACAAGCTGGCCACCATGCAGGAGCGGTTTGAGGCCCTGGGTGGCTACACCATGCAGGCCCAGGCCGAGGAAATCCTCGAAGGCTTGGGCTTCAGCACCGAAGAGCTACAGAAACCGCTGAAGACTTTTTCGGGCGGCTGGCGCATGCGCGTGATGTTGGCCAAAATCCTGCTGCAGAAGCCCTCCCTCCTGCTGCTCGACGAACCCACCAACCACTTGGACTTGCCCTCTATTAAGTGGATAGAAAACTACTTGGCCGACTACGAGGGCGCCGTCATCATCGTATCGCACGACCGGGCCTTCCTCGACCGCACCACCAACACCACCGTGGAAGTAACCGGCGGCAAGCTGGTGCCCTACGCCGGCAACTACTCCTATTACCTGGAAGAAAAAGAGGAGCGCAACATCATCCAAAAGGGTGCTTTTGAGAATCAGCAGTCCCAAATCCGGGCTGCCGAGCGCTTCATCGAGCGCTTCAAGGCCAAAGCCAGCAAGGCCAAGCAGGCCCAGAGCCGCGTGAAAGCCCTCGATAAGCTTGAGCGCATTGAGGACGTGGCCCAGGACGCAGCTAAAATCAACATGAAGTTTACCTTCAAGGTTGAGCCCGGCCGCCACATCCTGCGCATGGAGCACGTGACGAAGAAGTACGACCAGAAGCTCATTTTCCGCGACACCAACGTACACATCGAGCGGGGCGACAAAATCGCCCTCATCGGCGCCAACGGCAAAGGCAAGTCTACACTCATGCGCCTGGTGGCCGGTACCGAAGCCCCCACCGCGGGCAAGCACCAGCTGGGCCACAACGTCATCATGTCGTTCTACGCCCAGCACCAGCTCGAAAGCCTAACGCTCGACAATGAGATTTTGCAGGAAATGAGCGAGGCCGGCTCGAAGCGCAACGACATGGAGCTTCGCTCGGTGCTGGGCTCCTTCCTGTTCACGGGTGAGGAGGTTTTCAAGAAAATCAAGGTGCTGAGCGGTGGCGAAAAAAGCCGCGTGGCCCTGGCCAAAACCCTAATTTCAGAAGCTAACTTCCTCCTGCTCGACGAACCGACCAACCACTTGGATATGGTGTCGGTAAACATTCTGATTCAGGCGCTGGAGCAATACCAGGGCACGTTCATCGTCATCAGCCACGACCGGTTCTTTGTGGAGAACGTGGCCACCAAAATCTGGTACATCGAAGACTTCCAGCTGAAGGAGTACCCCGGCACCTACGCCGAGTACGAGCAGTGGCAGGAAGACCGCGAGAAGGCCGCCAAGAAAGCCGGCCTGCCCAGCCCTTCGGCTCCCAAGCCCCTGCCCGTAGAGCAGCCCAAGGCTGTTGCGAACAACAGCAGCAACAGCAGCAACAGCAACGACGCCAAAAAAGCGGCCAAAGAGCTGGCCGAAGTGGAAGCCCGCATCACCGCGCTGGAGAAAGAGCTGGCCGTCTACGAAGCCCAGCTCGCCGACTCGGGCATCTATTCCAACGCCGCGCAGCTGAAGGACACGACCATGAAATTCGAAGCGGTGAAAAAGGAGCTGGCCGCCCAAACCCAGCGCTGGGAGCAGCTGGTATAACCAACTACTGCCTTCGCTATTTGCAATAAAAAACGGCGCTGCTCCTAACTCGGAGTAGCGCCGTTTTTGTTTATGGCTTTGTCGTTTACCGCCGACAGAATAGGCCGTTAAGCAGTATGTGCATTTGAAAAACTGCTGCTTTAGCTCTTGTTCAACTGAAAAATATTTTGTGCTTGCAATAAGATGCTTGAAAGCTATACCGTGAGAGCTTGATTCAAATCACCTATTATATCATTTATATCTTCAATGCCAACTGAAAGCCGGAGTAAAGAATCAGTTATTCCTTGTTCTTCACGCTCTTTAGGTGATAAACCGGCATGTGAAGAAGTGGAAGGTTGACAGATGGTAGTTTCTACACCGCCCAAACTTAGTGCAGGGATAATCAGGCTTAGCCTATTCAAAAAGGAGACAGTTTGCTCAGGCTCTTTCAATTCAAATGATAACATTCCACCAAAGCCACCTTTCATTTGCTTAGCTGCTACTTGATGATTAGGATGATCTGTAAGACCCGGATAATAAACCTTGGCAATTAAAGGGTTTCCTTGTAAGGCAACAGCCACCTTCATTGCATTGGCACTCTGCTTTTCTACTCTTATTGCAAGCGTTTTAAGGCTTCGCTCAATAAGGTAACAGTCAAGAGGATTCAAACTACCACCATAGTTTACGGCAGATGGATATATCTTTTCTCTTAACTCTTTAGAAGTTATGAGAGCGCCAAAACAAAGGTCATGGTGACCACCTAAATACTTGGTGCCACTATGAATGACTACATCAAACCCGAGTGCAATCGGATTCTGAATAATAGGACTGGCGAAAGTATTATCTACAATGGATACCAGTTGATGTTTTTTAGCAACCGCAGCAACTGCTTGCAGGTCTACTATAGAAAGCAAAGGATTGGAAGGGGTCTCTGTATAAACAACTTTGGTATTGTCCTGAATCTTTGCCTCCAGGTCTACCATGTCATGGTTTGATATAAAATCAAACGCGATATTGAACTTCGGGAATTCTTCTTCAACAAGCTTTACAGTACCGCCATATATTTCTTTTGATAATATAATGTGGTCACCCGATTTTAAAAAGGTGAGCAAAGCAGTGGTTATAGCAGCGGTTCCTGAACTAAAAATAAAACCTTCTTCGCCTTGTTCAAGAGTACAGAGCTTGTCTACAATGACTTTTTGATTAACTGTGTTGTAGTTTCTGGGATATAATATCTCATTACTACCTATATACCTATAGGCTGTTGATGTGTAAACAGGAGTATTTACTCCATCAAATTGCTGTTTACTGTGGACGCATTGCGTGTTTTTACTGTACATATATAAGCGAGCTAAAGCTATGTCAACTATTCCGATTCTAAAGTTACGCTACTTCCTCTTCGATGGCTATACCTCGTGATTCAGGCGCTGGAGCAATATCAGGGCACATTCATCGTCATCAGCCACGACCGGTTCTTTGTGGAGAACGTGGCCACCAAAATCTGGTACATCGAAGACTTCCAGCTGAAGGAGTATCCCCGGCACCTACGCCGAGTACGAGCAGTGGCAGGAAGACCGCGAGAAGGCCGCCAAGAAAGCCGGCCTGCCCAGCCCTTCGGCTCCCAAGCCCCTGCCCGTAGAGCAGCTCGTGTAACCGTCCGCGAATTTAAATTATGCCGAAACGAAAACCGGGGCTGCTCCCAAATTAAGCAGCGCCGGTTTTCGTTTTATTAGCCCCAACGGTTACCACGCGAAAATGCTGAGGCATTTGAGAAACGGAAGCCTCACTTAGTCTTTACTATCTGTTAGAGATGATTTATTCATAATCTATTCTTCAGCTTTTTCTCCCAAAGCTGATGGTATGCCTTGTGTCTTATGCAAGTGTATATGTCAAAGAAACCAGTCCTGATAAATAAGCCTTTGTGTCCACTAGAGTTGGTGGTACTCTGTCTGTTGCTTGACTAAACAATGGGTTGCCGCTGCCCAGAATAATGGGATGAACCACGAGGCTGATTTCGTCTACTAGGCCCAGTTTAAACAGTGAAGAGGTAAGGCTTGCGCTTCCGAAAAGCCAAATGTCTTTACCCGGTTCATCTTTTATCTTTCTTAATGCTGCTTCAATGTCTCCGCTTATAAGAATATAACCACGCTTTAATTCCTTTAATGTTTTCTCTAAAACATTAAAGGAATTTTTGGTAAAACGGGAAATACTACCTCGTCATCGGACGCCTCCACAGATAAAGTAAGCTCGTAGGACTTGCGACCATAGAACACACCATCTATTCGTTTAAAAAAATCAGCCATTCCAAAATCCTGGTCAGTGTAACATCAATCGTATTCACCATTTGGTCCTTCTATGAAGCCGTCCAAACTAATGGCTAATTGCAGAATGAATTTTCGCATAGCGGAGAATTTAAGATGGTATTTACTCAATATTGGCAGCCGTGCTGTTTCTTTTTCTTATCGCCATAAATCCAAGGATAAGATTGAACACTAAACTTAGGCCCAGACACCAGTACATTGTTTTTATAGTCGCTTCTTGCTGCATGTTCTGGTTGTTTCCCTTTTCAAGATTCTCCAGTGTAGAATTCTCAACCATTATGAACTGCTCTAGCTTCGGCTGCTTAATGTCCTTTTCTTTTGAGATAAGTCGCAATTCGTGAATCTCTTTAGATTCTTGAAAATCTTCCGTTAACTCCCTTGTCTTGGTGCATTGATTTGTGAACACCATTCCAGAAGGTATCCGATGCCCATAGACCACGTATATCTTTCCTTCCTCAAAAGAGACGCTGCATGAATTTTCTGAATAGTCTAAAGTGATGAGATTTTGGTTAGCCTCAATATTCTTGTAACCTTCAATAATTTCGAAGTTTGCAACCTTTTGCTGTTGCCCATCACTGTCATATACTCTAGAAGCATTTATTATCTCGGACGCTTTTCCCAAGAAAATAATGTCGCTGGTTTCCCAACCTTTAGCTATTGGTTGAGCCCATGGACTAGTGGAACAAATGCATGCGTAAGAGGTGGATAAAAAGTGGAACAGTATAAAAAAGGAAAGAGCTTTCTTCATTAGGCACTACTTCGGGCATAACTTTTCGGTACACAAGCAAATAACGGATATAATATGAAATTAAGTAAGTTACTCGCAACTGCGGTACTACAGGCCCAGGCTACACAGCAGTGACGGGTCTTTTTGGTTGAGCCAAATGAGTATAAATTTCAGTTATTCTGCTGCTGTAGCTAATTAGTTTCTCAATGTTGCGAAAGTGAAGACCATTCTTCACAAGCATCGATGAGCCTTACTTTCGCGCCATGCGCTTTCTTCCCTTCGCCTCCCTCCTGCTTGCCACTGCCTGCGTGCCCCTGGGCACCCCCATCACCGACCCCAACGCGGCCCGTGGCACAGCCGGCACCCAAAAACCGCCGGAGTACTACGCCGACAAAACCCTGCGGTACCAAGACCATACCTACTCTCCCGAGGTGCGCAGCGTGCAGTGCTACGTGGCCACCGGCCAAGTCAACGAGGTATTTCAGCCTCCCGTGGTGCCGCTGGGCCGCAGCCAAGCCATTACCCTGGAGTTTGACGTGCTGGGCGACCAAAGCCAGCGCTTCACCGCCAAGCTGATTCACTGCGACCAGAACTGGCAGCCGTCAGTGCTGACGGACCTGCAGTTTCTCAACGAGATAAATGAGTTTCTCATCACCGACTACCGCGTAGGCATCAACACCCGCGTGCCGTATTTCCACTACCGCATGCGGGCGCCGGGCGTGAAACTGAGCGGCAACTACCTGCTGGTAGTGCAAAGCACGGGCGGTGTGCCGGTGGTATCGCGGCGGCTGCTGGTGTATGAAAACCAGGTGCAGGTGGGCCTGAAGCCCGGCATCGTCATCGGCGGCGAGCAGCGCTACACGCTGCAGCAGTTGGATTTCGGTGTCAGCTATGCCGGGGTAAACCTCGTGAACCCGGCTTCGGAAGTGAAGGTGGTGCTGCGCCAGAACTTCCGCTGGGACAATGCCAAGTACAACCTGCGTCCCACCTTTGTGCGCGACAACGAGCGGCGGCTCGAATACCAGTATTTCGGCTTTGAGAATGCCTTTCCGGGCCTGAGCGAATACCGGTTCTTCGACACCCGCTCGGTGCAGGCGGCCGGCATTGGCGTACTCCGTGTCGACCCGCAGTCAACGCCCGTGGCAGCGCTGCTGCAGCCCGAAGTGTCGCGGGCCAAACAGAACTACACCCAATACCAAGACGCCAACGGCCAGCGCGTATTTGAAAGCCGCGAGTTTGGCAACGGCGCCACCAATGCCGACTACGCCGAAGTCACTTTTCAGCTGAAAGCCGACCAGCCCGCTCCCGGTCCTGTGTACGTGCTCGGCGCCCTCACCGACTGGCAGCTCAAAGATGAGTTTAAGCTGACCTACGACGAGACCAAGCAGCTTTACACCGGTCGCGCCCTGCTCAAGCAAGGCTACTACAACTACAGCTTCGCCGTGGCCGGGACCGGGGCCGGCCGCGCCGCGCCCAACGAAGTGTACTTCGAAGGCAGCCACCAAGAAACCGAAAACCAGTACGACCTGCTGGTGTATTACCGCCCCCCGGGAACCCGCGCCGACCTGCTAATTGGCTACCAAACCGTGACCATGAACAATCGCCAGTAGGCGGGCGCTACAACCTGCTCGGTTCGGCTGCGTTTGTTAGCACATTCCAGCTTCTGGCGAGCAGCGGGGCCAATTCCGGCTCCGTCCCCGGCAGCACCTCTTACTATTATGAAATCACGACTTCACCTAAGCGTTGGGGCAGCCGCCGTGTTGCTGCTCAGCGGCTGCGCCACCAATCCCGTCACGGGCAAAAGAGAAGTAAGCCTGGTATCGGAAGGCCAGGAAGTGGCCATGGGCGCACAGTCGGACCCGGCTGTGACGGCCCAGTTCGGCCTATACGAAGACCCCAAGATGCAGAAGTTCATCGACGAGAAGGGGCAAAAAATGGCCGCAGTGTCGCACCGCGCCAACTTGAAATATCAGTTTCGGGTGGTTGACTCACCGGTCATCAATGCCTTTGCTGTGCCCGGGGGCTACGTGTACTTCACGCGCGGCATCATGGCTCACTTCAACAACGAGGCCCAGTTTGCCGGCGTGCTCGGTCATGAGATTGGCCACGTCACGGCCCGGCATTCGGCCCGCCAGCAAACCAAGGCCATTCTGGGCCAGGTGGGCCTGATGGGCGCCATGATTGCCTCGCCCCAGGTGGCGCAGTTTGGCGAGCAAGCCATGCAGGGCATGCAGCTGCTGTTTTTGAAGTTTGGGCGCGACGACGAGCGGCAATCTGACGAGCTGGGCGTGGAGTACGCGTCGAAAATTGGGTACGACGCCAGCCAGATGGCTGACTTCTTCCAAACCCTGGCCCGGCAGCAGCAGTCGTCCGGCAGCGAGGCCATTCCCGACTTTCTCTCCACTCACCCCAATCCCGAAGACCGCTACACCACCGTGCACAAGCTGGCCGACCAGTGGAAGCAGCAAAACGGCAACCCCAAGCTGGCCATCAACCGCGACCAGTACCTGCAGCTCATCAACGGCATGGTGTACGGCGAAGACCCCAAGCAGGGCTTCGTCGAAAACAGCATGTTCTACCACCCCGTGCTAAAGTTCCAAATGCCCGTGCCCACTGGCTGGAAGCACCAGAACACCCCCCAGCAGTTCCAGATGGTTGACCCTGCTGGCAAGGCCATGCTCG
Organism: Hymenobacter sp. B1770; assembly: GCF_049896385.1. Taxonomy (NCBI): domain Bacteria; kingdom Pseudomonadati; phylum Bacteroidota; class Cytophagia; order Cytophagales; family Hymenobacteraceae; genus Hymenobacter; species Hymenobacter sp. B1770. The sequence continues at coordinate 337,255 of NZ_JAFCUF010000004.1, forward strand.
TGCTGATGACGGCCCCCGGCAACACGGTGGAGGAAGGCGCTCAGGCCCTGGTGCAGCAACTGAAGCTGCAGCCCGCCGACTCGCGGCGCACCACCATCAACGGTTTCCCAGCCCTGTTTTTTGTGGCCGACCAGGTGCAGCAAGACCCGCAAACCGGCCAGCAGGTAGCAGGCGTGCGGGTGATGGGCCATATCATTCAGGACGGCAAAACTATGTACGCCCTGCTGGGCGTGTCGGGCCCGGCCGATTTCCCCAATTACTCACAGCAGTTTAGCAGCGTGGCCGAAGCCTTCCGCCGCCTCACCGATGCCGACAAGCTCAATCGCCAGCCCGAGCGCCTCCGCATTAAGAAACTGACCCTGCGCAGCACCCTGGCCCAGGCCCTCACCAGCAATGGCGTGCCTGAGAAGCGCCACGTCGAGTTGGCCATTCTCAACGGCATGCAGCTCAACGAGCAGCTCAACGCGGGTTCGTCAATAAAAATCGTCGGAAAATAACTGGCATTATGTTGGTTTAGGAGTGGCTAAGCTTGGCGCGCAACCCTGTTTCCTGGCGTGCGTTTGCAAGCTCAGTCGCCGCATCTCACGCGGTCCATATAGCTCTTTACAAATATGAACTTCTCCTTCTTGCGCACCGGTGCCGCGCTGCTGCTGCCGCTGACTCTCATCAGCGCCATCCCCACCAGCCCCACCCAAGGCCCCAAACCCGACCCCCAGGTACTGGCCCAGTTTGGCTTGTACAACAACCCCACCCTGCAACGCCTGATTGACACCAAAGGCCAGCAGATGAACAAGGTCTCGGACCGTCCCGGCAACTACGGCTTCACCATCGTAGACTCGCCGGTGATTAACGCCTTCGCTACGCCCGATGGCCACGTGTACTTCACGCGCGGCATCATGGCCCACTTCAACAGCGAGGCCCAGTTTGCCGGCGTGCTCGGCCACGAGCTCGGCCATATCACGGCCAAGCACGGGCAGAGCCAGCAGCGGCGTTCCACGGCGGCGGGCATCGGCCTGCTGCTGGGCTCCATTGTGGCCCCGCGCGTGATGCAGTCGGTGGGAGGACTTGTGCAGCAGGGTGTGGGCCTGGGCATGCTCAAGTACGGCCGCGACGACGAGCGGGAGTCGGACCAGTTGGGCGTGAAATATTCTACCAAGATTGGGTACGACGCCAGCCACATGGCTGATTTCTTCCAAACCCTGCAGCGCAATGAGCAGGCCAGCGGGGGCGGCGGGATGCCCGGTTTTCTCTCCTCGCACCCCAATTCCGCTGACCGCTACGCCACGGTAAAGAAACTGGCAGCACAGGCCAAGCAGAACGCCGGCCGCCAGCAGCTCACCGTGGGCCGCGAAACCTACCTGCGCATGATTGATGGCCTGCCCTACGGCGAAGACCCGCGCCAGGGCTACGTGGAGCGGGGCGTGTTCTACCACCCCGAACTTAAGTTTCAAATGCCCATTCCGTCGGGCTGGAAATCGCAGAACTCCCCCAGCCAGTTCCAGATGGCGGAGCCCAACGGCAAAGCCCTCGTGGTGCTGGTTCCGGCTGGCGGCAATTCGCTCGACGAGGCAGCCCAAGGCCTGGCCAAGGCCATCGGCCTACAATCGGCCAACGCCCAGCGGGCCACGATTAGCGGCTTCCCCGCCGTGGTGATGCAAGGCGACCAGGCTGCCCAGCAGGGCCAAGCTGGCGCCCGGGTGCTGGCCCACGTCATCCAGGACGGCAGCAACTATTACGGCATCGTGGGCCTCACCACGGCCGCCGCTTTCCAGACGTATGCCAACACATTCAGCGGCGTGGCCCAGGGCTTTGCCCGCCTCACCGACGCAAGCAAGCTGAACCGCACGTCGGAGAAAATCCGCATCAAAAGCGCCACTGGCAACCAGACGCTGGCCCAGGCTCTGAGCGCCAACGGTGTTCCGACCAACCGCCACGAAGAACTGGCCATCCTCAACGGCATGCAGCGCACCGACCGCTTGACCTCGGGCATGCTGTTTAAGACAGTAGGAAAGTAAACCGTCAATTAGGCATTTGTTGCTACCAAAAAAGCCGCCCCTTGCAGGGCGGCTTTTTTATTGTTTCTCGCTCGATGCGCGTGGCTACACGTTGAAGCGGAAGTGCATGATGTCGCCGTCCTGCACCACGTAGTCCTTTCCCTCTACCGACATCTTGCCGGCCTCTTTAATTTTTACTTCAGTCTTATACTCCTGGTAATCCGGCAGCTTGATAACTTCGGCCCGGATAAAGCCCTTCTCGAAATCGGAGTGAATAACACCGGCCGCAGCCGGGGCTTTGTCGCCGCGGTGGATGGTCCAGGCGCGAACCTCCTGCACGCCGGCAGTGAAGTAAGTTATCAGATTCAGCAGCTCGTAGCTGGCGCGAATGAGCTTGTTCAGGCCCGACTCCGTGAGGCCATATTCGCCCAGGAACATGGCTTTCTCTTCGGGGTCTTCCATCTCGGCAATCTGTGCCTCAATGGCCGCCGACACCAGCACTACCTGGGCACCTTCGGCTTTCACGTGCTCGCGCAGGGCGGCCACGTGCTTGTTGCCATCGGTGGCAATGCTGGTTTCGTCCACGTTGGCCACGTAAATCACGGGCTTGATGGTGAGCAGTTGCAGGTCGGCTACGGCCTCCAGCTCTTCGGGCGTGGCCTGAATGGCGCGGGCGTTCTGGCCGTCTTCCAGGGCTGTTTTGAAGCGCTGCAGGGCTGCTACCTCCTTCTTAGCCACGGCATCGCCGCCTTTTGCGCTACGCTCCGACTTTACCAACTTTTTGTCGACGCTCTCCAAATCCTTAATCTGAAGTTCGGTGTCGATAACATCTTTGTCGAACACGGGGTCTACGCCGCCGGCTACGTGCACGATGTTGGGGTCGTCGAAGCATCGCACCACGTGGATAATGGCGTCAACCTCGCGGATGTTGGCCAGGAATTTGTTGCCCAGCCCTTCACCTTTGCTGGCGCCTTTCACGAGGCCGGCAATGTCGACAAACTCGATGATGGTGGGCAGCACGCGCTTGGGATTCACGAGACTTTCCAGAATCTGGAGCCGCTCGTCGGGCACGGTAATCACGCCCACGTTGGGCTCAATGGTGCAAAAAGGATAGTTGGCCGATTCGGCCTTGGCGTTCGAAAGCGCGTTGAAAAGGGTGGATTTACCGACGTTCGGCAAGCCGACGATACCGCAGCGGAGGCCCATGTGTGGGAGTAGTTGAGTGACGGAGTGATTGAGTGAACTGCCTGGCAATTCAGCCGCAAAGGTACCGCAACGGCAGGGTTGTCACTCCAACTTTTAGTTGGATAATCGTTGAGCCGCAATCATTGAGCTATTCAGCGCCGTCGCCAGTGCCGCGCCACTCAAACGAAAGAAGCCAGAAAAAGGCGCGAACGGACTTGCATCCACTCGCGCCATCAGGCAATTCCCAGCCGAAAAACTAGTAGTTGTCTTCGCTCTTATTGGGGTCAAAAGCCGGTCGTTCAAACTCGGAACGGGGCCGGTCCCGGTCTTCAAAGTCGCGCGGTCGGTCGAGCTCGGCTACTTCCTCGGGGCTCAGCAGTTCTTCGCGCACATAGTCCACGGCATCCTGCAGAGCATCTACGAATTTGAGAAAATCTTCCTTATAAAGGAAAATCTTGTGTTTTTCGTAGGAAACCGAGTCGTCACTGTTCTGACGGCGCTTGCTCTCGGTGATGGTCAGGTAGTAATCCTGGCCGCGGGTGGCTTTCACGTCGAAGAAGTACGTGCGCTTGCCGGCTTTAATTCGTTGGGAATAAATCTCTTCCTGTTCGTGACGGTCGTCCACGGAAATGGGTTGGGGGTATGAGTGGGGAATAAATTTGGTCGGTTGAATGAAAGGCCTAACTTACGAAGGGCCGGGCAAAGGTAAATGCCGGAGGTAGCGTTGGTGTTGAATAGCGTAGTAATAAGGAAGCAGCAAAACCGCCGGTCATGTAGAGCGCTGCCGAGGCATCTCGCCCGCTTTGAACTCACGATTGGGTTTACAACCACACGCAAGATGCCTCGGCTGCGCTCGGCATGACGTTCTTTATGGTACCATTGCCTAGCTCACTCTGCACATGCCCATCGACCTAGCCGCCATCCGTTCCTTCGAAAACCTCGAGTTTCTGGCCCGTCAACTCGTAGACGGCTTCATTACCGGCCTGCACCAGTCGCCCTACCACGGGTTTTCGGTCGAGTTTTCGGAACACCGCCTATATAATCCCGGCGAGAGCACCCGCCACATCGACTGGAAAGTATTTGCTCGCACCGATAAGCTGTTCGTGAAGCGCTACGAGGAAGAAACCAACCTGCGCGCCCATATTCTGCTCGACGTCAGCCCCAGCATGTACTATCCCGCGCCGAACTTCGACAAGCTCAAGTTCAGCATTCTGGCCGCGGCCGCGCTCACCACCCTACTCACCCGGCAGCGCGACGCCGTGGGGCTGGTCACCTTTGCCGAGACGGTGGAGCTGCAAACGCCAGTGCGCTCCACCAGCACTCACCGCCACACCCTGCTGCTGGCCCTGCAACAGCTGCTGGAGCGCCCGCCAGCTCCCAAAACCGTGCGCGGCACCGACGTAGCCGGCACCGTGCACGCCATTGCCCAACAGATTCCTAAACGCTCTCTGGTCATCCTGTTTAGCGACATGCTGGGCCGTAGCGCCAGCGAGCAGGACGCGGCCCTGGCTGCTCTGCAGCACCTCAAGCACCAGCACCACGAAGTGCTGCTCTTCCACGTGCTCCACCGCGCAACCGAGGCCAACTTTGATTTCGCGGAGCGCCCCTACATTTTCGAGGACGTCGAAACCGGCTTGGAAATCAAGCTGCAGCCTTCCCAAATCAAAGAACAGTACCAGGCCGCCATGTCGGCCTACGAACAGGAATTGGCCTTGCGCTGCGGGCAGCTCCGCATCGACTTTGTGCCCGTCGACGTGCGAGAACCGTTCGAGAAAGTACTCTACGCCTACCTGGTTAAACGGGGCAAAGTGCGGTAGGCGGCCAGCCCTGCAACATCTTCTGCGAGCAGCGGTTTGCTACGTAGCCCTCCCGATTAGCCGTGCGCCTCCTCGATATTTTACTTGTTCTCATACCGGCCACGCTGGTCTTCGCGCCCATCACGGGCTACATCGCAGCGAGTCACGGCCGGTCGTTCTGGCGCTGGTATGGGCTGGGCATCCTCCTGCCCTTTGCCTCGGTTTTTGTGGCGCTTTTTGTAGCCATGTGGTCCCAAGTTGCCGAAACCAAGGCCAAGCGTGGGTTGCCCAAACCCCCTCCGTAGCCCTCCTACCGCCTTTATCCTGCATCCCGCTGTAGGATATGGATACTACAGTGCTCCATCTTGGATAACAGTTCCGGCCTACCTTTGCTTTCGGTTGAACTGTGATTATTCCTTTATGCTCGAAGCTCTTATTGTACTTCTCTCGCCAATACTGTTCATGCCCGTCATGACGGCATTTATGGCTTACAACCACAATCGTTCCTTCTGGCGGTGGCTTGGCATTGGGTTCGCACTGCCCTACCTGTCGTTGTTCGTGGTTATGTTCGTGGTGCACCGCGACCAGAAAAGGCTGAGCCATCAACCGGCCAGCTAGCCTACGCCTTGCCCACAAAGCTCTCCTTTTTCTCACGTTTACCTCTTTTCCAATTTCATGTCTGCTTACTCAATTCTTCTTGCGTTGCACTCCTGGTCTCGTTGGCTGGTAATTGTATTCGGTCTTATTGCCATCTACCGCGCCTACGTGGGCTGGACCGGTCGCCGCCGCTTTCTGGGTGCCGATAACGGCATGGGAGCCAGCTTTGTGGGCTCCATGCACCTGCAGGTGTTGTTAGGCCTGGCTCTTTACTTTGGGCTTAGCCCCTGGGGCCTGAACGCCATGAAACAGGCAGGCGCCATGAAAGACCCCACGGCTCGCTTTTTCGGAATGGAGCACATAGCCGTGATGCTTTTGGCAGCGGTGCTGGCCCAGGTAGGCCGGAGCCTTTCCAAGAAGGCGAGCGATGACACCCTTAAACACAAAAAAGCCTTCACGTTTTTCGGCATTGCCTTGCTGCTCGTGCTGCTCATGATTCCGTGGGGTATTTGGAATCCGGCCCGGCCACTATTTCGTTTTTAATTATTAAGTTTGGGGGTCTGCGTATAAATCGCTCTCTTTTCTTTCTTCTATTTGATTGTATACCTATTTAACCCGTGTCCACCGCACCGAAACGCTCCTATACTGTAGAGGACTTCTCCGACTTGATAAACGCGCGCCTACAAGCTATTGAAAGCCAGAAAGAAGCAAAGCAGCGCTACGGAAGTCTGCTGGCTGTATTGCGCCAACAGGTAGATTCCTACCGCCGTCAGATGCACGGAATTAAATAATAAATTCTTTATAAAATACGAATAAGTATCAAACGCACAAAGGCCAGTCGGGTACTTACCTGGCTGGCCTTTGTGCGTTTGGAGCATGCCTTAAACAGAGTGCGCAAAGTGCGACCCTGGCTGCAGGCGGGAGCACTCGGTTAGCGGGTGCGCACCACAATTTCTACGCGCCGGTTTTTCTGGCGTCCTTCGGGAGTGGCGTTAGTCGCGACAGGCTGCTCCTGGCCAAAGCTTTCGGTGCTTACTTTATCGGCGGCGAGTTTGCCGTTTTGAGTCAGGTAATTTTTTACAGCTTCAGCGCGCTGTTTGGCCAAGTCGAGGTTGTAGCTGGCTGCACCCCGCGAATCGGCGAAGCCCATTACCCGCACGTCTTTGCCACTATAACGCTGGTTGATAGAGCCGAGGACTTCGTTCAAAGCATTAGCAGCGCTGGGCTTAATGGCGGCTTTGTCGGTGTCGAATAGCACCACTTCGTCGACCGAATAAACCTGGTAGTCGGCATCGCCCCGTACGGTGGTGCCTTTCGTTTTAATTTCGGGCAGGGTGGCATCAGCAAGCTTGGCCTTACTAAGGTCGAACGCGTCGCCGGTGGCATCGGCGGCCCCTTCGGCTACGTCGCCCACGGTGCGGCCGTCGCGGTATACGACTGCGGTATCGGCAGTGGCTTCGGCGGGGTCGTTGGCAACTTCGTTGGTTTGATTACAGCTAGTGAAGCCAATGGCTGCTACTGCTAAGAGGGGAAGAAAGAAGGTTTTCATTGGAAGGTGTGGATATTAAATAGAAATATTCTTAACGAGCACCTACGGGTTAATGTTGGGTTTACACAGGGCGCATGGCCACCATCCGAGAACCTTATACTTGTTAACCAGGCAGTTACCGTGAAAATGCTTTTCGAGAAGCAGCCAAGACAAAACTGATTTGGCCGCCCGAACAACCTGAACTGTCAATCAATGCTTCTGTCGGGGCCAGGATTGGGCGTTTAGCAGAAAAACCTACCTTCACGGCACTTCTACTCTTCCCACCCATTCACATTTTCATGTCCAACATCCAAGAACACGCCCAGATAGCCGGCAAAATGCTCTGTCCCGAAAGCCTGATGATGAGCTACGGCTACACGCCGGCCTGGAGCGAAGGAGCCATCAAGCCGCCCATTTTCCAAACTTCTACCTTCGTGTTTAACAGTGCCGAAGAGGGCAAGGCCTTCTTCGAGCTTGCCTATGGCCTGCGCCAGGCAGCCCCCGACGAGGAAATGGGCCTTATCTACTCCCGACTCAACAACCCCAGCCTCGAAATTCTGGAGCACCGCCTCACCCTCTGGGACGGCGCCGAAGAAGCGGCTAGCTTCGCCAGCGGCATGGCCGCCATCAGCACCACCCTTTTGGCCCTGCTGCAACCTGGAGATGTGGTGTTGCACTCCGAGCCCGTGTACGGTGGCTCCGACTTCTTTCTGAAAAACGTGCTGCGCAAATTCGGGATTGAGGCCGTGGGCTTCCGCCCCACCGCCACCCCCGCCGAGTTGACGGCCCAAGTTGCCAGCATCGAGCAAGGCCGCCTTGCCATGATATTCGTGGAAACTCCCGCCAACCCCACCAATCACCTCGTCGACCTGGAAGCCTGCGCTGCCTTGGCACGCCAGCACAGCACCCCCGAGCACCCCATCCGGCTGGTGGTCGATAACACCTTTTTGGGGCCAGTTTTCCAGCATCCGCTCAAGCACGGTGCCGATGTGGTGCTGTATTCGGCAACTAAGTTCCTGGGTGGTCACTCCGACCTCATTGCCGGCGCTGCCTTGGCCAGTAAGCCACTGATGAAGGAGATAAAAGCCATGCGCACCTTCATGGGCACCATGTGCGACCCCAACACCGGTTGGATGCTCATGCGCAGCCTCGAAACCCTGAAGCTGCGCATGGAGCGCGCCGCCCATTCGGCCCAAATTATTGCCGACTGGCTGCGCGAACATCCACTGGTGGAGCGCACCTACTACCTCACCCACCTGGAGCATAATCCGGCCCAGCAGGACATCTACCGTCGCCACTGCCTCTCGCCGGGCTCTATGATTTCCTTCGACATCCGCGGCGGCGAGGCCGAAGCCTTCCGCTTCCTCAACGCCCTCAAGCTCATCAAGCTGGCCGTGAGCCTGGGCGGCACCGAAAGCCTGGCCGAGCACCCCGGCACCATGACGCACTCCGACATCACGCTGGACGAGCAGCGCGAAATGGGCATCACGCCTCAAATGATACGTCTCAGCATCGGCGTAGAAGACCCGCAAGACTTGATGCTGGATTTGGGGCAGGCCTTCGGAGCGGTGCGCCTGCCCAAGCAGCTACCTCAGCTGGAAATGGCTTAATTGCTCTGTTGCAGAAATGCAAAGCTTACGGCTGGCAACAAGTCTAGCAGAACACTTTCAAGTAACTTTTTTAACCGCAAACCATGGGATTTTTCTCTGCATTAATGGGCAACGCCGGTGTTGCTCAACCTTCCGAGCTGAACAAGGAATACGGCGTTCTTCTCGCGGAAGGTGAGGTTATCGAAATCGGCTTTAAACTGGTTCGCGATGTCTTTGTCTTCACCAATAAGCGCCTTATCTTGGTTGAAAAACAAGGCCTTACCGGCAAGAAGGTGGACTACCTTTCCATTGCTTACAAAAGCATCTCAAGGTTCGGCATTGAAACTGCCGGCCATCTGGACCTCGATGCCGAATTGAAAATTTGGGTATCGAGCGAGGTTCAGCCCAGTATCGTCCGAAAATTCAACAACCAGGTCAATATCTATGACCTACAAAGGGTGTTAGCCCAGCACGTATTGGGCTAAAAGCTAAGCACCAGAAACAAGAAAAGCCTCCGCTGACATTCAGCGGAGGCTTTTCTTGTTTCCATACCTAGACAATTACTGCCCCAGCACGATGGCAAACACCAGCGGCGCCACTATGGTCGCGTCGCTTTCGATGATGAACTTCGGCGTGTGCTCGCCGAGCTTGCCCCAGGTGATTTTTTCGTTGGGCACGGCGCCGGAGTAGCTGCCGTAGCTGGTGGTGGAATCCGAAATCTGGCAGAAGTAGCCCCACAGAGGCACTTCGTGGCGGCCAAGGTCCTGGTGCAGCATGGGCACTACGCAGATGGGGAAGTCCCCGGCAATGCCGCCGCCAATCTGGAAGAAGCCCACTTTGCTTTCATCAGTGGCCTGGGCGGTGTACCAGTCGGCCAGGTACATCATGTACTGAATGCCAGTGCGCATGGTGTGCACGTTTTTCACGTCGCCGCTCATCACGTGGCCGGCGTAGATGTTGCCGAGGGTCGAGTCTTCCCAGCCCGGGCAAATGATGGGCAGGTTTTTCTCAGCCGCGGCCAGCATCCACGAGTTTTTTGGGTCAATTTGGTAGTACTGCTCCAGCTCGCCCGAGAGCAGAATCTGGTAGAAGAATTCGTGCGGGAAGTACGACTCGCCGGTCTTGTCGGCCTTTTCCCAGAACTTGAGCACGGTGTGCTCGATGCGGCGCATGGCCTCTTCCTCGGGGATGCAGGTGTCGGTGACGCGGTTCATGTGGCGCTTGAGTAGCGCGGTTTCGTCGGCGGCGGTGAGGTCGCGATAGTTCGGCACCCGCTCGTAGAAATCGTGAGCCACGAGGTTGAAGATGTCTTCTTCCAGGTTGGCGCCGGTGCAGCTGATGATTTGCACCTTGTCCTGGCGAATGAGCTCGGCCAGTTGGATACCGAGTTCGGCGGTGCTCATGGCACCGGCCAAGGTTATCATCATCTTGCCACCTTCGGCCAGGTGCTTGTTGTAGCCATCGGCGGCGTCAATCAGCGCGGCGGCGTTGAAGTGGCGGAAGTGATGGCGGAGGAAGTTGGTTACTTGCATGTGGGGTAGTTTGTCATTCTGAACGCAGCGAAGAATCTTATCACGTCCGCGCGGCAAGGAAATGAATGAGCTAGGAAACGCAGCCGTGATAAGATGCTTCGTTCCTCAGCATGACAGATTAAATAGGCGACTCAATCATCAAATTATGATTGGTATAAATGCAGATATCAGCGGCAATGTGAAGAGCGTCTTCCACCATTTGCCGGGCTGATAAATGCGGTGCGTGCTTTTTTAGTGCCAACGCCGCCGCCTGGGCATACATGGCGCCACTGCCGATGGCGGCTACGTCGGTATCTGGTTCCAATACGTCGCCGGTGCCGCTAAGGATGAGCAGCTCGTCGCGGTCAGCCACCACCATCATGGCTTCCAGCTTGCGCAGGTACTGGTCTTTGCGCCACTCCTTGGCCAACTCGATGGCGGCGCGCTTGAGGTTGCCGCCGTAGCCGTTCAGCTTTTCATCAAACTTGTCGAGCAGCATAAAGGCATCGGCCGTGGAGCCGGCAAAACCAGTCACGATTTTGCCATCCTGGAGCTTGCGGATTTTGCGCACGTTGTTCTTGGCTACGTGCTTGTCCATGGTGGCCTGGCCGTCGGCGCCGAGGGCTACTTCGCCGTTGTGGCGGATGCCGAGAACGGTGGTAGAACGAATTTTAGTCATTTATTAATAGCAGTTAACACGCTGGCACCACGGTATTGGGGCAAGTGGCAAAATTACGCGGTGCTGCTTAACCAAACCGCCCGGTCGTTGAGACCGGGCGGCTGACAAGGCTTAACCAACACGCAGTAAATAAGTTAAAAGCGCGCCTGCAATTTGCCGAAGAGGAAACGGCCATTGGAACCCATCTGCACCGGGTCCCAGGCGCCACCGGTTTCCGTGCGCTGCGGGTCAAACAGCGTGGGGAATACGCCAAACAGGTTGGAGCTGCCTACTGCCAGTTGCAGGTGCGGAGTCAGCGCATAGCTCAGCGTGAGGTCGGTGGTGATGCGCGAGTCGTATTTCATTGGCTCATTGTCAAAATCGAGCAGAGTCACCTCATCGAAGCGTACGAAACGCAGCAAAGCACCCCAGCGGCTCACCTGATAATCGAAGGTGAGGTTGATTTTGGAAGGCGGTGCCGAGGCCTTCACAAAAGCTTGCTCGCGCGGGCCAAAAAAGTCGTCTTCGCGTCCTACCAGGCGGCCGGAGGTCTGTACCCGGTCGATGCGGAGGCTGTTGAAGTTGGCTGCCACCGTGGAGGTTAGGCGACCAGTGCCCACGGCCACAAAATGATTGAGCACCACGTCGAGACCCAGGGAGCGAGTATCGGCGGCATTGGCGAAAAACTGTGCCTGGTCCACGTTCAGTGCCACCAGGTCGGCCCCAATCACGGGGTCGTCGGCGCTGAATTGGCTGGTGAGGACCACCCGGTCTTTCACCTTGATGTAGTAGCCATCCACGGTCAGGTTCACCGACGAGCCTAGGCGGCTGGTGAAGCCCACGTTGGCACTGGTGGAGGTTTCCTGTTTCAGCGATGGAATTCCCAGTTTCTGGGTAACGGCGCTGTTGTTGCGGGCCAGCAGCACCTCCACCGGGCTGCCGCTGATGAAGTTGGTGAAGGTAGAATTGAAGTTTTTCTGAGCCAACGAAGGCGCCCGGAAGCCGGTGCTCAACGTGCCGCGCACGGTCAGGAAATCCGTCACGTTGTAGCGGGTCGACGCTTTGTAGTTCAGGGTGCTGCCGAAGTCGCTATAGTTTTCAAAGCGCAGAGCACCCGCCAGCAACCAGCGCTGGGTCACGCTCAGCTCAGCATCAACGTAGGCGCCTAGGTTGTCGCGCTGCGCCTTGATTGCGTCGCTGGGCTGGTAGCCCGGAAAGCCCTGGGAGCCCCCGGACAGGTTGGGGTCGTAGTTGCGATAAGAGCCTTCCTCGCCTGCAAACAGCGAATACCATTCGCGCCGCGCCTCGGCACCAGCCGCCAGGTTGAGACCTTGTAGCACAGTTTTGTAGTTGCGCGTAAGGCCCACGTTCACCACGTTTTGCTGCAGTTGGAAACCGCCGGCGTTGAAGGAAGTGGGCGAGGCAGCACCCTTCGACGCATTCAACGTGTTACGCAGACCGTACTCAAAGCGGTTGGAACCAAAATTGTTGCTGATATCCAGCTCCCACTCGCCTAGCGACGTGCGCACTCCGGCCACGGCCGAGGCATCCAGAATGTCGCTGGAGATAATCGGGTCGAAGCCGTCAGGGTAGATGGCGGGCACGTTGCGGTCATCATCGGCAAAACGAGTCCAGGCGTAGGCATCGCCCTTGCGCTTGTTTAGTCCGCCAAAGGCATAAACGTGCGCCTTATTGCTGAGCGCAAACTTCGAGTTCAGGTACAGCGAAGCGTTAGAGATTTCCGGGTCGCCGTACTCGCGGCGCGCCAAGCCATTGGGCGACGGCACGTTGGCCCGCTGGGTGTGCTGGCGCTTGTTGTAATCGAGCGTGGCATTAATAAAGCTGCCGTTCTCGCCCAGGCCCACGCCGTAGTTGACGTTGGCGTTGAAGTTGCCCCCATCGAAGCGCTTGTCGTCGCGGCGGTACTTCGCATCATACACGCCGTAGTTGGCGCTGGCCGTGAGTTCTTTCACGGAGCTTTTCAGCACAATGTTGATGACACCGGCAATGGCATCGGAGCCGTACTGAGCCGCAGCGCCGTCGCGCAAAATCTCAATCCGCTCGATGGAAGCGGCCGGTATCACGTTCAGGTCGGTGCCGGTGTTGCCGCGGCCGCGCGAGCCAAACAGGTTTACCAGCGCCGACTGGTGCTGGCGCTTGCCATTCACCAGCACCAGGGTTTGGTCAGGGCCGAGGCCGCGTAGAGAAGCGGGGTCCACGTGGTCGGCGCCGTCGGAGCCAGTCTGGCGGTTCGAGTTGAACGACGGCGCCACAAACTGCAGCAGCTGGTTCACATCGAGCTGGCCGGTTTTGGCCGTCACCTCCCGAATGTCAATGATATCTACGGGCGAAGGCGAATCGGTGACGGAGCGGTTGGCGCTGCGCGAGCCCACCACCTGCACGGCATCGAGGCTAGTGCTGCTTTCGGCCAGGCTGATGCTAAGCGAGCCGCCAGTGGCCACTTCCTCTCTGGTGGCGTAGCCCAACGAGCTGATTACGAGCCGCGGCTGGGCCGTGCGAGTACGTAAGGTGAAACGGCCTTCGCCGTCGGTGGCCGTGCCGTTATTGGTGCCTTTTTCCACCACCGTAGCCCCGATAACGGGCCGGCCAGTGGGGTCCAGTACCTGGCCGCTCAGGCTAGCGCTTTGCCCCCAAGCAGTGCTGCTGACCACACAGATTAAGGGTATAAGTAAGCTGTTCTTCATGAAAATAGTAGAAAGAGTGATTGACTTAAGCTGAGTAGCAAAGGACAATTGGCATTGTCCTATTTTTCGCAAGCTAATGCTTTCCAGCAAAAAAAAACCAGCCGGTTAGAGCTGGTTTTTTTCATGGGGAAATATTCAATCAAATAAGCATGCGCATGGGATCTTCCAGCAGGCCTTTCAGGGTCTGGAGGAAGGCGGCGCCAGTGGCACCGTCCACCACGCGGTGGTCGCAGCTCAACGTCACCTTCATGATGTTGCCGACCACAATCTGGCCGTCTTTGACGATGGGCGTCTGCTTGATGCCGCCCACGGCCAGGATACAGGCGTCGGGCGGGTTGATGATGGCCGTGAATTCGTCGATGCCGAACATGCCCAGGTTGGAGATGGTGAAGGTGCTGCCCTCCCATTCAGCGGGCTGCAGCTTCTTGCTCTTGGCTTTGCCGGCTAGCTCTTTCACTTCGGTGGCGATTTGCGACAGGCCTTTCTGGTCGGCGTTACGAATCACGGGCACCAGCAAGCCTTCGTCCACGGCCACGGCCACACCGATGTTGATGAGCTTGTTCTGACGGATTTTATCGCCGAGCCACGAGGAGTTTACCACCGGATGCTGGCGCAGCGCCACGGCAGCCGACTTCAGCACCAAGTCGTTGAAGGAAAGCTTCACCGGCGACAGTTCGTTGAGACGCACCCGTGCTTCCATGGCCTTGTCCATGTTGATTTCCATCGTGAGATAGAAATGCGGAGCCGTGAACAAGCTTTCCGACAGGCGCTTGGCAATCACCTTGCGCATCTGCGACACGGGGGTGTCGGTGTAAGTACCTTCGGTAGCGGCGGCTGCCGGAGCAGCTTGTGGCGCAGCAACGGCGGCTGGAGCGGCAGCCGGGCTGGGGGCAGCAGCGGGCGCCGCTTGGGTAGCCGGAGCAGCAGTTGCAGCCGAGGGCTTGAAGTTCTCCACGTCGCGCTGCACAATGCGGCCGTTGTCGCCGGTGCCCACAACCTGCGAGAGGTTGATACCTTTTTCCTTCGCTATGCTCTTGGCGAGCGGCGAGGCCAGGATGCGACCACTAGGCGCTGCTGCTGCGGCGGGCGCAGGTTGGGCGGCAGGAGTAGCGGGCGCTTCAGCTTCTTGTGGTGCTTCGGCAGCTTTAGGGGCTTCGGCGGGGGTAGCACCACCGCTTTGGCCGCCTAGCAGAGCTTCAATGTCGGCGCCTTCTTCGCCGATAATAGCCAGGATGCCATCAACCGGGACGGCTTCGCCGGCCTTCGGGCCGGTGTAGAGCAGGGTGCCGTCTTCGTAGTTTTCCAGCTCCATGGTGGCCTTGTCGGTTTCGACTTCAGCCAGCACATCGCCCGATTTTACTTTGTCGCCCACGTTTTTCAACCAAGCGGCAATGGTGCCTTCGGTCATCGTGTCGCTCATTTTGGGCATGCGCACCACGGTAGCTTTTTTGCCATTGGCAGGCGCGGCAGGCGCAGCTTTGGGCGCTTCGGGAGCCGGCGCGGCGGGAGCAGGAGCAGCCTCTGCTTTGGGAGCTTCGGCGGCCGGGGCAGCTTCCGCTTTGGGAGCCTCGGCCGCGGGGGCGCCGCCGGTAGCTCCGGCTAGCAGGGCCGAGAAATCTTCGCCCTCTTTGCCAACAATGGCCAAAATTCCATCAACTACGACAGACTCTTTTTCTTTCGGCCCAATGTACAGGAGCGTACCGTCTTCGTAATTCTCCAGTTCCATGGTGGCTTTGTCGGTCTCGACTTCGGCCAGGATATCACCGGATTTAACTTTATCACCCACTTTCTTGAGCCAAGCAGCGATGGTCCCTTCGGTCATCGTGTCGCTCATTTTGGGCATTTTTATGATTTCGGCCATCAGTTTGTCGCGCTTGTATTGAGGAGGCCAAAATTAGCCCGAAAAGTTGGGCACACAATTATCGCGAGGTTTCGCGGGCAAAATGCTAGGCAAACTTTGTCAAATCTTCTTCCGCCGCGCTAAGCTCTGCGCTAAGCCAGCACCTGCAAATGCGCCACATCGAGGAAGTTCTTCACCGTAAATACCGTCCCGGTGAATTCCAGCTTGTACAAGCATAAGTTGCTGTGCTCGAAGCCTTCCATGCAATAGAGCGGGTAGTTTAGCAGCTGGCACAGCATGACGCGCATGGCGCGGCCGTGCATGCAGACGAGTACCGTTTCTTCGTCGTGGCGGGATTTCAGAAGCTCAATAAACGGGCGTTGCCGGGCAGCTACTTCTTCGGGACTTTCTCCTCCAGTAAGGCGCGAATCGGTGCGGCCGGCTGCCCAATCGGCCAATACCTGGCGGTATTCGGCATCTTCTTCCATGGTAATGCGCGTGCCTTCGCGCACGCCCCAGCTTATCTCGTTGAGGCCCGCATGGGCTTCGTGCGGCAGTCCCAAGTCCAGAAACTGCTGCACCGACTCCTGCGTACGCCGCAGGGCCGACGTGTACACTTTGTCGAACGGCATGTGCCCATAGGCGGCAAAGAACTGCGCGGCCTGGCGCCGGCCGGTCTCGTTCAGACTCGAGTCGACGCCGCTGCCCTGCACAATGCCCTGCACGTTAAAATCGGTCTGGCCGTGGCGTAGAAGGAAGATGGTCCGGGGCCTCACGTTGAGTGGTAGTTTTGCGTGAACTTGCGTCAACAATCTGTCAAAGTACGGGGTTTTAACCCCGGCCGTTGGTCATTAATCTGAATTTATTCGTGGCGAACGGGGCTTTCCGCCCGTGCTCGCCTGTCCTCCCCTGTCCTATGACCCTGGAAGAAGTGAAAAGCTGGACGGCTTCCCGCCCGACTCTGGCCGATGCCCTCGGCATCGAAATTACTGCCGTGACAGAGAGCTACCTCGAAGGCCGTATGCCGGTTGATGGCCGTACCCACCAGCCCATGGGCCTGCTGCACGGCGGTGCCTCGGTGGCGTTTGCCGAAACGCTGGGCAGCATCGCCGCTTCGCTGCGCGTGGACCGTACCAGGCAGGCCACTGTGGGCCTGGAAATTAACGCCAATCATATTAAGGGGGTTCGCAACGGCTGGGTATGCGGCCGTGCCACGCCGGTGCACGTAGGCCGCAGCACCCAGGTATGGGAAATCCGCATTACGCACGAAGAAACCGGCGCCCTGGTCTGCATCAGCCGCATCACCATGGCCGTGATTGACCTGCCGGCCGCCGCAAAAACCGCCTAATGGGCACCAGCGACTATCGGCAACTGAAGTGGCCGGCCGCCGCGGCGGGCCTCTCCTCTTTGGCCCGGTTGAGCCACTTGGCGGCGGGAGCCCTGCGTACGGGCCGGCCCCTGGCCATCTGGCGCGAGCCCGGGGCAGCGCAGCCGCGACTACTGGTGGCGCGTTCGCTGGAGGCGACTTTCACTGGCCTGCCGCCCGCACTTGATGCTCAGGCACCCGCAGGCTTTGCCTTCTTTCCCTTCCGCGAGTCGGACCTCAACCCGGCCCTGTTTCTGCCCGCCGATGTGCTCTTTGATGCCGCCCAGGCCGAGTTGGTGGCCGTAGCGCCCGCTGCCCGCGACTTGGTGCCGGCCCTCAGCGCTTGGCTGGCCGCGGCACCCCTGGAGCACCTAGCCTGGCACTACGCCACGCCTACTGTTCCCCACGCCGCCACCGAGGCCGAGTATAAGGAATTGGTGCGCGTCGGAGTAGCCGCTATTGAAAACAAGGAAGTGGTGAAAGTGGTGAGCTCCCGCGCTGCCCGCCGCCCACTGCCTGCTGGATTTGACCCTTTAGCAGCCTTTATCGACTTGGAGCAGAAGTATCCGCAAGGTTTTGTGTCGCTGGTGAGCGCGCCCGGCGTGGGCACTTGGCTGGGCGCCACCCCCGAGGTTCTGGCCGAAGTAACGGCCGACGGCACGTTCCACACCATGGCGCTGGCCGCCACCCAGCCCCTCACGGCCGAGTTCATGCCCCGCACGGCCATCTGGCGCCAGAAAGAAATCGAAGAGCAAGCTTTGGTGGCGCGCTACATCGTGAACTGCTTCAAGCAGCTGCGGTTGCGAGAATACCAGGAAACCGGCCCGCGCACGGTGGTTGCGGGGGAACTGCTGCACTTGCGCACCGACTTTGAGGTGAGCCTGAAACACGTACCCTTTCCGTCGCTGGGCACCGATATGCTACGGCTGCTACACCCTACTTCCGCCGTGGGCGGCATGCCCAAAGCCGCTGCCATGGACTTTTTGCAAAAACACGAGGGCTACGACCGCGCTTACTACAGCGGCTTCCTGGGCCCGGTGAATGTGGCCGCGCCCGGCGTTGCGCGCCTCTACGTGAACCTGCGCTGCCTGCAGGTGCGCGCCGACGAAGCCATTCTGTATGCCGGAACCGGCCTGACGGTGGATTCGGACCCGGAGCGCGAATGGGAGGAAACTCAAATGAAATTGCAGACCATTGCGGCCGTGCTCTAGCGCCTTTTTTTAGTTCAAGTCCGTTTGCGCCAAGCAGCTTTATACTACAACAACCGTTTAACGACCTGCCAACTCGAAGTTGGGGTTACTTATGCAAGCAGTTTATAACATTGCCGAAATCTGCGCCCAGCATGGCATCACCGATGTGGTGCTGTCGCCCGGCTCCCGTTCGGCACCCCTCACCTTGGCCTTTGCCCGCCACCCGGCTCTTACGGTGCGCGTGGTACCCGATGAGCGGGCGGCGGCTTTTATCGGCCTCGGCATAGCGCAGACCCAGCGGCGCGCGGTGGCGCTGGTCTGCACCTCCGGCACAGCGGGTCTGAATTACGCGCCGGCTGTGGCGGAGGCGTTTTTTCAGCACATTCCGCTGGTGATTTTTACCGCCGACCGGCCGCCGGAATGGATAGACCAGCTTGATGGGCAAACCATTCGGCAGCGCAATTTGTACGGCGCGCACGCCAAGGGCGAATTTGAGTTTCCGGTTGACACCTCGCACGCAGATGCCAAGTGGCATTCGGCGCGCATTGTCAACGAAGCTATCAACCTGGCACAAGCTGCGCCCGCTGGGCCGGTGCAGGTGAATGTGCCGCTGCGCGAGCCGTTTTATCCGAAGGCAGACGATAAAATCGGGTATGAGAAGGACGTAAAAATCACGCACGAGCCGTCGCTCTCAACCGACCTTTCCAAGGCTGCCATTTCTGAATTTACCCAGCAATTACTCTCCACCAAGCGGGTATTAGTTGTAGCCGGCCAACATGCCGCCGATGAGAAGCTAAACCAAGCCTTGCTGGCATTTGCGGCTATATATGGGGTCACGGTGGTAGCCGATACCATTGGCAATATGGATGGCATCGGGAGTTCTCTCGTCGGGAAGCATGATGTCTTCCTAGCTGGGCTAAGCAGAGAGCAAAAAGAGACCCTGCGGCCCGACTTGCTTATCACCTTTGGCCAGTCGCTGATTTCGAAAAGCCTGAAACTGTACCTGCGTGAGGCGGTTCCGCAGCAGCACTGGCACATCCAGGCCAGCGGGGCAGTAGCAGACACTTTTCGCAGCTTAACTTCTATAGTAAGGAGTGAGCCGGCCGCTTTTTTTGCCGGATTGGCAGTTAAACCGGTTTCTATTGAAATGAATGGGGCATCGGATTGGCAACAAGCCGAAACTGCTGCGCACTCGTTTTTGAGCGACTTCTTCTCTGCTTCCAATCCGCCATTCAATGAGTTTTCGGCCTTTCACCGCACGCTCGCTCAACTCCCGGAAAACACAGCCCTGCACCTGGCCAATAGCATGGCCGTGCGCTACGCCAACATCATCGGCATCCCAGCGGGCCGGCAAATCGAAGTCTTCGCCAACCGCGGCACTAGCGGCATCGACGGCTGCAACTCCACCGCCGTGGGTGCAGCCCTGGCCCAGCCGCAGCGCCCGGTGGTCCTCCTCACCGGCGACGTGGCGTTTTTCTACGACCGCAACGCCTTCTGGCACAACTATCCTACACCCAATATGCGCGTCGTGCTCTTCAACAACCACGGCGGTGGCATCTTCCGCCTCATCGATGGACCGCGGCAGCAGCCGGAGCTGGAGGAGTTTTTTGAGACGCGCCAGATGCTGACGGCGGAGAACACGGCGCGGGATTTTAACCTGCGCTACTTCCCCGTTTCAACGTTTGAAGAACTTGCTGCCGCGCTACCGGTTTTCTTTGCGGCCGAAAGCGGCGCGGCCATCCTTGAAATTTTCACCGATAGCAAAACCAACGCGGCCTTTTTTGCGGAATACCGGGCGGCGGTAAAACAAGCTTTTTCCTAATCTGTCATGCTGACGAAGGAAGCATCTTATCACGGCTTCCCTTTCGGCTTTTTAAATCCCAGCGGCGCGGACGTGATAAGATTCTTCGCTGCGCTCAGAATGACAACTTTCTATGCCAGAAACCATTCAGTGGAGTCCCATTAAGGAGTTCCGTGAAATCCTTTTCACGCAGCACGGCGGCATCGCCAAAATCAGCATCAACCGGCCGCAAGTACACAACGCCTTTACGCCGCTCACGGTGCAGGAGATGATTGAGGCGATGAACATCTGCCGCGACCGCACCGACATCGGCGTCATCATCCTTACGGGCGAAGGTGGCCGGGCCTTTTGCTCGGGCGGCGACCAGAGCGTGCGCGGCCACGGCGGCTACGTAGGCGAAGACGCCATGCCCCGCCTCAACGTGCTCGACCTGCAGCGCATCATCCGCACCATTCCCAAGCCGGTGATTGCCATGGTGGCGGGCTGGGCCATCGGGGGCGGCCACGTGCTGCACGTGGTGTGCGACCTGAGCATTGCGGCCGACAACGCCCGTTTCGGCCAAACCGGCCCCAACGTGGGCTCGTTCGACGGCGGCTTTGGGGCCTCCTACCTGGCCCGCGTGGTGGGCCAGAAAAAAGCGCGCGAAATCTGGTACCTCTGCGACCAGTACGACGCTCAGGAGGCCCTCGACATGGGCCTCGTCAACAAAGTGGTGCCGCTCGACCAGCTCGAAGAAACCACCGTGGCCTGGTGCCACAAGATTCTCCAGAAAAGTCCGCTTTCGCTGCGCATGCTCAAGTCGTCGTTCAATGCCGAGCTCGACGGGCAGGCTGGCATTCAGGAGCTGGCCGGCAACGCCACGCTGCTCTACTACCTCAGCGACGAGGCCAAGGAAGGCCGCAACGCCTACATGGAGAAGCGCCAGCCCGACTTCTCGAAGTTTCCCAAGTTTCCGTAAGCAAGCGTTTGCTTTAGAGCACAAAAAAAGGCCTGCAGTTCATGCAGGCCTTTTTTTGTGCTTACTTTTCGTTTTCGTGTTACTGACTCGCGGTTCGAAATTGCACCGCGAGTCAGTGAATTTTTAACCTGAACGAACCAACCAGCAGCTTGAGATTTAATAGCAAATACTTTTACCCCACCATTGTACTATTTGTTATTGAGGCAATTATTGCACTTTATGTACACGACCGAATAGTCCGGCCTTATGTCGGTGATTTTTTAGTTGTATTGCTGCTTTACTGCTTCGTCAAAAGCTTTTTTGCTATCCGGTTTCTTCCAGCAGCACTCCTTGTTCTGCTATTATCTTATTTAGTTGAGGGACTGCAGTACTTTAATTTATTACACCACCTAGGCTTTCAACACTCACGACTGGCCCGTACCCTGCTTGGAAGCTCGTTTTCGTGGGCCGATATGGCAATTTATACTGCCGGGTTTGTAGCGGTTTTAGTGGTGGAAAATGTATCACTCAAATCCAAGAAAAGCCAGCAGGCAGTCAAGATTGCTGCGATTGACAATTCCTAACCTACTTCTGCAAACGAGTTATGGACTACATTGAAATCAACAGAGACTCTTGGAATAAACGAACGGACTTCCACGTAAATTCAGCGTTTTATGATGTTGAAGGCTTCCTAAAGGGCAATAGTTCGCTCAATCAAATTGAACTCGAACTACTTGGCGATATACAGGGCAAGAGCCTTTTGCATTTGCAGTGTCATTTTGGACAAGACACGATTTCCCTGGCTAGATTAGGTGCTATACCAACTGGTGTAGACCTTTCCGACAAAGCCATTGAGCAAGCCGAGGCCCTTGCCAAAGCAGCCGGCGCAAATGCTGAATTTATCTGCTGCAACATCTATGAACTACCCGCACGGCTCGACCAGCAATTTGATGTTGTCTTTACCAGCTATGGCACCATAGGCTGGCTGCCCGACCTGGATAAGTGGGCAAAAGTCATTGCAGCAGCTTTAAAGCCTGGAGGCAAATTCGTGTTCGCAGAATTTCACCCGGTAGTGTGGATGTTTGACGACAACTTTGATAAAATCGATTATAACTACTTCAATACGGGACCGATTGTGGAAACAGAAACGGGGACTTACGCAGACCGGGGTGCCCCAATTGACCAAAAATGCGTGACGTGGAACCACAGCATCGGCGAGGTCCTGACAAGCTTACTCGACAATGGTTTAATGCTACATGCATTTAAGGAATTCGACTACTCTCCATACAATTGTTTTAGAAATACTGTAGAATTTGAACCCAATAAATACCGCATAAAAACCCTAAGCAATAAAATACCAATGGTGTATGCCCTTATGGCGTCGAAAGCTTAGCGGACGGCCTTCTAAACTGGCTTTTTCCGATGCAATTTCTAGGCTTCTTGTATCTTTTTTTTAAAAATATTCAACACCAAAATTACTTAAAGCTGCTTTGAATACCTTTTCACGCCTGATGTAATATCATGCGCATACCCTTTCGGAAATACATGAAACTACCCGCACTACTAATTCTATTTTTTCTGACCATAGGCAGCTCAAATGCACAGAATGCCGATAGCACTCAATTAAAAAACGATAAACTGGACAGCATTTATATTAGGGAAACAGAAGACAAGCCAGGCCGTGACAAAGTCTTGCACGCCGAGCCGCTTTATATCGACCTAATACGGGACCTTGGAGCTCGAAAAGGCGAAAAAGAATGGAACGTTGGGGTAGGCATAACCGACAATAAGAATTTTGACGAATACATTGCTCTCGTAGAATACGAATTTGCTCCAATCGACAGATTAGGATTGGAAATTGAATTGCCTTTTTCAATTAGCTATCCCACTGAAAAATCAGTAGCTGCACCAAAAAGCAAGCTGAGTAGCTTCAAACTGGCGGCTCAGTATTCCTTCTTCGTTTCTGATAAATTAAATACATCAATGGCCGTTGGATATATCCACGAATTTGAGCTCAACAATTTTAGTAGCTATGGAAGAGAGCGGCTATTTACCGGGAATGTCTACAACCCCTTCTTTGTGGCAGCCAAGCGCTGGGGCCAAAATTTTCACACCCTCCTTTATACTGGCCCACAATTATTCCACCACTTTGCGAGCAATGCAACTCAGGGCAGGCACACCATCTGGCAGATAAACTCCAACTTTCATTACATGATTGATGGCACTAGAAATTTTATTGGAGTTGAGTTTAATAAAGAATTGGGCCGAAACGATTTCGACATGACCATCCGCCCTCAGATGCGGGTTGGGCTGGCCGACAACCTATTGATTGGTATTGTTACCGGCATCCCGATTAAAAGAGAAAACGAGCGATTTAGCAGCTTTTTGCGGCTTATTTATGAGCCCGGCCACAAAAGCAAATAAGGGCTCGCTGAAAACCGGGGCGCGCCCTGCCGGTAGCCAGTCGTGCTCATCGTTTTTCTACTTAAATTCACTGCTCTTTATTCGTAAACCTTAACCTCGGAGCAGTGCTCCCCCGTACGTACCGTACCTATTGCGACAAGGGGATAAGAGTCCCTATTATGCTGAGATACCGGACATGACGGACGCTGACTTTCGCAAAGCCATCCGCCGCCTTCAGTGGC
Source organism: Hymenobacter sp. B1770 (assembly GCF_049896385.1). Classification (NCBI taxonomy): domain Bacteria; kingdom Pseudomonadati; phylum Bacteroidota; class Cytophagia; order Cytophagales; family Hymenobacteraceae; genus Hymenobacter; species Hymenobacter sp. B1770. The sequence goes on from NZ_JAFCUF010000004.1 coordinate 360,597, forward strand.
AGCACTGGTTGCATTACCCGGTGCAGGGCCTCCTGATGGGATGCGTGGTGCTGATGGCTGGGAGCCATGCCGCCGCGGGCCAGACCCTGGAGCCCCACCTCGCCACCTGGCCCGCGCTGCTGGTGCTGGTAGCGTTGCTGCCGGTGGCAGGGCTGCTGCTTTATTCACTTTACCGACGGATGCGGCCTAACCTGCGGCGGCTCCCCGAAGGAAATATGCGCATTTACCAAGGCCGTTTATTTCTGCGTAACAGCTTACTGGCGCTGGTGCCCCTGCCCTTGCTGGCCTCTTACGTTGTCACGCACAAGCCCTTCGACATGCTCGCGGCGGGTGCCATGCTGGTGGCGCTGTGCTGGCGGCTTACGCCCACGGCCACCACCTACCAGCGCTGGCTGCTCAGCTAGCGCTGGGGCCCGGTGACGCCCCGCTGCCTCGTTTTCCAGGCCAGGGCAAGTGGCTTGGGCAATACTGCCACTGCATAGGCAGGCGCAACGCGAGCCACTGGCTACCTTCAGCTTTTGGGGCAAGCGAGCGGGGAAGAGCGTTTCAGCGAAAATGGAAACGTCGAATCTTCACTTATAGAACTGCAAACGTTAGGCCTGAACCTATATAAAATCAATAATGAGCCGCTCTTTATTACTTGCCTTGGCGTTATTCCCGCTTTCTTCTGAGCTTCATGCGCAGCAGAAGCTTCACAAAGACATTGCGGGGGCGCTGAGCAGCATCAAGGATTTTGAAACGCAGGCAAGGCGGCGCGACAGCAGCAGCACCCACCTGCTGGGCTCTCATACCGAGGCTGCTTTCCTGGCGAAGCACTCCTTCTACAAGAAAATAGACGCCGGTTTGCAGCAGATAAACCGCAAGTCGCTCTCGTTTGAAGATGAGATTAACCTGGAGTTGTTGCGCCATGAAGTGCAGGACGAGCTGTCGGACTATCAATACAAATCGTACCTGAACCCGCTGCTCACCGATGCTGGCTTTCATGCCAGGCTGGCTTCCCGGGGGAATACGACCATTAACTCCCGAAAAGACGCCGAGCAATACATTCTGGTTCTGAAGGATATTCCGCGGTTCGTGGATGAAAACCTGCAGCTTATGCGCACCGGGATATCCATGGGAATCACCCAGCCCAAAGAGGTGATGCTGCGGTACGCCTCGAGCTATACCCAGCACATTGTGGACGCCCCGGAGAAATCGGTTTTCTGGAAGCCCTTTATTAAAAAGCCGGCAGCCATTAGCGAGTCCGACTGGGCTGTATTTCAAGCTGAAGCGAAGGCAGTGGTGACGAAAGACGTTATCAGTAGCTACCAAAAAATCAAGGAGTTCTTTGAAAGGGAATACCTGCCGAAAGCCCGCGCCAGCTTGGGGGCAACCCAGTTTCCCAACGGGCAGGCTTACTATGAGAACAGGGTGCGCCACTACACGACCACCAACCTGACCTCGGAACAGGTATATCAGCTGGGCCTGAGGGAGGTAGCGCGCATCAAAGCCGAAATGGACCAGGTGATTCAGGACGTGAAATTTAAAGGCGGCTTTAAGGAATTCGTTTATTTTTTACGGAACGACCCGCAGTTTTACCCCAAAACCGGCGATGAGTTGCTGAAAGAAGCCGCCTACATTGCCAAGACCATTGAGGGCAAGCTGCCCACACTGTTTGGGAAGCTGCCGCGCCAGCCTTTTACAGTGGTGCCGGTGCCCGAATACCTGGCACCGAACTACACGACGGGTCGTTATTCGGGAGCACCGATAACTGGCAAACGGGCGGGAGAATATTGGGTAAACACTTTCAACCTGCCCAGCCGGACGCTATACACGCTTGAGTCGCTCACACTGCATGAGGCCGTGCCGGGCCACCATCTGCAGAATGCGCTTAGCCAGGAACTTACCAACCTGCCGGAATTCCGGCGGCGCCTGTACATCAATGCGTTTGGAGAAGGCTGGGGCTTGTATAGCGAGTACCTGGGGCATGAAATGGGCCTGTACAAGAGCCCCTACAGCAGGTTTGGCCGCCTGACCTACGAAATGTGGCGGGCCTGCCGACTGGTAATTGACGTGGGCATTCATGCCAAAGGCTGGACACGCGAGCAGGCCGTAACCTACCTGGCCGATAACACGGCTCTGTCGCTGCACGAGGTGAACACCGAAGTAGACCGCTACATTTTGTGGCCGGGGCAGGCGCTGGCCTACAAAATGGGTGAGTTGAAAATCAAGGAAATGCGGACAAGGACCGAAAACGCCTTGAAAGCGGACTTCGATGTGCGGGCCTTTCACGACATGGTGCTTTCTAATGGCACGGTTACGCTGGCCATATTGGAGAAGATGACTGACCGGTTTATTGCGAAGCAGCTGAAGAGGAGGAAAAAGGTCTGAAGCTGCTGTGGGGCCGCGCGGCCAAATTCTTGACACAGTGTAGCAGTTGCGTAATCACACCCGGTTTGCTTTATGCAAGCGCATCGCGTCCTGAAGAAGTACTGCCGCTATTGGTGTGCTTTGCAGCAACGGCACTCTAAATGTTATGCGGCATTTTAGAAAGACCGACAAATATGAAACAGTTGACATTTAAACTCATACTTCCACTGACAGTAATTTCATTTGCGACAGTTACTAAATGGTGGTATGCTTTGCCCGTTGAAGCACCGGACACATTGTTTGCCGGTTTCCCATTTCCATTCGTTTGTGACGGCTGGCACACTTCTATGTCTTTGCAAATTTTCGCGACAGAATTTATAATTGACTTCTTGACTTACTTTTTATTTTTGTTTGCATTAGTATTTTGCATTAACCGCTTTCTGACAAAAATTAATCCTCACAATATTCTAACAATTGTAGTATGGATTTTAGCTGGGCTTGTTATCAGTGGAGCAAGTGTTATTACAAGTAACTCTGACAATATATTTTATGTAAAACGACCTTTCGACATTGAAGTAGTGGAGACTAGCTACAAATTTATTTGGCAGCAGACAGAGCGACCTGATTATTATAAATTTCACCCTGAAGACAAGAAAGAATAAAAAAACAACCACATAACAGGCGTTGGCAAAAAGCGGGTTCATTGGTTAATTGAACATCCTACCTCGTACCAACTTTTGTGCTGGATTGACAGTTTAGTGCTACGAAATTCGCTTCTTCGCCAAGCGCCAAAACGTTGGCCCAACCAACACAATCCGTTCCCTGAACGGAAGCAGCCGTGGCCGCTAGCTTTGCCCCATGACTACCGCTCTGCCCACCTCCCTCCTTCTCAACGGCCGCGAATTTGAGTACGCTGCCATCCGGCAATACCCGGCGCAGCTCGACGTGCCCGTGAATGGCTACGAAGCCAAGGTGCTGGATTTTGTGCGGCAGTGGCTGACCGGCACCCAGGAATTCAACCTCAACACTTCGGGCTCGACGGGTACGCCGCAGCCCATTGTTTTGCGGCGGCGGCAGCTGGAAGCCTCGGCGGCCCGCACCGGCGACTTTTTCGACCTCGGCCCGGGCGACCGGGCGCTGGTGTGCCTGAACTGCGAATACATAGGCGGCATGATGATGCTGGTGCGCGGCCTGGAGCGCAACATGCACCTCACTATAGTAGAGCCACAAGGCAACCCCTTCGACATGGTGGCGGCCGATGCTGCGTTTGACTTTGCCGCCTTTGTGCCCCTGCAACTACGGGCCATACTCGCGGCGGACCAAGCGCCGCGCCTCAACCCAATGCGTGCCCTGCTGGTGGGCGGCGCAACCGTTGACAGCACGCTGGCCGGCGAAATCCAGACGCTGCGCGTGCCCGTGTACCACACCTATGGCATGACCGAAACGGTGTCGCATATTGCCCTGCGCCGACTCAATGGCCCCGAGACCACCACTCACTACCGGGTACTTACAGGCATTGCGGCTGGGCTGGACGAGCGCGGCTGCCTAACCCTGCGCGGCGACGTGACCGATGACCAGTTGGTGGTGACCAACGACCGGGTGAATCTGCTCGACGCCCACACGTTTGAGTGGCTGGGCCGGGCCGATTTCATCATCAACTCGGGTGGTGTGAAAGTGCAGGCCGAGAAAGTGGAGCTGGTGCTGGACGTGGCCCTAGCCGAGCTTGGCGAGTCGCGCCGCTGCTTTGTGGCCGGCCAGCCCGATGCCCGCCTAGGCGAGCAGGTGACGGCTTTTGTGGAAGGCGATGCCCTGCCCGCGGAAACTGAAAAGCAGCTGCAAATTCTACTGGCCGAGCGGCTGGAGAAGTACGAGCGCCCCCGACAGCTGGTGTACGTGGCGGCATTTGAGACCACCGCCAATGGCAAGCTAGACCGGGCCAGCACCTTGCGCAAGGCAGGCAAGTAAACCGATGTAGAGACGCATAATTGCGTCTCGGCGTCCGCGCCGTCACGGCTTCCTGTAACGGGCACTATTATGGCGCTAGTCGTTCAACGCCGAGACGCAATTATGCGTCTCTACAGCGTTCTGCTGCTTCGGAAACGGGCTTAGCTTTGCTGGGCTTTTTCCCACCTATTATCTTTTTATGAAACGAATGGTTTTGCCCGCGGCGCTGCTGCTGGGCTCCTTATCCTTGGTGCATTGCTCCAGCAACAAAACAGATGCTGAAAGCACCGCTACCACCGCCAGCACCGATACATCTGACTTCAAAGTCGTGAGCGAGCAGTTTGCTGACTTGCGCATGTTGCGCTACCAGGTGCCGGGCTTCGAGGCGCTGCCAGCTAAGCAAAAGGAGTTGCTTTATTATCTCTACGAAGCGGGGCTGAGCGGGCGCGACATCATTTACGACCAGAACTACAAGCACAATCTGCGCGTGCGGCGCACCCTGGAGGCCCTGTACCCCGCCAATCAGCAGAACCTGAGTGGCGGCGATAAGGCTGATGAAGCCAAGAAATTTGACGTGTACGCCAAGCGCGTGTGGTTCTCAAACGGCATTCACCACCACTACTCCACGCGCAAGATGCTGCCGGAGTGCAGCGCCGACTACTTTGCCAGCCTGGTGCGCGCCGCCGACCCCAAAACCCTGCCCCTGCAGCCCAACGAAACCGTAGACCAGTTTCTGGCCGCTATCACGCCCATCATCTTCGACCCCAACGTAGCGGCGAAGCAGGTGAACCAGGAAGCCGGCGCCGACTTGCTTCAGACCTCGGCCACTAACTTTTATGAGGGCGTGACCCAGGCCGAAGCCGAAGCCTTTTACGCCAAGAAAATTGATAAAAAAGACCAGCAGCCTATATCCTATGGCTTGAACTCCAAGCTGGTGAAGAACAGCGCGGGCCAGCTCGAGGAGCGGGTGTGGAGCGCCCAGGGCATGTATGCCCCGGCCATCAAGAAGATTATCTTCTGGCTGGAAAAGGCCTTGACTGTGACCGAAACGGCCGAGCAAAAGGAGGCGTTGAGCAAGCTCATCAGCTACTATAAAACCGGCAGCCTCAAGACCTGGGACGAATACAACATTGCCTGGGTGAAGGACACACAGTCGCTGGTAGACGTGGTGAACGGCTTTATTGAAGTGTACGACGACCCGTTGGGCTACCGCGCCAGCTACGAGTCGGTGGTGTCCTTCAAGGATTTAGAGGCCACCAAGCGCATCAAGGCCATCGGCGACCAGGCCCAGTGGTTTGAGGACAATTCCACCATTCTGCCCCAGCACAAGAAAAAGAACGTGGTGGGCATCACGGCCAAGGTAATAACGGTGGTGGCCGAATCGGGCGACGCGGCCCCGGCCACGCCCATCGGCATCAACCTGCCCAATGCCACCTGGATTCGGGCTGCGCACGGCTCGAAGTCGGTGAACCTAGGCAACATTGTGGAAGCCTACGACCAGGCCAACGCCAGCTCCGGCATGCTCGACGAGTTTGCCCTGACCGATGCCGAGCGCACCCGAGCCCGTCAGTACGGCGCCTTGGCCGGCAAGCTGCACACCGACATGCACGAGGTAATCGGCCACGCCTCGGGCCAGATTAACCCCGGCGTGGGCACCACCAAAGAAACCCTGAAGAGCTACGCCTCGGCCATTGAAGAAGGCCGTGCCGACCTGGTGGCGCTGTACTACCTACCCGACCCCAAACTGCAGGAAATCGGCGTAACCAAATCGGCCGATGTGGCCAAGGCCGAGTACGACGGCTACCTGCGCGGCGGCCTCATGACCCAGCTCACCCGCCTGCAGCCCGGCGAAACCGTGGAAGAAGCCCACATGCGCAACCGCCAGATGGTGGCCAAGTGGGTGTATGAAAAAGGCAAAAAAGACAACGTGGTGGAGATGGTGAAGCAGAACGGCAAAACCTACGTCCGCATCAACGACTACGACAAGCTGCGCGGGCTCTTCGGCCAGCTGCTGCGCGAGCTGCAGCGCGTGACGAGCGAAGGCGACCACGCCGCCGCCAAAAACCTCATCGAAACCTACGGCGTGCAAGTCGACCAGGCCTTGCACAAAGAGGTACTGGAGCGCTACAAAAAGCTCAACATCGCGCCCTACCAGGGCTTCATCCAGCCGCGCCTGGTGCCGACGATTAACGACGGCAAAGTCACCGACGTGAAGCTGGAATACCCAACTGACTTTGCCAAGCAAATGCTGGAGTACGGGCAGAAGTACAGCCTGCTGCCGAACTACAACTAAGGAGAAACCACCCGGCCAGCCTTAACTTTTTGAAAGCGGCGCCTCCGGACAGGAGGCGCCGCTTTTGCGTTCGGCCCCTGCCGGTTACTGCCCGATGCAGCCGGCGAAGCGGAGCCGCGAGCAGGAAAAAAGCCCGGGGCGCAAAGAACCTTGCCTCCGCAGAACCGTTGTTTTCGGTGTGATAAGACTTCTACTAGTGCTAGCAACTGCCTTTTTGCTAGTGGGCACCCGCTTGGTTGGCCACGCCCAAACCGTACCTGACTCTACCGCTCGCCCAGTCAACGCAGCACCGGCTGACACCGCCGCTGCTCCCGAAGTAGCCCCCACGGCGGGCGCTGCTGGCAGTGTGCCGGCTACCGAATTTGAAACCTACAACGCCAGCGGACGGGGCCTGCGCTACACCGCCGCCCTCACCGGCCTTTATACCACGGGCACCGTGGAGCGCGTGTTTTTCAGCACCAACCACACGGCCAACTTTGCGTTTCGGGGCGGGCGCTGGCGGCTGCCGGTGGGAGCTAATTTCAGCTACGGGCGGCAGGATGCGCGCCTGAAAGAGCGGGAAGGACTGCTATTGCTCACGCCCTCGTACCAGCGGGGCCGGTTCCGGGGCTACGCCCTGAGCGAAGCGGGCTTCAGTAACCTGCGGGCCATAGAACGGCGCCTGGTGCATGGCCTTGGGGCGGGCTACAACCTCTATACCGATTCGCTTCGCAACGAAATCAACCTGAGCTACTTGGTGCTGTACGAAGACACCCGCTACCTCACCGACCTGCACCGGCAGGTGCTGCGCCACTCGGCCCGCGTCAAAACCAAATTCACCTGGGGCGTGGTCTCGCTCGATGCGCTGGTGTTCTACCAGCCCGCCGTGCGGGCCCCCACCACCGACTACCGCATCAACGGCACGGCCTCGCTGGCCGTGCGTCTTACGCAACGGCTGGCCTTCACCACGGCCTACACCTACTCCTACGAAAGCATTAGCGTGGCCGGCCGCAGCCCAGCCAATGGAAACTTGTCGGCTGGCTTGGCTTACGCTACCAGCAAAAAATAACTCCCTGCAGACAGCTGGTGATCAGACGAAAGACCACGGCTTATTCATCCCGCAGGCCTTCCTGAGTAAAGAGCCGTTGCTTGCCGCGCACAACCTTCAGCAAGTCGCCGAGGAAGAGCTTGGCCCGAACGTAAAACACTGGGCCGTTGAGCTCCTTTTGCACCGAAATGGGCACAAACACGGGCTGCCGCCACCCCACGCCCGCGCCCATGCCGGCCCAGCGAAATACCCGCACGTGCCCGGTGAGCGAGGGCTCTACCACGCCCATGAACTCGCGAGGCGTCCGGTTGAAATTGCCTTGCTCCGTGGTGTAGGCCACCCGGGCCGAGCCGAGGCCCAGTTGCAGCTGCGTGCCAAGCTCCCAGCGCCGGTTTTCGAGCAGTACGTATTCGCCATAGCCCGCCAGGTAGCGAAAGCGCAACTCGGCGGGGGCATCTTCGGCGGCGTTGTCGGGCCGGGGCTGGCGGGTGGGCACGCCGGTGCTCAGGAAATAGATGGCGCCGCCCATGCGCATCCGGTTCTTAAGCTCGACGCCCAGCTTCAGCCCATTGATGGTGGTGAGCTTATAGTTGATAATGGCATAGCGGGAATCGTAGAGAACCACAACGCGGGTGCGGTCGAGGCGCGACACCGCGCGTCGCCCAACTGTGTCGGCCGGGGTTTGGGTTTGAGCCCACCCCACTCTTGGCATCAGCGCCAAACTCAACAACACAAAACGCAGCAACAGGAGCATGACAGGCAGAGAACTATGCGGGGCAACAAGAGGGAGGACGTTTCACTAGGCGATTTACTGTACCTCACCCCACCACTTTGCGGCTTCAGCCCCAAAGCCCTGGCCTCAGATACGGCCGCCGCCTAGCTTTGGACCCATACCCACCCCTAAAAGTTTATGCTTAACCCGGATTCTCTCTTTCAGATAGGCAACCCGATTGCCTTTCTGGGCTGGCTACTCCTGCTGGTGGCCCCGCGCTGGCGGGGCACCCGGGCCATGGTACTCAGCGGGGCGCTGCCCCTGCTACTGGCGGCAACCTACGTGATACTCATTGGCTACCAGACGTTCGCCCACCCAGCCCCGGGTGCTGGCTTCGGCTCACTGGCCCAGGTGGCGGCGCTGTTTCGCGAGCCGTGGGCGCTGCTGGCCGGCTGGGTGCACTACCTGTGCTTCGACCTGGCCGTGGGGGCCTGGGAAGCGCGCGATGCCCACCGCCGCGGCATGCCTCACTTGGTGCTGATACCCTGCCTGGTGGCCACGTTTATGCTCGGCCCGCTGGGCTTGCTGCTCTATTGCGGCCTGCGCCAGCGCTGGCAGCCTGCCCCAGCAGCAGCCCCTCTTGCTTGATTTGCTCGACTTCTTTTCGCCCAACAACCATGGAAACCCTGATGATACCTGCTTCCCAGGCTGCAGCGACTCCTCCAGCGGCCGCCCAACTACCCAACGGAACCACTGCGGGCGCTTGGCTGGAGCAGCCCCGCGTGGCCCTGCGCGTACTGCACCGCGCCAACCCGGCGCTTTCGTGGACGGGCTGGCTGAATGTCGGCCTATTGCTGGTGGCACTCGTGCTGCTGCCCCTCGACCAGCGCTACGTGACGGGCGCTCTGGTCTGGGTCAAGCCCATCAAGTTCTGCTTGTCGGTCATTGCCTTCGTCTGGACGCTGGGCTGGCTGCTGGCCGACCTGCCCGGGGCCGCCCAGCGCGCCGTGCGCCGGTTGAGCTTGGGCATAGCGGTGAGCATGATGGTAGAGCAGGTAATAATCTTCACGCAGGCGACGCGCGGCACATCGTCGCACTTCAATGTTACCTCAGTCCTCGACGGCGTGTTGTTTCAGGTGATGGGGATTTTCATCATGCTGAATACCGTGCTGACTGTGTGGGCCGTGTACCTGGTGTGGCGGCACCGGCCCCACGGCCCTGCTGGCTACGTGTGGGGCGTGCGCCTGGGGTTGCTGCTGTTTCTCATCGGCAGCGTGTTGGGCGGCATGATGATACACCTCAACCAGCACACGGTGGGCGCCCCCGATGGCGGCCCCGGCTTGCCGGGCATCGGCTGGAGCACGCGGGCCGGCGACTTGCGCATTGCCCACTTCATTGGCTTGCACGCGCTGCAAGTGGTGCCGCTGCTGGGCTGGTGGCTGTCGGGGTTGGTACCGCGCCGCGCCGCGCTGCTGACGTGGCTGGGGGCCCTGGCCTACGCTAGCTTGGTAGGAGCGTTGTTTGCCCAGGCCATGGCGGGCGTGCCACTGTGGGCCGGGCAGTAAATGACTGATACCGAGTCAGCCTTCTTATTCACAAACAAAGCACGCCGGCCATGCCCCCATCTGCCATCCCTGCTGCCAGTCTTATCCAGGAGTCTTTGCCGCAGGTCGATTTTCTAGACACTTTCTGTCTGGACCTACCCCCGGGTAGCCAGCTTTCGGCGAGTGAGGCGGCTCAGACGTGCTTTCTGCATGCGCCCGCCTGGGTGCTCTGGCTGATGCGGCTACGCAATGCGCTGGTGAAGAAACTGGGCCTCGCCACTACCCTGCCGCCCGGCATGCAGCCCCTGCACCGACCGCTGGTTGTAATCGACTTCGTAGGGCCGTTCCGGACATTTGCCGCCAGTTCTGCCGAAGTGCTGCTGGGCCTGGACGACCGGCACCTCAACTTCCGGGTGTCCGTGTTGGTGGCTCAGGAACCGGACGCCACGCGGGTTTTTATGAGTACGGCGGTGCAGTACCACAACTTGGCCGGGCGCCTGTACTTTGCAGTGGTGCGGCCGTTTCATTCCGCAGTAGTACCCGCCATGCTGCGAGCCGGCCGGGCCCGGCTGCTGGCCCGGGTAACTTAGCCCTTTGGTTCGACAAAGCATTTACATGAACGAGCGCCGCCTCCTGCTTTTTGGCATCCCGGTCATTGCGACCTTGGCCATGCTCATGCGCGGCGTGAGCGAGCTGCCGCTGCTGCCTACTCTCTTACTGAGCTGGCTGATTTCAGTGGTTTACACCGTCATTTTCTGGCTAAGCAACCGAGCGCTGTGGTTTGCCCTGATTCGGCGGTTCCCGAATGTAGAGCAAACGACCCGCCGGCTGTGGCGGCTGGCCCTGGGCAGCCTGGCCATCGGGGCCGTGGCCACACTACTGCTGGGCGAGGGCCTTCACTGGATATTCTACAAACAGCACATCCGTGCCGACCAGTTTTGGCAGGAGCTGGCCCTCAACATGGTGCCCACCCTTGTGGTGCAGCTGATTTACGAAAGCCGTCACTTCTTCGAGCAGTGGAAAACCAACCTGCAGCGCGCCGAGCAGCTGTCGCGGGCCGGTACCCAGGCCCAGCTCGACGCCCTGCAAAGCCAGCTCGACCCGCACTTTCTGTTCAATAACCTCAACACGCTTTCGGCCCTCATTGAGCCCGGTAATGCGCCCGCCCAGCAGTTTGTGGAGCAGCTGGCCGACGTGTACCGCTACGTGCTGCAGGCCCAGGGGCAAGCCACCGTGCCGCTGGCCGAAGAGCTGGCTTTTGTGGAAATCTACTTGTCGCTGCACAAAGCCCGTTTTCGCGAAAACCTGGTGGTGGAAATTTCTGTGGCCCCTGCGGCGCTGGCGCGCCGGGTGGCCCCGCTCAGCGTGCAGCTGCTAGTAGAAAACGCACTAAAACACAACGTGGCTTCGCGCCAACAACCGCTGCACCTGCGCATCGCCAGTTGTCCCGCCGCCGATTCGCTCACCATCGAAAACACGCGGCGGCCCCGCACGGCGGGCCTGGCGCCGGGCACAGGCACCGGCCTGACCAACGTGCGTCGGCGCTACGAGCTGCTCCAGGCCGGGGCTGGGGTGGAAGTACTCGAAGAAAGCGAGAGTTTTGCAGTGAAAATACCCTTGCTGTAGCTCCTCATGAATGTTCTGCTGCTAGAAGACGAGTACCCGGCCGCCGAGCGCCTGCAGCGCCTGCTGATGCAAGCCGCGCCCGGCGCCCAGGTGCTGGCCGTGCTCGACACCGTGGCCGGCGCGCTGGCATGGCTGGCCACCCATCCAGCCCCGGATTTGATTCTGAGTGATATTCAGCTAGCCGACGGCCTCAGCTTGGAAGTCTGGGAGCAAGCCCTAGTGCCCAGCCCGGTCATTTTCACCACAGCTTACGATGCCTACGCCATTAGGGCTTTCCAGGCTAATAGCGTGGCGTACCTGCTAAAGCCCGTGAAGCTGGCTGAGTTGCAAGCGGCCCTGGCCAAGCTGCGCCATTGGCCCGTGGCGCACCCCGAAACAGCCAGCAGCCAGCCCGAAGCCTTGCACGGTGCCGCTGATTCGTCTATGAGTCTGGAGCGCCTGCTTGACGCCCTCCCACGCCCCGGCAAGCCGTACAAAAGCCGTTTTCTGGTGCGGCAGGGCGAGCAGCTGTTGCCCCTTCCCGCGGCCGAAGCGGCCTGGTTTCAAAGCCGGAACGGCATTACCACCCTCGTGGCTGCTGACGGCCGCCGCTTCGTGGTCGACTATACCCTGGAGCAGCTCGAAGCCCTGCTCGACCCCGCGCTTTTCCTGCGCCTCAACCGCCAGGTTATTGCCCAGCTCTCAGCCGTGCGCCGCCTGCAGCCCTATTTCAGCGGCAAGATGGCCGTGTACCTGCACCCCGCCGCCAGCGAAGAAGTGCTGGTGAGCCGCGAAAAGACCGGCGCCGTGAAGGCCTGGCTGGAAGGCAACTAGGGCAACCTGAGCAAAAATCAGCCGAATCTGTTTGCGAATCAGGCTGAATGCCTTACCCCGAGAAAAAATTCGTAAAATTCCTGTAACGTTTGGTAAGTCGCGCGGTATTCACATCCAAATACCCTACTCACCTTTCTCTGCAAGTAAAGTTGCTGGCCTCCTGAGGCCGCCGGAGCAGGCTAGTCGCTAGCCTGCTCCGGCTTGGAGGTTCGGATTCGCCACCCCTCTCCCCCTCTTCGAAATCACCATTTGCGCTACGCCCTCCAGGCCGGAACGGGACTCGCCATGCCCTTTTATCAGCGCTGCCATTAAGCTGTCTTTTCAAGCCTTTAATCTGCTCACCACCATCTTATGCCTCACTGTTACACCATAAAAAGCGTTGGTTTCCTTTGCAAAGGAACCAGCATCCGGTCGGCGGCTTTTTTGCTGGCTACCTCCTTGCTCACGGCCTTCACTACGTTTGCCCAAACCACCGCGGTCACAGGCAGCGTGCGCAACGGCGTTGGAGCTGGCATCGAGTTTGCGACCTTAACCCTGCACCGGGCAGCAGATTCGTCGGTGGTAAAAACAGAGTTCAGCGACGCGCAAGGCGGCTTCCGCCTCGAGCATCCGGCCGGGGGGCGCTACCGGGTTTCGGCCTCGCAAGTGGGCTACGTGCGCTTCTGGAGCGAGGCGTTTGAGTTGCCCGCCGCAGGCCTTAAGCTACCGGCATTTACCCTGCAAACCAGCGCCGCCACGGCTCTGAAAGAAGTGACCGTAGTGGGTCAAAAACCGCTGTTTGAGCGCCTGGCCGACCGCACGGTGGTGAACGTAGAGGGGTCGACCCTAGCCTCCGGCAACACCTCGCTCGACGTGCTGACCCGCTCCCCCGGCGTGACCGTGGACGGCAGCGACAACCTGGCCCTGCGCGGCCGCACCGGCTTGCTCGTGCTCATTGATGGTAAACGCCAGCCCATGACTGGCACCGAGCTAGCCGACTACCTGCGTGCCCTGCCCGCCGACCAACTCAAGAGCATCGAACTGATTACCAACCCGCCCGCCAAGTACGACGCCCAGGGCAACGCCGGCATCATCGCCATCAACCTGAAAAAGGACCAGCGCCTGGGCACCAACGGCACCGCGAACCTGAGCTACGGCCGCAGCGTGTACGGCAAGTTGAGCACGAGCATGTCGCTGAACCACCGCCAGGAAAAAGTCAACGTGTTTTCATCGGCCACTTACGGCAACCGCAAGGGCTTCAACATCCGCAATACCTACCGCTACTTCTACGAGACACAGGACGGCCGCCCCGTGCTCACGGGCACCAGCGACCAACGCAACCGCATGGTTTCCAAGGACCATTTTTTGATTTGGAAAGTGGGCACCGACTACAACCTGTCGAAGAACACCGTGGTGGGCGGCGTGCTCACCGGGTTTTCCGTTCCCCGGCCCCTGCCGGGCGGCGCGGGTGTCAACACCAGCGTGTTCTATGATGCCAACGGTCAGGTGGAAGACGCTTACACGGCCCTGAGTACCGGCCAGGGCAACAACCCCAACATCACGGGCAATCTCAATTTCAAGCACACCTTTGGTGAGGGCACTGGCCGGCCCGAGCTCACGGCCGACGTGGACTACGCCCGTTACTCCACGCACCGTACCCAAAGCCAAACCATCTTCCCCGAACCCAATCGGATGGGACCTACCCTGGCCAGCGACCAGCGCAGCGAGCTCACGATTCAGGCCGTGAAGGCCGACTTCACGCGGAACCTCGACCCCGAAACCCGCCTCGAAGCCGGTGCCAAGGCCAGCCGTGTCTTTGCCGACAACGACATCCGGTTTGAAAACACCCGCGAGGGCGTCACCACGCTCGACACGAACCTGAGCAACCGCTTCCGCTACAACGAAGTCATCACGGCGGCCTACGTCAATGTCAATAAAACCATCGACAAGCTGAACTTGCAGGCCGGCCTGCGCGGCGAGCAAACCCACGCCACCGGCGAGCAAGTGGTTACCAGCGAGAACTTCCAGCGCGACTACTACCAGCTGTTTCCCAGCGCGGCCCTGAAGTACACCCTCAACGACCGGCACGAAACGTCGCTCTCGCTGAGCCGCCGCATCAACCGCCCCTCCTACCGCCAGCTCAACCCCTTCCGCTTCATCATCGACCCGGCCACTTCCGGCAAAGGCAACCCCGAGCTGCGCCCCCAAACCAGCTACAACATGGAGGTGAACTACACCTTCAAGCAGAAGTACACCGGCGGCATCAGCTACAGCGTCACCCACGACCCCATCACGGACGTGGCCTACCCCGAAACCGCCACCACCACGGTATCAACCGACGTCAACCTGGACCGGCAGCAGTATGTGGCCCTCACGCTCACGGCGCCCGTCACGGTAGGCAAGTGGCTGAGCATCTACAACAACGCCGTGCTTTACTACATCCATTTCGAGGGCAGCCTCGCCGGCACCTCCCTCCGGGCCGGGCAGCCTACCTTTAACCTGAGCAGCAACGGCACGTTCACGCTGGGCAAGGGCTGGGGCGCCGAGCTCAATGGCTGGTATTACTCGCGCCAACGGGTCGGCTTCTTCGATTTTCAGGACATCGGCCAACTCAGCGTCGGCGTCAAAAAAGAGGTTTGGGACCGCAAAGGCACGCTCAAGCTAGCCGTTACGGACATCCTCTACACCACGCCGCTCAACGCCGTTTCCATCTACAACAATTACCAGCAGGACCTCTACCTACGCCGCGATTCGCGCGTGGCAACCCTCTCATTCGCTTGGCGCTTCGGCAACGATAAATTGACCAACAAAACCCGCACTACCGGCGCCGAAGAAGAGCGGCGGAGGGCCCAGTAGGTGGAGAGATGACGAGCAAGTGGACGGTCATGCAGCGCAGCCAGGGAACCTCACCCCCGGCCCCTCTCCGCGGGAGATGCATGACGGGTTTTGCTTATTTCTCTTTTTACAGCCCCCTCCTAGACACGTTCGCTTTCTCGCAAATAGCCAGCACCTGGGCGTCGGGCACCAGTGCAGAAGCGTGGTGTTAACAAGATTAATCCAGCGCCATGCAACGCTTTGCCCGCTTAGGGCACCTTACTTGCAATCTTGTTACATTCTACACTCTACTCCGTGCGCCTACCCCAACTTACCCTCGGCGGCCTGCTCCTGGCAGCGACCCTCCCCGCCCTCGCCCAAACCACCCCCGAAACAACGGCTACTCCCCGCTTTTATGTGGGCCTGGGGGCTTATAACAGCTATTACCAGCAGATTGGCAACCAATTGCTGCGCCAAGACGGCAGCTTCCGGATGCCGATACAACTCACGGCCGGCTACCTGCTGCGGCCACGCCTAGCCTTACAGGTAGGCGTAGCCTACAGCGGCAGCACCGCCCGCTACGGCCAGAGCACGCAATTCACAGGCGGGGCAGCCGGCCCAAATTCAAGCTACTACACCCTTAATGGCGACTATACCCAGCGCCAAACATCGGTGTCGGGATTGGCCCGCTACACCCTCACGGCTAATCCGGCTCGCCGGCTGCAATTCGATGCAATCGGGGGCTTCACCTTGGAGAGCCGCAACATCCACAGCCGTGGCACCCAAACCACATACATTAGCGGCAGCCCAACCAGCACTTCCGACTTTGCTTTCCGCAGAACCCAGAACACGTTGTTGGCCACCGGAGGCGTGGGCGTTCGCTACCGCGTGAGCTCCCGCTTGGAGCTGACCTACGATTTTCTCGTGAACAAAGCACTTACCGGCCGGCAGTTTGAAGGTCTCAACAATCCCAACAAGGACGTTTTCACGGGTAGCCAGGCCCTGGGGCTGCGTTACCGGTTTGGGCAGTAGTGCTGGCTCAGCGCTGGGGGCGCTCGCAGCGGCGCCCCCTACCTATCCAACCAGCTCTTGAACACGTTCACCTTCTCGCGGCTCACCAGCACTTGAGCGTCGGGCGCCACGGGCTTGAGCACGGTTTGCAGGCGGGAATTGGTGTAGTGAATAATGTCCTGAATGGCAGTTTGCTGCGCCAGATACGCGCGGTTGAGGCGGAAGAAGCGACGCGGGTCGAGCAGGCCTTCCAACTGGTCCATGGTGTAGTCAACCACGAATTTCCGCCCTTCGATGGTTTGGAGAAAGGTGGCCTTTTCAAGGCTAAAGAAGTAGGCTATCTGGTCGAGGGGCACCACTTTCAGGTGCTCGCCCACGCGCACCACAAATTGCGTTTTGTAGCTGGCGGCAGGTGTGGCCGTGCCCGGCAGGGTTTGCTGCATTTGCTGCACCAGCTGGGCCAGCAGCGACTGGTCGAAGGCCGGCGCAGCGGGCTGGGCAGCGGGCAGCCCTACCGGGTACGACCGCTCGCGCAGCTTGCGCAGAGCGGCGGTTAGCTCGTCCTCGTCAATGGGCTTCAAGAGGTAATCCACGCTGTTCACCTTGAATGCTTGCAGCGCGTACTGGTCGTAAGCAGTGGTGAAGATGACTGGGCAGCGCACCTCCGTCCGCTCAAAGAGCTCAAAGCTGAGGCCGTCGGCCAAGTGAATGTCGAGAAACAGCACGTCCGGCGCGGGCTGCACGCCATCAAGCAAAGCCACCGCCTGCGTCACCGATTCGGCCGTACCGAGTACCTGCACAGGTTCGGGCTGGCGGGCCAGCATATCGGCAAGGCGGCGAGCGGCCAGGGGCTCGTCTTCAACGATGAGGGCGCGGAGTGGCATGTTTTACGGAAGCAGAAAATGAGAAGAAATAGGACAGGAAAAGACGGTAATAATGTTAAAAACTGTGGAAAGAACGGTCATGCTGAGCTTGTCGAAGCATCTCGCTCGCTTCGTTGATAAGCGTCTATCATGCTGAGCTTACGTAGCATCTTCTCACGCCACAACGATTTTTCCGAACGAGAGAGGATGCTTCGCAAGCTCTGCATAACAACCGATTGGTTTACGACCCCGAGCGAGATGCTTCGACAAGCTCAGCATGACGTGCTCATTAATTACTACAGCGTCAGCAGCGGCAAGGCCACTACAAATTCACCGTTCTCTTCGCCAACCTGCAGCGGCTTGCTGGAGAGAAAAGCGTAGCGAGCCGCCAGGTTCTTCAATCCCAGCCCCGACGACTCGCCTAGCGCGAGGCGGCGCGGGCGCAGGGTGTTGCGCACGGTGAGCGTGCCGGCGGCCGCGTTCAGAGTCACGCGCAGGTGCAGCGGGTCGTTTTGGAAGGCAGTGTTATGCTTCACCACGTTTTCCAGGAGCAATTGCAGGGCCAGGGGCGGCACGAAATACCGGGCGGCATCGGTGGGAGCCACATCCATTTCCACAGCCAGAGCGTTGCCTAGGCGGGTTTTCTGTAGGAATAAATAGCTTTCGGCAAACTTCAGCTCGTCGGCCAGCGGCACCAGCTCCTGGCTTTCGCTGTCGAGCACGTAGCGGTATACCTGGCTGAGTTGGCGGATGAAGCGCACGGCCCGGGACGGGTCGTTTTCCTCGACCAGGCTGGTGAGCGCGTTCAGGGAATTGAATAGAAAATGTGGGTCGACCTGCCGACGCAGGGAGTCGAGGCGGGCCACGGCGGTTTCTTTTTCGAGGCGCTCGGCGCGCACGGCGGCTTCGCGCCAATGGTAGAAAAACGCCCGGCTGTGGTTGAACAGCGAGATGATGACCGTGATGATGAGTGGCAGCATGAGTGGCCAGTACATCTCCTGCGAAAAAAGCTGGCTCACGGGCTTGCCGCGAAGAACCAGCAGCACGGCATTCATCAGCAGAATCACGAGCATGGACCCGCCCAACGACACGGCCAGCGTGAGCAGCAAGCGCCTGCCGGGCTGCACCGTCCAGGTGTAGCGGCGGTTCAGCCACTCTACTACGAAGCCATTGGTCAGCCACAGGCCCATGCTGTACATGAGCGTATAGGCGTAAGTAATGGCGAAGGCCGTCCAACTGCGCAAAGCGCCGGGGTTCACCAACACGCTGATAACAAGCGAAAGCACCAGCATAATGCGGACTGCTTTCAATATACTTTGCCGCGTGGTAGTGGGCTGGAAGCCTCCCGTCATTGGCTGGTACTTCACCGCCGATGGTACTTCCATAAGGGCAGCGGAAGATTTAGGAACAGCAGACACGGCGGGCGACACGACAGAATTGAACGGTTAAAGCTATAAAAAAGGGCCGAAGCTAGGGCTTCTCAAATTGCGACCGTAGCACGAACGCTGGCTACGCCGACCTTCGGTTGCAGTTCGCTTCTCCGCAACGTTTGGGTATCGTGCGGGGGAGCAAACTGCCGAATGCGCGCTACGTGCTATTTAGCAGCGGTAGCATCGTACTGCTTCAGGCGGCCCAGCAGTTGGCGCTCGCCCCAGTTGGGTGCCAGTGGGCCGCTGGGCTTGAAGGCGGCAAAACGCACTTTGCCTTCTTCGTACAAGGGCTTGGCCACGTCGGCCCCGCCGCCAAACATCTTGGGCGTGTAGTAGAGATTGTTGGCTTGCACCAAGTATATGCGGGGGTTGGTGGGGTTCAGCTTTTTGGCTTCGGTCAGGGCTTCGGTCACCAGGGCCGAGTACTTCATGGAGCGCATCATGGGCGAGATGCCCAGGCGGGCTTGGTAGAGGTAGGCCTGCAGCACGAGCAGCTCGGATGGCTCGCCGCCTAGCTTGCGGGCGCGGGCCAGGGCGACCTCGGCCTGGTCAAGGGTTTTGTCTTTGGCGTCGCCGTCTTCTTTGCTCGTGAAGCAATTGATAAGCAACGCGTAGGCCTGGTAGTACGAGGGGTGCCAATCGGCGGGCACCACCGTGCTGGCCCGCTCAAACTTGCTGGCAAGCTGCTTGAGCTGGGCAGGGTCGCCGGTGCTATGGAGCTCCGTGATGGTGGCGGCCATCATGTCGGTGTAGGCAGCTGGGGCGGCAGCGGCGGAAGTAGCAGCAGTTGGGCGGGCCGCCGAAGCTACAGCAGGCGACTGGGCAGCGGCCGAGAACGAAGTGGCAGCCAGGGCGAAGAAAATGAGGTGCTTCTTCATAGCGGTTAAGAAAAACGAGTGAGAAGAATGTGGTTGAAAATGTGGGGCTGTGAGCGTGAGGAGTGGCAGCAGCGGCGCTTGCCGTGGTTGATGATTCAAAGGTGGGCGCCGGCCGAAGCGTCTGAAATTTTCTGTGACCGAAGCGTCAGATAAAGCGGATGAAGTGTCGGGGACTGTACCCTGGCGCAACCTCACCCCCCGTCCCCATCTCCAAAAAAGAGCGGGCACTGGAAATGCACCTCACGGAATCGTTTGGCCCCCTCTTTTTTGGAGAAGGGGCCAGGGGGTAAGGCTCTGGCTTGAGGGAGGTTCTGCTCCGTCCTACTCCGGTGCCACATTCGTATCCGCCGGCCGGGCTTTGTTAATGGAAATCATCAGCGCCACGAACACCATGCGCGGGGCCGAGGGCATCACGGGCACCCGCTGGTAGCTGCCCTGGTCGGTGGGCGCGGCGCCGTAGCGGTAGCCGAACACGTTTTCGCGGCCCAGCAGGTTGGAGCACGACACGTGCACGATGGTGTAGTTCTTCCGGATGGTGGTAACGTAGCTCAGGTTCATGCTGAACTCCTGGTAGCTGGGCGTGCGGAAGGCCTGGAAAGCGGGGTCGTAGGAAAGGCGCGGGCTGCTGTAGTTGAAAGTGGCACCCATCAGCGTGTGCAGCTTATTGAACCAGTACTTGCCCACTACCGACATATTGTGGCGCGAGGCGAACGAGGGCATGGCCACGGCAGGGGCGATGCGCTGCTGGCGCTTTGTGTCAAGCAAGCCGTAGCTTACCCAGTAGTCGAGTTTGGGCACGCTTTTGCGGTCGCGGAAGAAGAAATCCACGCCGCGGGCGTAGCCGTGGCCGGTGCTCTGGTAGGTGCCGGGGCGGTGGGGCTGGGCGGCGTCGAAGCGCAGCAGATGGCGGTAGTCTTTGTAGTAGCCCTCCACCCGCAGCGTGCGGAGGCTGGTGAGCCTCTGGTACGTGAGCAGGTAGTGGTCGGCGCGCTCGAAGCGCAGGGCGGGGCTGTACTGGCCGGAGAGCAGCAGGTCGTTGGCGGGCGTTTGGTAGAAGTGGCCGAAGGCGGCGGATACCTGGTTGTCTTCGTTGAGCTGGTAGGCCAGGGCCAAGCGCGGGGCGGTGTTCCAGCGGTTGAGTAAGGCGGAGTATTCGGCCCGGGCCCCTACCCGACCGGCCAGCTGGCTGGTAAATGAGATGTTGGCCTCGGCAAAGCCGGTGGCGCGCTGCTCGTCGAAAGCGCGGTGGGGCAGGGCGGTTCCCTGGCCTTCGCGGTTCATCTGCACTTGCCGGGCAAAGTGCTGGCCCAGGCCTTCGGCGCCTACTTTCAGGTTCCAATAGGTGCCCACCGAGTCGTTGGTGAGCACCACGCGGCCTACTATGGACTGCTCCAGCTCGTGTACCTTGTTGACAGTAGAAGCGCCGGCTTGCACGCCCAGATTCACGCGTTGCTCGTCGCGGGTGGCGGCCAGGCCGGTGTTCACGCTCCAGCCGCCGCGCAGGTGGCTGCGGAAGCTGGTGTTCAGGTAAGTGTTGTTGTTGCGCAGGTCCACGGGCTGGCCGTTTTCCCAGCCTACGGCCGGCGTGCGCACGCCGCTATGCGACTTGCTCACGACGCCATAGGCCTTGAACATGCCGCCCTCGCCGGTGCGCTGCCGGTAAGAGGCCGAGGTGCTCATCGTCTCGTGGGCCGTGAGCATCTGCTGCGGAATCACGCCGAAGTAGGGCTGCATGTTCATGTAGTCGCCGGTCACGGCCACCGAAGCCCGCTCCCAGCGCTGGGTTTGCGAGAGGCCAACCTGCCCCAGCGAGAGCAGCGTGATGCCGGTCTGGGTTTCGGGGGCCAGGTCGGTCGAGTTCAGTATCACCGCCGCCGACAAGGCTTGCCCGTACTCGGCCGAGTAGCCGCCGGTGCTGAAAATGGTGCCTTTAAACATGGTGGGCGAAAACCGGCCCCGCGCCGGCGAGCCACTTACGTTGGCCGAGTACGGGCTTTGCAGCGGCAGACCGTCCATGAACTGCTTGGTTTCGCCGGCCGCGCCGCCGCGCACAAACAGCTTGCCTTCCTCGCCGTTGCGGCTGGTGCCGGGCAGGGTGTTGAGGGCGCCGGCCACGTCGGCCAGGGCACCGGCCGTGGTGAGCACATCGCGCGAGTTGAGTACGCTGCTGCGCTTTTCGTCGCTGGCCTCGAAGGCGCCGGCCGTCACCACCACGTCGCCGAGAGCGGCGCGGGACGCTTTCAGCTTGATGCTGGACAGGGCAATGGGGCCCTGGCCCAGCGCAACGGGCAATTCCTGGGGCTCGTAGCCGATGTAGGCCACCACCAAGGTCATGCTGCCCGTTTGGCGGGTATCGAAGCTGAACTTGCCCAACGAATCGGTGCTGACACCATCGAACGAACCTTTCAGAAAGACGTTCACGCCGGGCAGTGCGTGGCCGGCTGCGTCGCGCACCGTGCCGGAAATAGGTGTGCCCGAGGGGCTGAGATAAGGAGTTGAAGCGGTGATTTGGGCAGCGGCGGGGCGGGATAAGCTCAGCAGCAACATGGACAAGAGTAGCGTCGTTTTCATGAGAACCAGCAGGTAAGTAGTGGTTCAAAGGTGACGACCGGGGCTACCCGCTTTCACCTTATTGTTGCCGAACCGTCGAAAGGTCCGGACGAAGCGTCGGCGCCTCCAGACGAAGATTTTCAAAAATGGGCGACTCTCCGCGGCTGCTTGCCTTATTACCCAGTTCTCGGCACGGCAGGCAGCCATCTGCCCGTGTTTAGTAGCTTTGCGGCGGCCGGTTTTTGAACACGCTTGCTTCCAGCCCTTTCCCCAAACGGCCCGCTGTGGCCCACTTGTCGCTTATTCCCGCCATGTCCGCTCTCGATTCTGCTGTCGATTACCAACACCTGTTCCGCTCGTTGCCCAACAACCTGCTGCTCATGTCGCCGGATTCCACCATTCTGGACAACACCGACAGCCATGCAGCGGCGACGCTCAAGCCGCGGGAAGACATTATCGGCCGCAACCTATTCGAGGCCTACCCGTCCGTCGACCAGAACCAGGGCAACATCATTGCCGAGTCGCACGAGCACGTGCGGCAGCATCTGGAGCCGCACACCATGCCCATCATCCGCTACGACCTGGCCAGGCCCACCTAGCAGGGCGGCTTCGAGGAAATGTACTGGCAGGCCACGCACTACCCCGTGCTCGACGAGCGGGGCCAGTTGCAGTACATTTTGCAGCGCACCCAAAACGTGACCGAGCAGTACCTCGCTGCCCAGGAAGCCGCCCGCGCTCAGCAGGCGCTGGCCGAAGCGCAGGAACGCACGCGCTTTGTGCTCGACAACCTGCCTGTGTTCATCTGGACGGCCACGGCCGATGGGCAGCGTGACTACTTCAACCCGCGCTGGCTGGCGTTCACCGGCCGCAGCCTGTCCGAAGAAACGGGCTATCAGTGGACCGACAACATTCACCCCGACGACCAGAAGCGGGTGCTGCGCGCCTGGGAGCACTCGGTAGAAACTGGCGCCTCCTATCAGGTAGAATACCGCCTGCGCCGCCACGATGGCCAGTACCGTTGGATTCTGGCGCGCGCCACGCCCCGCCACGACGATGCCGGTGTCGTTGACCTGTGGGTGGGCGGCGCCACCGAAATTCACGAGCAGCGCCTGATGGTGCAGGAGCTGCTCGAAGCCAACGAGCAACAGAACCTGCTGGCCGAACAGGCCTATGAGCAGTTCCAAAAAGCCGAAAACCAGCGTGAGACTTTCCACAACCTGTTCATGCAGGCCCCGGCCATGATTTCCATTCTGCGCGGCCCGGAGCACCGCTTCGAGTTTGTGAACCCGGTGTACCAACAGCTTTTCCCACACCGCCAGCTCCAAGGCCTCACCGTGGCCGAGGCCCTGCCCGAAATCAAGGAGCAAGGCATCATCGACCTGCTCGACAAGGTGTACCAAACCGGCGAAACCTTTCATGGCGATGAGATGAACGTGAAGCTGGGGCGCGACGACAGCGGGCAGTTGCACGATGCCTATTTCAACTTCATCTACCAGCAGTTCCGCGAGCAGGGCCAGCCGGCCGGCATCATGGCTTTTGCCTTTGAAGTAACCGAGCTGGTATTGGCCCGGCAGGCTTTGGAGCGCCAGCGCAACAGCTCTGGTTCCGCAGCATAAGCGCCCGCTTCCAATCCAACCGCTGTTTTTCCCGCATTACCCGCTTTCCCTTCTCGCATGGCCCTCACTTCTTTCGACTTTCAGCAAGCCCGCGTGAAGCAGGTGTTGTTTAAGTCGCGGCTGCGCTCGGTGCTCTACGGGGTACGGGAAGCGGAGCCGGAGTTGTTTTCTATTCGCGACAACCCGCTCGGACAGTGGATACAGACCACCCTTAAACCGGCTCTCCAAACTTCGGCCGAAGTGCGTGACTTGGAGCACTTGGTTCAGCAGATGCTGCAGACCGGGAAGGAGCTGGCAACCCGTTACAGCCGCGGTCAAATCGAAGAATCTCGTGCCGGTCTCGACCAAATCAATGCCTTCGCTGCCCAGATTGAAGCCCTGCTAAACAGGCTGGAAGCGGGCGTAAAACCGGGCGCGTAACGCCTTTTCAGCTAGGGCATGGTCGCGCTAAAGGTTGAACAGCGCCGCGGCGTTGCGCGTGGTGGCCTCCGCCACTTCCTCCACGTCCTTGCCCAGCAGCTGGGCCACGCGGTGCAGTACCAGCGGCAAGTAGGCCGGCTCGTTGCGCTTGCCGCGGTGCGGCACGGGCGCCAGGTACGGGCAGTCGGTTTCCAGGAGCAAATGTTCCAGGCCAATGCCGGGCAGCACTTTATCGGCGCCGCCGTTCTTGAACGTGGCCACGCCCCCAATCCCCAGCATAAAGCCCAACTTGATAGCGCGCTCGGCTTCCTCGGGCGTGCCCGAGAAGCAGTGGAACACTCCGCGCAGGGTTCCGTCCTGGGTGGCCTCCACCAAGTCGGCAGTTTCGGTGAATGCTTCGCGGGTGTGCAGCACGATGGGCAGTTGGTGCTGCTTGGCCATCTGCAGCTGTATCCGGAGGGCTTCCTGCTGCTGAGGCAGCAGGGTTTTGTCCCAATATAAATCGAGCCCGGCCTCGCCTATCGCCGCAAAGGGACGACGGCCCAGCCAGGTTTCTACTTCATACAAATCCTGCTCGAAGCTCCGCGTAACCGAGCACGGGTGCAGGCCCATCATGGCAAAGCAGGTTTCCGGCGCCTGGGCTTCCAGTTCCAGCATGGCGTCGATGCTGCTGTGGTCTACATTCGGCATCACAATGGTGCGCACGCCGGCCTCCTGGGCGCGGCGCAGCGCATCTAGCCGGTCGGGCTTAAACTGTTCGGAGTAGAGATGGGCGTGGGAATCGGTGATGTGCATGGTGCGGCAAAGGTCGGGTTGGAAGCGGACCAAACACGAATTTTTCGGCACGAATCCTCAATTACAAGCCGGAATGGGCCCCGAACTGATAATTACGTTACATAACTTATTTGTCAGTTATGTAACGTAATTATCAGTTAAATTTTTGAAGCATGGAAGAATTAACCAAAACCGAAGAACGCATCATGCAGGTATTCTGGAAGCTAAAGAAAGCTTTCGTGAAGGACATTATCGACCAGCTGCCTGATGAGCCCAAGCCGCCCTACAACACTGTGTCGTCGGTGGTGCGCATACTGGAGCGCAAGGGCTACGTGGGCTTCAAAGCCTACGGCAAGACCCATGAGTACTTCCCCCTCATCAGCAAAACGGAGTACCGGGCGGCCAGCCTCAAGCGCATGCTCACGCAATACTTCGACAATTCGCCCACAGCGCTGGTCTCCTTTATGGTGGAAGAAATCCTGAGTCAGCGTGAGAAGCAGCAGCTGCTCGACATGCTCCACGATTCGGACAGCTCTACGTCCAAAGCCGACGGCAATGCTAAGTAGCGCCCTACTTTGCCTGGCCGAGGCCAGCTTTGCCGGACCGCGTTTGCCCTTGCCTACCGCCTTCTGCTGGCCGAACTCACCTACTTCGCCTAGAGCCGCGCGTACGTTTAATCGTAGCGCCGCCCCTTCCAGACCACCCCGCCACCCAGCATCCGGTAGCCGACCAAGCCTATGGTTAGCCCAATTGTGTACAGTTCAAACAAAGGCAGCAGGTGCCACGCAAGCCGCAGCCCGGCCCGACGGTGAGCGCAATGAGCCAACGTGCCCTGCACCAGCACCTTCAACCCCCAAATTCCCACAGCTAACCACCCCCCTCCAGCCACTGCCACAGCCGTCAATGCCGGCCAAAACCCACTGAAGAACAGCAGCTCCAGACGCAGGCGTAGCGGCAGCGCCTCCACCCCCTTCAGCCAGCGGCGGCGCTGCTTCATGAGGGCCGCCCAGGTGAAAATGGGCAATGAGTCGGCTCGGGTTTTGGGCGCGTACACGTTGCGAAAGCTGTAGCCTTGCTCCAGGGTGGCTTTGAACAAGGCAAAATCCTCGGTGACGGAGAAGGGCAGCGCTTCATAACCGCCCGTGGCTTGGTAGGCGGCACGGCTCACGAGCATGTTGTTGCCCATGGCCGTCACGGGCCGGCCCAGGTCGCTCACCACCTGCACCATGCTCAGGGACAACAACCAATCGATGCCTTGCAGCCGATGAAACAGCCGAGGCCCCTCCACCGCCGTGATGCCCGTGACCGTGCCCACACCCGGCCCAGCATGAGCCAACAAGCCAGTTATCCAGGTTGGCGGCACGCTGATATCAGCGTCGGTAATGAAGAAGTATTCTGAGGTCGCCAATCTGGCCAAGTGGGCCAGCACATTGGCTTTGCCGCGGGCTTCGCCCAACGTTGCGGTAATGGTTGTGACCCGAAACTGCCCCTTATAGTCCTGCATGGCGGCGGCAGCTACCGCAGCCGTGCCGTCGGAGCTGGCATCGTCGCCCAGCAGCACCTCAACCAGTTCGGGCGGGTAGTGCAGGGCCCGCAGGCTGGCCAGGCAGCGCGGCAGGGCGGCGGCCTCGTCGCGGGCCGCAATCAACACGCTCACGCGGGGCAGCGGGACAGGCAGCGCTCCGGCGGGCTTGGCTCCGCGGCGGGTGGCAAAGCACCAGGCCGCATATGCCATGCCCAGCAGCCAAATGGCCAGAAAGCCTAGCGCAATGAGTAGCCCCAGCTCGCTCACAGCGTGACAAACTGATAGCCCTGCGCGCCCAGGTGCGCCAGCAGCCGCGGCAGCACAAACCGCAGCCGGGCACTGGCCTTCCGGCTGTCGTGAAACACCACGATATCGCCGGCCCGCACCGCGGCCAAGGTAAAGCGCAGGCAATTTTCCGGGCTGAGGTCTGGGTCATAGTCCCGGGTCAGGACCGACCACATGGCCACCCGGTACTGGGGGCGCAGGGCATGCAGCAAGGGCCAGGTAAGCCGGCCGTGGGGCGGCCGAAAGAGCATGGTGGGGACCTTATTTTCCTGGCTGAGACTCAACCCTACGGCTGCCAGTGCCTCCTGGCAATCGGCAATGCCCTGAGAATAGTCGGCGCGGGTGGTGCCCCAGGCGCTGCGGTGCTGGTGGGTGTGGTTGCCCAGGCGGTGGCCGGCCGCCAGGGTTGCGCGGGCAATGTCGGGGTAGCGCGCCAGGTTCTCGCCCACGCAAAAAAACGTAGCGCGCGCATTGAACGCTGCCAACTGCTCCAGCACCCAAGGCGTTTCTTCGGGAATGGGGCCGTCGTCAAACGTTAGGTACACCACTGGGGCCCCGGCGGGCGTAGTGCGCGGGCCGGTCCACTCGCAGCCGGGCAGCAGGGCGTGCAGCAGCCGGGGCGGGCGCGTGAGTAAGGCCGCATCTAGCCGGGCACGCATCGGCATCAGGAGCGCACCACGCGCATGTAGGGCTCTCCCTTATCGGGCAGCGGGCCCAGCACCAGGGCCAGGGTTTCGAGGAAAGCCAAATGAGTTTCGGGCTGACCGCCAGCGGGGCCACGGCCCAGGTGCCGGTGCACTTCGCCCGACCACTCCCCTACCATAGTGGGTGTGCCGGCCGCGCTGCTCAGGCCCAGCGTGGCTTCTAGGGTGAAGTAACGAGGGCGCACGTCATCAGCTTCGGGGTCGTCGTCGCCCTCATACACCAGGGCAGAATAGTACGCTTCCATGGTGGCCTGGGGCAGCGGCAGGTGAAACAGCGCCGTGGCCCGGCCAGCTACTTCGTGCCAACTCATGCGCAGGCCTTTGGCCACTACCTTTTCGGCCGGAGCCAAGCCTTCGGCCGCTTTTTCCCACACATACAACAACAGCTCGCGGGCCAGGTAGGGGTCGCTCAGCTCGCGCCGTACCGAGCCGGGGCGGCGCCAGGCCAGCTGTGGCAGCAGCACATGCGTGAAGTTGTAGGGGTGCGAACGAGCCATAGGTTTGGGCAAAAGTACAGCTTCGCACCATGAGGAAGAAAGAATAAGAAAGAATGGTCGGCTGGCTCCTGATTTCGGCTTCGGCTTACTTGCTTATTTGCACACAGCCGTGAGGGCTGCCCAAAGCACCTCCGCACTTGCAGCCCACGAAAAACGGCTTAGGTTCTGGTGCCCCTGGGCCACTAGTTGCTGGCTCAAATCGGCATCGAACCACAGGCGCGTCAGCCCGCCAGCAATGTCCTCCGTGCTGTTGGGGTCAACCAAAACCGCCCCGCCTGCCCCTGCCACTTCGGGCATGGAGCTTAGATTAGACGTTAGCACCGGGCAGCCGCTGGCCTGGGCCTCCACAATGGGAATGCCAAATCCCTCAAAATAAGGAACGTACACCGTGGACCGGGCTGCGGCATACAGGGCCGCCAACTCGGGGTCGGCCACGCGGCCCGTGAAATGCACGTCCGCCTGGTGGCGCATCTGCTGGTAGGCCGTGAGAATGGGCCCGGCCTTCCAGGCCTTGCGCCCAACGATGAGCAGCTGCGCGTGGGCCACGGCCGGACCGCCCGTCGTTTTAAATGAGTCAAAGGCGCGCAGCAGGTTGCCCAGATTTTTGCGCGGCTGCAAAGCCCCCACAAACAAAAAGTAGGGCTGCCCATGGCTGAAGCGCCGCCGCGTTTCACGTTGGGCCTCCTCGGCCTGGGGCCGAAAGAAAGCCGCCGGCGCGTTGTAGGCCACGCTGATTTTACTGACCGGAATGCTATAAGTCTTTGCAATATCGGCCTTGGTGGCCTCCGACACGGCCACCACATGCTCGGAAGCACGGGCAAAGCGGGGCATGAACCAATGGTAATACTTGCGCTGTAGCAGTCCCACATCGAGCGGAAAGTGCTCGAAGGCGAGGTCGTGCATTACGGTGACGCGGGGCACGCGGGTGTTGAGCGTGGTGTGCCCGTCGAGGCTGAGAAAGGCTGCCGGCTGGTGCCGGGCCAGCCACCGCGCCACCGCGCCCTCGAACCACGCCACGTAGAGAAAAGGGTGGCGCGCCGGCGGAAACAGCACGTGCGGCACCACGTTGGGCCCCAATAAATACCGCGCATCGTAGGGCCGGTCGAACAGAAAATGAAACGTAACCTCCGGGTGCTGGGCTACCAAGTGACTCAGCGTCTCGTAGCTGAAGCGGCCGATGCCCTCCAGGTGGTCGCCCGGAAGCAGGAAACGAGTATTGACGGCGATGTGCACGAAAGGAAGGAAAGGAAGGCAGGAGATTAAGCAACCAAAACTCCCCTCCTTATCAAGGAGGGGACGCCGGCGCGAAGCGCTGGCTGGGGTGGTTGGACTCGTTGCACGATACCCGAACGACTCGCAGCAGAATCGTTCGGGTATCGTGCAACGGGTCTAACCACCCCCACTTTCGCTGCGCGAAAATATTCCCTCCCTGAATAAGAAGGGAGCTAGTCGTTCAACCTTTGCGCCTCAGACTCAGAATTTCACTACGACGCACCAGCCCCGTTCCCAACACAATCAGCCCGAAAACAACCGCCATCACCCCAGCTTCCAGCCACCAGCTCAGCGTTCTATTCAAGCCGTACTGCAGCATGTGCCACGTACCGCACAGCAGGCCAAACGCCAGCAGCAGCTTGGCCAATAACCGAAACGGCACCCCCACGCCCGTGCGCCGCGCCACCAGTACCAAATAGCCCACCGACACTGCCACTGCGCACAGCAATGTGTCGAGCGAGGCCGCTACGGCGCCGTAGCGGGGCAAGAAAAACAGGTTCAGGCCCACGTTGAGGGCGATGCTGCCGGCTACCAGCCAGCTCACGGCCCGCTCGTGCATGGTACTGGTAAGCAGCGTGCTATAAATGGCGAAGAAAGCATGCACCAGCACGTTGACAAATAATATCTTCAGGCACAACGTCATGCGCGCAATTTCAGTGGGGGTGCTGTGACTGAACTGCCAAAACAATACCTCGCCCCGAAACAGCACGAAGGCCACCACAAACAACAGCGGCAGCGTGAGTACCCGCTGCCCAAACCACAGCAGCTGCCGCTGGGCCGGCGCATCGCGAGAAACACTGGCAAACTTGGCAAAAAACAGCGGCAGCACCGTCCAGGCGTACATCATCACGGCATCGACCCAGCGGTAGGCTCCGGCATAATACCCTGCCTCGGTGGGCGAAGCCAGGCGTTCGAGCATCACCATGTCGATGCGCTCGTTCATGCCGTAAAGCAGCGTCATCATGGCAAAGGGCAGGCTGGAACGCAGGGCTTTGCGGGCCACTGGCCCCTGCCAGCGGTATTTTATGCGGCCAAACAGCCGCGTCATCAGCCCGTAGAGCACCACCGTGGTGAAGGCGGCGGCGGCCAGGCGCACGCCCACGTAGCGCGGCAGCGTGAGCCCGATAGGAATGAGCACCAGCACCATGCCCAGCAGCAGAAACTTCTCCACTACCGAGAGCACGGCGTCGGTATTAAACTTCTGGTGGGCCTGCAGGGTGCCGCGCAAAAACTGCCCGTACTGCGTCAGCAGCAGCGCAATGCCGATGGCCCCGAGCAGGAGCAGTTCGGCCCCGCGGTAGCCCAGCGCCCAGCCTACGCCCACCATGGCAGCCAGCGCCACGCCATTGAGCGCGCCACGCAGGGGCAGCAGCGTGGGAAAAGTCTCGGCCATGAAGGTGGGTTCGGCGGCCACCCGCTGCACCGAATAGGGCGTGAGGCCCAGGTCGGAAAGGGCGGCCACCACCAGCGTGAGCGCCGAGAGGGCCGTGATGAGGCCAAACGAGGCGTGCCCCAGACGGTCCTGCACCAGGTTTTCGACCACCACCCAGCCGGGTTTCACCAACAGGTTGAGCAGGACGACGAAGCTGATATTGCCAAAAAACCGTTTGATGCCGAAGAGGTCGCTAGATTCCGAATAAACAACTGCGCCAAGTGCAGGAACCGCAAAGCTACGCATCGCGCCGGGGCAGCCGCCGTATTGGCCGCGTGGGGCTAATTTCGGGCTATCTTTGCCCGCCACCTTCCCGCTTCCTGCCCAAGCAATTTCGATGGCGGGGCTGGTGGCTTTCTTCTCTTTATGTCTGCACCTTCTTTCTCGCTGGTGGGCCTCGGGCCCATTATCAACCGCTGGAAAATCTTCGTGGCCGGGGCTGTGGCACTCGCCGCGCTGGTGAGCATTGTGGTGGCGCTGCTGCTGCCCAATGTGTACCGCTCAACAGCTGTTTTTATTCCGACCAACCCGCAAACCGCTGACCCTGACCGGCTGCTGGAGGAAAACGAGGAATCGCGCGGCAAGCTGGAACTGAGCAGCCGGGCCGAAGACCTGGACCGCGTCATCACCATCGGCGAGTCGCAGCCTGTAGCTGAACTCATCATCAATAAGTTTAACCTCCATAAGCACTACAAGGCCGGCACGCCCGGCGACGATGCCACTGATAACTACGTGCTGAGCGAGTTCAGCAGCAACTTCAATATCGTACACAACGAGCGTGATGCTATCGAACTCACGTTCATGGATGAAGATAAAAACCTGGCGGCGGCCATCGCCAACACCATGGTGCACGTCATCGACTCCATCAACCAGCAGCTGACGCTGGAAAACCGGCGCACCGTGCTCGACCTCTACCGCCAGCGCTACGACTACCTCCGCACCAGCTTCGAGCGCAGCCGCCGCGAGCTAGTAGGAGCCCGCAAGCGCTACGGCATCTACGGCCTCGAAATGCAGGGCCGCTACATGGCCAGGGAAATTATTGAAACCGAAGTGGCCCTGCGTAAGGCCGAAGCCAGCGGCGGCGACGTGGCCGGCCTGCGCCGCGCCCTGCGCGGCCTGACCCGCGCCGACGGCGGCAACGTCATCAACTTGGAGAGCTACGTGCAGGGCACCGATTCGCTCACCATGTTTACCAGCCGGGTGATGGACCTGCAGCAGCGCCTCATTGCGGCGCGCTCCGCGTTCGAAACGGCCGAGCTCAGCATCAAAGGGCGTATCTCCAGCATTTATCTGGTGCAAAAGGCCTACCCGGCCACCCGGAAGTTCAAGCCCGTGCGCACGCTCATCGTGCTGGGCTCGGTGCTGCTGACGTTTGCGCTTTCGGTGGTGTTTGTGGCGCTGCTCGAACTCTATCGCTACAACCGGCCCAGCGCCGCCCGCCCGGCGTGAACCCGCCCGTGAACGAGCTGCTGCACCGACTCCGGCGCTCCTTCGACGGTGCCCAGCTCCTTTTTATGGGCTTTGTGCTGCTGCTGCTGGCGGGTGGCGCCGCCGCCGCCATGCGCCAGCAGCCGGCCTTGCTGCTGCCGGGCCTGCTGGCCGTGGGGGTGCTGGTGGCGCTGGTAGAGTGGCGCTGGCTGTATTATGTGCTGTTTCCGCTACTGCCCTTCACCCAGGAAATCGGGCTGGTGGGCAGCCTGCGAATGGACTTTCCCTCCGAACCGCTGATGCTTGCCCTCACTGCCTGCGTGGGGGTGGCGCTGCTGCTGCGCACCGGGCAAGTGCCGCTGCGCGAGTGGGCGCACCCCCTGGTGGTCCTTCTGGGCCTGATGTTTCTGTGGACCGCCGTGGACATCGCCTTTTCCGTCGACAAGGTCAAATCCTTCAAATACCTGCTTGCCAAGGTATGGTACCTCGTGCCGTTTTTGCTGGGCACGCTGCTCATAGTGCGGCGGCCTACCGAAACCTGGCGCTTTGTGGCGCTGTACGTGGCCGGCGCCTGCCTGAGTGTGCTGTACGTGGCCGCTCGCCACGCCACCAAAGGATTCAGCTTCCAGGGCATCAACTGGGCGCTGCACCCGTTTTTCCGCAACCATGTCATTTATGCCACCATGCTGGCGCTGCTGGTGCCGTTTGGATGGCTGGGCATGCAGGCGGCCCGCAAAGCCGGTGCCCGCCTGGCCTGGCAGGTGGGGCTGGGTATTCTGCTGTTTGGGTTGCTCACTTCCTACACACGGGCGTCCATTTTGTCGCTGCCCATTGCCGGCTTGTTTTATCTGATTATGCGGCTGCGCCTCACGCGCGTGGTGCTGGTCACGGCCGCCGTTACCCTGGCGCTGTCGGTGAGCTACATTGCCAGCGGCGACAACTACATGGCGTTTGCGCCCAATTACGAGCGCACGGTTTTCAACGGCCACAACTTCGAAAAGCACCTCGCCGCCACCTACAAGCTCCAGGACGTATCGGGCATGGAGCGGGTCTACCGCTGGGTGGCCGCCGCCCGCATGATTGCCGAAAAGCCCCTAGTGGGCAGCGGGGCCGCCACTTTTTACCCCGAATACAAGCGGTATACGCTGAAAAGCTTCCGTACCTACGTGAGCGAAAACCCCGAAAAGTCAACGACGCACAACTATTTCCTGCTGCAGCTGGCGGAGCAGGGCATCCCCGGGTTTCTATTGTTTATCAGCCTCGTCACGGTTGCCTTGCTGCGGGCCGAAAGCCTTTACCACCGTTCGCGGCAGCAGCCCGAGGTGCGGCGCGTGGTAGTGGCAGCGTCCTTGTCCTTTGTCATCATCGTCTTCCACCTCACCCTGAATGAGCTGGTGGAGGTCGACAAGATTGGGCCTATGTTTTTCCTGTGCCTGGCCTTGCTGGTGCGCGCCGAGTCGTGGCTGGCAGTGAGCAGTGAGCAGTGAGCAGTGAGCAGTGAGCAGTGAGCATAAGGAACGTCATGCTGAGCTTGCCGAAGCATCTCTACTGCGCAACTAATCAATTCTAGTACTGCGGTAGAGATGCTTCGGCAAGCGCAGGATGACTGACGTTCTTATTCAGCCTGACGTTCTATTTGGCTGTTCGGATTGTCCCTACTTGAAAAGGAACTTTTCCCTACTTAAACCGGCAGCTCAGAATGGTCACATCATCCGCGAACTGCGAGTCCTGCGAGCTAAATTCATCAATGCTCCTGAGCAATTCCTGGTGCAGTCGCGCCAGAGGCAGATAGCGGTTGCGCTGCAAGACAGCGAGCACCCCTTCTTCACCAAATTCGTTGTTCTCACGGTCAAATACCTCGGTGAGACCGTCGGTGTAAAGCAGCAGCAGCGAGTGGGGTGGAATCTCGACCTCGCCAACCCGTAGCATGGGCAACTCTTCCATGATGCCGAGCATGACGGTGCCGTGCTTTAGTAGTTGTACTTCGGTGTTGTCGGTGATGAGCAGCGGGTCGTTGTGGCCGGCGTTCACGTATTGGAGGAGGCGGCTGCGGCGGTCGTAAATGCCCAGAAAGGCTGTGATAAACTTCTCGCCGCCGGAGTTGCGAAATAGCAGGTGGTTGAGCTCGGGCACAATGGTTGCCAGCTCCACGCCCTGGCGCAGCAGCGTACGCAGCCCGGCCTGGAAATTCGACATCAGCAGCGACGCCGGCACGCCCTTGCCGCTCACGTCGGCCACGCACAGCAACAGGCGATGCTCGTCAATCTCCACCACGTCGTAATAGTCGCCCCCAATTTCGGTGTGGGGCACGTAGCTGCGCTCTATGCACAGGTGGCTGTCGTTGGGCAGGGTGCGGGGAAAGAGCATGGCCTGCACCTCCTGCGCAATTTCAATTTCCTTGCGCACGGCCGCATCTGCCACGCGCTGGGCTTGCAGGCGGCGGTTTTCCACGGCGCCGATAAGAGTATTGGCCAGCGACCCCAGAAACGGAATGAGTTGATGCCGGTCGAAGTCGCTGCGCAAGCCGCCTACAAACACGTAGGCCGCCACCCGCTTCTGGCGCAGAATGGGAATCACCAGCTCGTACTTATCCCAGGCCGGGCCTAATGCCAAGTCTTCCACGGCCTGGGGCTGCGTCACCCCGCCTTGGGTAAGGTGCTCGGAAAGGGTGAGCTTTTCGGCTTCTGCCAGGTCGCAGCCCAGCGACACGCGTACCCGGAAGCCATCTTCTTCCAGCGCAAATAAAAGGAGCTGCACCACATTGCGCTGGCCCTGCAGGGTGAGGCGCAGCATGTGGTAAAGCTCGTCGACGGTGTGGTCCCGGGCCGTCATGTCGTGCGCCACGCCCAGCACCGTATCCAGCTCGAACTGCTTGAGCAGCAGCTGTCGCCTGAGCTGCTTGATTTGCTCATTATACGCCGCTTGGCTGGCCGCAGAGTCAGCCAAAGGCTCAACAGAAGAAATAGGAGTGGCTAAGGACATAAAGCAAGGTAAGCAACGTGCCCGGAACACGAGCACATTGATACAAATTTAACCAGCCACGGGCGTTTTGGGGTCGTAGGCGTCGCGCAGACCGTTGCCGAGGAGGTTAAAGCTGAGCACGAGCAGCGAAATGGCCGCCCCGGGCAGCAGTGTGAGCCAGAGCCCGGCCTCGGTGCCCAGCAAGTCATAGCCTTCCTTCACCATGAGGCCCCAGCTAGGGGCGGGCGGCTGCACACCCAGCCCCAGAAAGCTTAGGCCGGCTTCGAGCAGAATAGCCGCCGCAAAGTTGCTGGTCGCCAGCACAATGAGCGGCCCGCGCATGTTGGGCAGCAAATGCTGAGCAATAAGGCGCCAGGTGGGCAAGCCCAGCACCCGCCCGGCCTCCACAAACGTGGCCGAGCGCAGGCTGAGCATCTGGCCGCGCACCACCCGGGCCACGTCGACCCACATGGTGAGGCCTACCGCCACAAAGGTCACCCACACGCCTTTGCTATCGAGCGCCAACGAAATAGCAATGACCAGCATGATGCCCGGAATGCTCCACACCACGGTCATGACGCCGAGCAGAACCGAGTCGACCCAGCCGCCGAAGTAGCCGGCCACGGCGCCCACTGCCATGCCCAACATCAGCGAGATGAGCACTGCCACCAGCCCGATGCCCAGCGAGATGCGCGTGCCTAGCAGCAGACGGCTTAGCTCGTCGCGCCCGGCTTTGTCGGTGCCCAGCCAGTAGTTGCGGGTGGTGAGGTGGTTTTCTTCTACTTCTTTTCGTAGTTCAGCCGGGGGACCCGGGCGGCCCACCACGTCGGTCAGGGCTAGGCGCCGGAGCCGGCCGGATTCGGCCGAGTGCTCGCTCAGGGGCTTGAGGATGATGGAATCACCGGCGAATTCGTAGCCGCCGATGGGGGTTTCGTGTACGTCGGGCTCGCGGCCGCGCAGCCAAGTGGCAAAGAGGTTGTCGGCCGCATGGTTGTCGCGGGCCGAATCGGCCAGGGGCTGGCGCAGCAGCAGCACCCGCAGGCCGGGCCGCTCTTTCTGAATTTGTACGAAGCCGTGGTTGGCATTGGGCGAGTTGTCGGGCAGTACCCAGTAGCCCAGCAACGCCACCAGGGTGCACAGGGCAATGAACCCCAACCCGGCCACGGCCGGCCGGTTTTGCCATAGGCGCTGGCGTACGTAATAGCCCGGCGGCCGGGCCACCGCACTCGCGCTGGGCCGGGTAGGCGCGACCGTGGAAACTGCCGTTGCCACGTTTAGCGGGTGTTGTGCTGCAGCAGGCCTTCTTTCGAGGCCAGGTAGGAAGCATCGCGGGCGATGGCGCCAAACGAAGTGGTTTCGTAGGCCAGCTCGGTATCCGGGTCGGGCCAGAAGCTGCGGATGAGGCCCTGCTCCAGCAAGGTCCGCAAGTGGCCCTCTAGGTCAGCCGCTGGCAGGCCGGTCTTTTCCAGCAAGGTGCGGAACGGGGTAACGAAGTACAGTTCGTCGAGCAGGTCGAATTCGGGGTCAGTCACGGGGTTGTGGGCGCAAAGAGGTAGTTGGGCAAATGTAAGCCCTGCATTCCTATTGCTTCCGTGCTGCTCTTATCAGTATGCAACTCGTCAAGAGCCAGGTTAACTCCTTCTGCTTCCAAAGCAGCTTGCACACCGCGGCCGCTTTAGCGTACTGCCACGGCGCTTACCGGTAATGCCCTTTGAGAAACGATGTAAGCCAAGATGGAGTTAATCTGCTCGTCGGAAAGGGCAAAGGAGGGCATTTGCTGCTTACTATACTTGTTGTAAATGGCCACGGCGTACTCATCGCCGCTGGCTACCACTTTGCTGGAGTTTTTAATCCACGGAATTAGCCAGGACTTCGGGCGACGCTTCTCTATGTCGGCTAAGGCCGGCCCCACCACTACCTCATTCACGGCGTGGCACTGCGCACAATTGCTGGTATAAAGCGCGCTTCCTGCAGCAACTGCTGCAACTTCTGCCTCCGAAAGCACTGGGCGGGACAAACCAGCATTTACGAGCGCCATAGTGGTGTCTTGCGGCTGTAGTTTGCTTGATTCTATTCGCGCTGCCTGAACGTCGGCAGCAGAGAAGCCCACCAAACCGGCGGCGCTCAACAACGTGAATCCCATGAGTACGACTACTAATGCCATACCAACCGTGAGTGCGAAACCGACCGAATTGAAGCGCATGAGGTCCTAGGTGTAGTGGAATATATATGCGGCAAATTTACCTTCCAAGCCTCCGGGACGCATTTTTTCGACAAAAAAGAAGGCTTGTTTCTTCGCCAGGGCCTACCGCACCCTCCTCCCCTTCCACTGGTAGCCACCGCGCCAGCCCGCTGCCCCCACAGCCAGCGCATACGGCGCATATAGCACCTGCAGCGGCAGGAGGCCCCATAGCCACTTCCGGTGACCAAAAAACCCCAGCACCGAACTCAAAAACCAGGCATCGGCTCCCAGCTTGATGAACCACGCCGCGCCGACCCACGGCCAGAGCACCGGCCACGCCAGCCCCGCTCCCACTCCGGCGGCCAGGGCCACGTTGGCGCCCAGCACCAGCAAAGCCAGGCGGCTGGGGGCGGCGCTTTGGTAATGCCGCCATTTGCTGGCCCAACGCACCCGCTGCTGCAGCAGGGCGCGCAGCGTGTCGGGGGCAGCCGTGCGGGCTATGGCCGCCGAATGGTTCAAAAAATGCACCGAGCCGGGAAAGGCCGCGTTGATTTTGTGCAGCAGAAACTCGTCATCGCCGCTGGCTACGTGCAGGTTATCGGCAAAACCGCCAACGGCCTCAAATGCCGTGCGCCGGTAAGCCAGATTGGCGCCGTTGCACATGGTGGGCTGCTGGCGGGCAATGCAGGCGCCACCCACGCCCACCAGTCCCGCAAACTCCAGCCCCACAAGCAGGTGCTGCAAGCTGGCCGGCCCCGTGAGCAGCACTGGGCCACTGATGAAGTTAGCTCGCGGCTGCTGGGCCACAAGCGCCGCATAGGCCGCCAGCCAACCGGGGCCGAGGCGGCAGTCGGCGTCGGTGCACACCAACCACGGGGCCCGGGCTTGTTGCAAGGCGGTAAGCAAGGCGGCTTTCTTGCCGGTTTGGGCGGCTGGCAGCGAGACGAGGCGCAACGAAAAACGGGCTCCCTGAACCGCAGCAGTTACCAGCGCCGCCGTGGCGTCGGTGGAGTGGTCGTCGGCAATAAGGACTTCGAACTGCGCTGGGGGCAACATTTGGGCCGCCAGGTCCTGGAGCAGGCAGGGCAGGTTAGCAGCTTCGTTGCGGGCAGCAATGAGAATGGAGAACAGCGGCAGCGAAGCAGATATTTCAGCCACTACTTCGGCAGCCTTCATTTGTGATTCCTGAGCTCCCGAGGCTTCATTTTTCGTCCAGCCGCCGCGCAGCCACCCCATCAGCGCCGCATATAGTACCGGCAGCGCCAGCAGGGCAATTCCTACTGCCGCCGTCATCGTCCGGTGCGCTTGTCGCGCAGCACCCGCAGCCCCGGCACTAGCAGCAGCCCGGCGGCGCTGGGCAGCGCAATATTGATTACCCACAAACTCAGGCTGGCACTGAGCACCGGCAGCGCCGGCTGGCCCAACAGCCCAAACAAGTGGGTAGCTGACAGCTCGCGCACTCCCACATCGGCCAGGGCGTTGAGCGAGGGCACCAGCGACTTCATCAGGAACGTGCCGGCCACGGCGGCCAAGCCAGGCCCCAGGGGCGCGGCCACCCCGTAGGCTGCCAGCAGCAACAAAAACTGCGCACAAAACACGGCGTAGCGCAGGCCCGAAATGGCCAGCACCGCATGCAGCGCCCGCGCCGGATACGTTGGCATTATGGCCAAGGCCGGCCTAAACCGCCGCAGAGGCCGCCACAGCCCCAGAGCCGCTAACAGCAGCCGCGACCGGTACAGCGGCACCAGCACCGCCGCGCCAATCAGCAGCGCCGATACTCCCACGCCCAGCCCGGCCGCCGGATAACCCCGCAAATAAAACCGGAGCACAAAGTAGAGCAGCCCCGCCACACCGGCCAGCACCGTGGCCACCAGCTGGCAGTAGCGCCCCAGAAACACCGCGCCCAGCGCACTCACCCGGCGGCTTTTTAGCTCGATGATGCGGCCGGCGTAGTCGCCCACGCGGTTGGGCGTGGCAAAGCCTAGGGTGAGGCCCACCAGCACGGCCCGCAAGCTGCGCCCGTAGGTAACCGGCTCGAGGTGCCGGGCCAGGCGGTACCACTTCCACGCCTCCAGGCCCCAGTTGACGGGCACCAGGGCCAGGGCCAGCAGCACGGGCGTGCGCCCGGCTCCGCCCAGCGTGGTGGCCAGCAGCGTGCGCCACGCCGCGGCCGTGTCGGGCGCCGCAAAAATAGAATTGTAAAGCAGGCCCAGCGTGAGCAGGGTCACCACCACTTTGCCCCAGAACACTAGGCGCCCCCCTTTGGGAGAAGCGGGACCTTTTCCGGGCTCGTTTTGCCTTGTACTTGAGAAATGCGGCGGCAAAGCACTGCCCGCCGCTGCCAAGGCCTTGGCCCCTTCGTAGCTTTGCAAAGGAAGCCTACTTCCTGCTGCACTTTCTTCGCTTCCCGCTTCCCACTCTCCTCCCTCGTTTTGGCTGCTCCCCTTCGTCCCCGCCCCGCTCCTGCTATCGAGCTGCTGCCCAAGATTATCATGGGCGTCGACCCGGGCACTCAGATTATGGGTTACGCCCTGATTGAGGTGCGCGGCCAACGCGTCGACGTGTTGTGCTACGACGTTATCAATATGAAGGCGCTGGGGTCGAATCACGCCGTAAAGCTAAAGCGGATTTTTGACCGCATGCTCGAACTGATTGACGAGTACCTACCCGACGAGCTGGCCATTGAAGCCCCATTCTTCGGGGTAAACGTGCAGAGTATGCTCAAATTGGGCCGGGCCCAGGGGGTGGCCATTGCCGCTGCCCTCAGCCGCCAGATTCCCTACGTGGAGTATGCCCCTACCAAGGTAAAGCAGGCCGTAACGGGTTCGGGCGCAGCCACCAAGGAGCAGGTGGCCCACATGCTGCGCCAAACCCTCACCCTGCCGCCCATTGCCGAGGCCAGTAAGTTTCTCGACGCCACCGATGCCTTGTCGGTAGCGCTCTGCCATCACTACCAGAAGGGCAACAACGTGCAGGCCGGCAGCAAAAGCTGGGGCAAGTTTCTGGCCGATAACCCCAGCCGGCTCAATGCCACCACAACCACTAAAAAGGCTGCAACTAAGAAACCGGCATAAGCACGCTTTCTGGCTTTAGTTGTCAGTTAGCAGGGGCGTCTCAACTATCTAACGAGCAACTGACAACGAATAACCAGCAACTAAAGCCAGCGGCACTAGTTGCCGGACTTGCTGCGCAGAGCTACTTGTTTGGCGGACTTTTCCTGCGGAGGGGCGGGCGTAAAAATCACGGCTTTCACCTCAGGGTAGCGGGTTTCCAGCTTTTTGGCCCATACATACGAGTCGGTGGCATACGTCTGAGGCACAAACAGTATAACGGGCTTGCTCTGCATCTCAATTTGGGCTGCTATCTGCTCGCGTAAGGGCACATAGCAGCTGGCTGCCATGGCGGGCGTTGCGGGTGTGCTGCGGCAGTCGCTGGCTACCCACGTGACGTGGGCTGCGCCGGGGAAATAAGTACCTACCGAGTCAGGCCGGGGAGGCGTCCACACCCATACCACTGTGGTATCGCCGCTGGCGCGGTAGCCTTTTACCAAACGCTGCCACGCCTGGCGGTGAGCCGAAGGATTGGTCTTGTTGAAGATGGGCCGGAGCAGCACTTGGTTTTCGCGCGCAATGAGCTGCAACACTTGCTGCTGAAAGAGCTGGTTGTTGGTAGCCGCGGTTTCGTCCACGTTCCAGGTAAGCACCGGAATATCGCCGCGCTGATTGATTTCCTCAATGGCCGCAACCGGCAATTGCGGTGGTGTACCGGCAGGCAGCTCCAAACTCACCAGCTGGGTAGTGGTCTTAGCCGCAGGCCCCCAGGTGATGGCTGGCCGAGCGTTGGCTTCGGAAGCAGGCCGCACTGGCAGCATCGGCGAGCCGGTGTCGGGCTGCCCAACCCGCAACGGGCCAAAACCCGTATGCGCCCAGATGTAGTCATCGGAAATGCCCACTTGCTCGTTCCACTGCACTAGTACAAAGCCCGCAGTAGCCAACGTGTGTAGAATGGCTAAGCCGGCGGCAAAGGCAACGGACCCCGTGCGCAGTCGACGGGTGATAACGCCCGCCCCCGATGCCAAGACATTGTCGGTAAACTGCTTGATGGCGTGCAATGGCCGCACCGACCACACGAACTTCCGTAGGCCGTTGAGCAGCGCGTGCTGGGCCATAATTACCGAAATCAACAGGATGGCGGCGTTGATGAGGGCCAGCGTGGCCATGAGCTTCGTATAGGGGCCCCGAATGCCCTGCACCTGCATGCTATAAGCCGCCGCGCCGATGGAAATGAAGGCCAGCAGCAGATTAGGCATGCACAGCAGCCACTCATTCTTCACCTTGCCCTCTTTGGGGGTAGGCAGGTAGGGCACCTTCACGTTGAGGAAGGTATACACCAGCCCCAGCGAGTATACCCACCAGGTGGCAATGCGCAGAAACCCGCCCGCTAGGTGCAGGCCGGGCTCGTGGCGCTCGCGCAGCCATTGCTGGGCGTTGTACCGAATGAGCAAGCCCACCATGGTCACCGGCAGCATGTGCACGGCAAACTCCGGCAGCGACAGGTGCCACGGAAACTCGAGCAGCAGCAGCGACGCAATGGGCACCGTGATGTCAATCAGGGCCACGATGCCCGACAGGAAATACAGCGGCAGGGTAAAGTAGTGTATGCGCTGCCGCCACGTGAAGTTCTTAAACAGCTTGGGATAGACGTGGGCCAACAAATCGAACGTGCCCCGCGCCCATTTCAGCTGCTGCATGTAGAATGCCCCGAGCGTGGACGGCACCAGCCCGCGGCTCACCACCACGGGCGCATACACCGACTTCCAGCCGGCTGCGTGCAGGCGCATGGCCGTGTGCATGTCCTCGGTGAGGCCGGCCGCGTGGCCACCAATTCCATCGAGAGCCACCCGGCGGAAGGTACAGTTGGCGCCAATGGCCTGTACCGTGTTGTAGCTGTTCATGCCCATCATCAATGGGCCGTAGAAATGGTATGTTTGCTCGGCGGCTCCCAGGGCCACCAGGCTGTCTTTCTGGTTGCCGTAGGCCTGCACCACCTGCACGTAGCCCACGGTTTCGTCTTCGAAGTAGGCAATCACTTGGTCCAGGAAGTCGGGCGTAACTTCGTGGTCGGGGTCGAGCACCACGCAAAACTCGCCGGTGGCCTGGCGCAGGGCGTTGTTGATGTTGCCGGCCTTGGCGTGCTTTTTCTCAACCCGCGTCACATGCACTACCCCCAGACGTTCGCACACGGCGCGCAGTTCGGGGTCGTTGCCTTCGTCGCAGAGGTAGGTAGTGTGCGGGTAGCGCACGGCCACCAACGACTCCAGCGTGCGGATAATCATGTCGTGCGGCTCGCCGGGGCAGGCCGTGGTCAGCATGTCCACCGTGCGCAGCGGCGCGTTTTCCGGCACCGCGGGAGCAATGGGCTCTTTCACGTGCACGTAGTGGTACCACTCATGCAGCATGCGCAGCATCTTGTAGCACAGCGAAAAAGTAAGGAGCCAATACAGCGGGGCGTAGCCCATGTGGTCGGAGTCGGCAAACCACCAAAAGAACTGCGCCAGCAACGCAAGACCTATCACCACCAGAATGCGCATCTGCTTTGCGCCTTTCGCATCCCGAAATTGAACAGTAGTACCTTGAGTCGGCAGTTTTTCAGGGGGAGTTTCCTCTACAGAAACGAGGTCACTTGCCATTGAAGAAGACAAACGTTTATCTTTTGATTGGTAGATATCACTAGACATGCTTGATAATCAGAAAATTATAAAATAATAGGTAGTATTATTGTAAACCATTAATCATCAAAATTAGCGATTACTACGTACGGCTGTCCTATTGCGCCGCTTCGCAAGATTAATTTTTTTCGACATTTGAGCCCATAGAAAGCTATTTATTCATTATTATAATCCACAATCCTGTTCCTTAGCCAGGACCGTGAAGCTCCTTTAATCTTACGTTTCAGTGAATTACTTTCATTTTCAACGAGCAGTCACGCTATTTACAAGCTTGCTCGGAATTACGGCACTGCTCTTAGGCTGCCGCCCCACTCCCGAATCAATTGTCGACCAGGTCACGCCACTTCACCCCGAAGCTGGTGTGGTACCGGTGCGGGTAGTACGCATCGATTCGAGCTACCAGCTTCAGCGCGCTGGCAAACCATACGTAATCAAGGGGGCGGCCGGCGTTCAGCATTTCGAAAAAATAAAAGAGAAAGGAGGCAACTCGGTGCGGCTCTACGCCCCGGCCTACGCCGATGTACTCCTGGACAAGGCCCACCAAAACGGCCTCACGGTCATGTTTGGCTTGTGGATGAAACCGCCCTACGAAAAATTCGATTACTACGACCCCAAGGCGGTGGCCGAGCAGCAGCAAGAAGTGTACCGACAAGTGATGCGCTACAAAAATCATCCGGCGCTGCTGATGTGGAACCTGGGCAATGAGCTTGACAATCATTACGGCGATTTTAAAGTGTATCAGATTGTGAATGAAACAATTAAAATTATTCACAAGCTGGACCCAAATCACCCGGTAACAACCACCATCACCGACGGCACCTACGCCATTCCCTCCATTGTTTACCTGTGCCCCGACCTCGACGTGCTAACCGTTAATGTCTTCAACAAGCTGACTCAGCAGCCCGAGCGGTTGAAGCAGGCGGGGTGGAAAGGGCCCTACATCATCGGCGAGTTTGGGGGCCGCGGGTGGTGGGAAGCCCCCCTTACGAGCTGGGAAGCTCCGCTGGACCAAAGCAGCAGTGCCAAAGCCGAGTTTATGCAAGCTGGCTACAAAGCCACTATCGAAAGCCAAAGCGCCCGCTGCCTGGGCAGCTATGTGCTGTACTGGGGCAACAGATTCGAGCAGACCGATATGTGGCTGAGCATGTTTTCTCCCAATGGGGAGAAAACACCCATGGTGGACGTAATTGAAACAATGTGGACCGGGCGCAAACCCGTCAACCAAGCCCCACAGATGGGCAACGTCCTGTTGGACAACAAGCTTGCCCAGGCCGACCTGGTCCTGGAACCCAATACCAACTACCCGGCATCCGTCACCGCCACCGACCCCGACGGCGACCCGCTGCGGGTCGAGTGGAAAATCACCCATGATGTGGACGAGTTTCACACCCTGCCCCAAAACCGCACGGCCCCCGAAATCATCCCGGGCGCAATTGCCCAAGCCAATGGCTTGAACGCCGTGGTGCGCACCCCTACCGAACCCGGAGCCTACCGCCTGCAGGTGAACGTGTACGACGGGCAGGGCAGCATCTCCAACAACAGCTTCCCGTTTTACGTCGGTCCCCTCAAAACCCCACGCGTGGGCATCCATATGCCGCGGTACCGCCGCGATTAAACCCTTACTGGAAGTTTAGGGGTCCGTGCCAGGTATTAGCGCGGCCTTGTAGTTCGCGTCCTTGCGCCGTTCGATAGATTCCAAATGCGCGGGGACGTGAACTACAAGGCCGCGCTACAAAATCTAGTGTGGACACCTCTTGAGTTGCCTTAGCGACAGCTTAGTCCACCAGGATTTCGCCGGTCTTGTAGGTCACGGCATAGCCGCTGATGTCTACCCGGTCGCCTCGCAGCCGGCACCAGAGGTCGCCGCCGCGGGGTGAAATCTGGCGGGCGCGCAGCTCGGTTT
Organism: Hymenobacter sp. B1770; assembly: GCF_049896385.1. Lineage (NCBI taxonomy): Bacteria > Pseudomonadati > Bacteroidota > Cytophagia > Cytophagales > Hymenobacteraceae > Hymenobacter > Hymenobacter sp. B1770. The sequence continues at coordinate 405,157 of NZ_JAFCUF010000004.1, forward strand.
TGCCAAGCTTTTCGGCCCAATAGGGAATCAGGGTGCTGTGGGCCGAACCGGTGACCGGGTCTTCGGGTACGCCCACACGGGGCGCAAAAAAGCGCGAGACAAAATCGATGCCATCGGCTGCCGAGCCGGGAGCTGTGGCGATGACACCCACATATTCGAGGGCGGCGATGTGGGCAAAGTCTGGCTTAAGAGCCAGCACTTCGGCTTCGGTATTGAACACGGCCAGCACGTCGCGGGCGGCCAGCACGTGCACCGGCGTGGCGCGCAGGCCGTCGGCCAGGCCCGTGGGATGCGGTGCGAGCAGTTGCGGTGGGCGCGCCGGAAAATCGAGGGTGAGGCGGCCGTCGGGCTCGCGCGAAACGTGCAGCGGGCCGCTCTGGCTGTGAAAAACTACGGCCGGCTCGGCAAAACCCAAGTGGGCAAACAGCACATGGGCGGCCGCCAGGGTGGCGTGGCCGCACAAGTCGATTTCGACGGTGGGCGTAAACCAACGGATGTCGTATTCAGCGGCCGACGCGGCCCGGGGCACGATGAATGCCGTTTCGGCCAGGTTATTTTCGGCCGCTATTTGCTGCATTAGCTCGGTGGGCAGCCAAGCCTGCAGGGGGCACACCCCGGCGGGATTGCCGGCAAAAGGCTTTTGGGCAAAAGAGTCGACGTGGAAGTAGCGTATCACGGATTGGGTGGGTTTTGAGGATTTCGTGAATTTCTTTGGCAAGAATACGGTGCGGCGGAGCACCCGGGCGCCCCGGCCCTTTTCTGCAAAGCGAATTTTGAAATAAATTTAGAAGCCACGCAACCGCGGTGGTCTGTTGCCGGTCATGCTTTCACAAGGCGGGTGCTGTACAGCCTGCCTTCTATTCATTTTCTCACATGCCGCCTCCCATTGCCCCCGTCGATGAGGCGCTGCTGGCTGCGTGCCGGCGCGGCGAATCGGCAGCGCAGCACCGGCTTTACCAAAAGCTGGCTTACCTGCTGATGGGCGTATGCCTGCGCTACTGCCCCAACCGGGCCGAGGCGGAGGATGCACTGCAGAACACGTTCGTTAAAATATTTACCCGGCTCGACCAATACCGCGGCCAGGGCCCTTTCGAGGCCTGGGCCCGCCGCATTGCCGTGACCACCTCCCTGCATGCCCTGGAGCAATACCGCCTTCGGCACCAAGGCACCAGTCCGGACTCCGACGAGCTAGCCAACGACCTGCCCAGTGCCGAGCCCACGGCCCTGGACCAGCTAGCAGCCGACGACCTGCTGGCCCTACTCGCCACCCTGCCGGCTGGCTACCGCACCGTGCTCAACCTCTATGCCGTGGAGGGCTACTCGCACCAGGAAATTGCCGAGCTCCTAGGCATAGCCGAAGGCACCTCTAAATCGCAGCTGGCCCGGGCCCGCCGGCTGCTTGAAAGCCGCCTGGCGGCTCATCATTCTCCGCAACTGCCATGACCGACCGCAAACCCGATGACTTATATGACGCCCTGCGCGACCGCCTGGCCGATTACGGCCAGGAGCCACCTGCGCAGCTTTGGGCCGGCATTCGGGCCCAGCTGCCGCCGCCCGTGGCCCAGCCCCAACTGCGCAAGCGCCGGCGTTGGAGCCCCGTGCTGCTGCTGGGCCTGCTGCTGGCCGTGGTGAGCGGCGCAGGCTGGCAGTGGTGGCGCACCGCAGGCCCCGGCCAAACCACTTTGGGGCAGGGCGAGCTCGCGACCCATTCAACACCGCCTGGCACCAAAACACCTTCGACCTCCAACCCTAGCGAAGCAGCCCGCCAGCTTCCCGCCTACTCGGCAGCCACGGCTTCGCAGTCAACTGAATCATCACGAATTACAGATTCGGAAATCGTAGGCACCTTGCCCGGTAAAGCGGCCTATACGCCAGAGGGGGGAGCTATTGCCCGCACGACGCCGGCGGCCGAAGCAGTAACAGGAATGCCGTCGGCAGCTTCCATTAGCAGCGCCGCTTCATCGGGCTCAGTAGCGACTAGGCACACTGCACCAACTGCTCATGGGCGGGTGCTTTCCACAGCCAGACAGTCCGCCACAGGGCTGAGCGCCCGCAGTGGAATTGCCAACGGCAGCGCTCTCACGCGTAAGCAAACACGCTCCGGGCCAGACGTTCTGCCAACTGGTCTGGAATCAGCTGCTGCCAGCCAGGCTGGCATGCCGGACCAGCCTACCTCAGCAGGCTCTGACTACCCAGCGGGGCAATCGCAAGCGGTCAATGAAATAGCAGTGTCGTCTGCTCAGCCTGGCTTGCCTCCTACCCCGGGCGCTGAAGCTCAACCCACCGGGACTGCTGCCATCGCGCCTTCCGGAGCACCTGCCGCACGTACTTCCGAACTTGCTAATCATGAGATTGCTGCTGGCAATAATAGTCAACTACTTATGCGCTCGGTGGTGCCCGTGCTGGAAGAGGCGTCGCCACGGCCTGCCCTACGCCTAAACGCAGATACGCTCTCCGACACCCCGGAAATTCCGGTGCGCCGGTGGGCAGCCCAGGTTTTGGCAGGCCCGTCCCTCACCTATCGGAGATTAGGCCAGCAGGCGGCTCTGGCTAGCTCGCCCTATGTAACGCCCTCGGCCTTTAGCCGCTTCCTCAATAATTCAGCACCCAATCAATTGGCCCAGGAGGAGAAGCCCAGCGCAGGGTATGGCCTGCAGGTGCAGGCCCACCGGGTGCTGAACGGCCGCTGGAGCTTCAGCACTGGCCTGGGCTACCAAGAGTATGCAACCCAAACCCCTTACTCTTATAATCCAACACTTTCTGCAATGGGTTTTGGCACCAGCGTCAACCCTTCTTCCCCGGCCAGTATTGTGCCGACCCAGCTTACCCACCGCGATACATACCGGTTCCTGACGGTGCCGCTGCGGCTTGGCTATGGCCTTGGACAGGGCCGCTCCAGCCGCTTGTATTACGGAGTTCTGGCCGGCGCCGACGCGGCCTTTTACGTCGGAGGCAAGAGCACGGGGGCCGACACTTCCCCCCGAACCTGGAGCAGCAGCGGCGCACCGTACCGTTCTCTCAATATTAGCCTTAGTGCAGGGCTCGACTTACGATACCGGGCTACTTCCCGGGTAGAGCTTTTGGCACAGCCCACGGCTACCTATTTTGTAAACTCGCTGATGAAATCCGACTCGGGGCTGACGCCGCGCTACCTAATGGGAACGGGGGTTCTGTTTGGCCTCTCCTACGAGCTGCGCTAGGGCGCGAACAAGCTGAATCAGGCCGTCAGGGCACCGCCAATTATTACGTCGCGCACCGGATTCTCGCCCAGCCAGTAAGGAATTTCGGCTACGCTGCCCACCTTGAGCACCAGCACATCGGCACGCTTGCCGGGCTCCAAGCTTCCGCAGTCGTGCTGCTGAGCAATGGCCCAGGCGGCATTGAGCGTGACGGCGGCCACCGCCTCTTTTGTGGTGAGGCCCATTTTGAGGCAGGCAACGGAGAGGGCCAGCCAAAGATTTTTGCTGGGACATGAGCCGGGGTTGAAGTCAGTGCTCACGGCTACTGGTAAGCCGCTGTCGATGAACTCGCGGCCGGCGGCAAACTTCTGCTGCCGCAGAAACAGTGGTACCAGGGGCAGCAGCACCGCCACCGTACGACCCTGGCTCTGCTGCGCTATGCGGGCCGCCGCGTCGGGCATGAGGTAGTCGCAGTGGTCAATGCTGGTGGCGCCCAGTTCGGCCGCCATTTCGCAACCGCCCAAATCGTGCAGCTGCTCAGCGTGAATTTTCAGGCCAAACCCCATTTTGTGGGCTTGCTCAAGGTAATACTTCGATACGTCGAGTGGAAAAGCTCCCTCCTCACAGAAAATATCCACAAATGCCGCCTCCCCTTTCAGGTCCGATAGCACCTCGCGCAGGATAAAATCAACGTAAGCCCGCGGGCCGGCTTCCTTGAACTCAGGCGGCACAACGTGCGCCCCGAGAAAGGTAGGCACCACCCGCACGGGCTGCAACTGGCCGGCTTCGCGGGCCACGCGCACTAGGCGCAACTCGGTGTCGCGGTCGAGGCCGTAGCCGCTTTTGGCCTCTAGGGTGGTCACGCCGTAGCGGCGAAATCCTTCGAGGTGGTGCAGAGCATTGGCCAGCAGCTCGGCTTCGGAAGCAGCACGGGTGGCCCGCACGGTACTCAGGATACCGCCGCCGCCGGCCAGAATGTCCAGGTAAGACTCGCCGCGCAGCTTGCGCTCAAACTCGTCGGCCCGGTTGCCGCCAAACACAAGGTGGGTGTGGCACTCCACCAGCCCAGGCATCACCACGCAGCCCGAGGCGTCGATGAGGCGGGTTTCGGGACTGAGGTGGGCCAGGTTCAACTCGCTCATGTGGCCCACGGCCACCACCCTGTCGTTGAAGCAGGCCACGTAGCCCTGCTCGATAATGGTCCAGCTGCTCAGGGCGGGGCCGGCCAGAGGGCGGTCGGGTGGTCCTCCGGCCAGGGTCAGGACTTGCGCGGCGTGTTGGATGAGCAGCGTGTAGGGAGCGAAATCAGTCATGTCGCAGGCAGTGGGTAGGCGAGCAAATTACAACTCTATATCTCCCCGCCCAAAGCCCTGGCTACGTCCAGTATTGCACCGGCGCGTGCGGAAACCGCCGCTGCCACTCGGCGTAGAACCACGCCTTCATGGCCCTCATCTGCTCGGGCTGGTACACGTATTTCAGGCCGCCAAACTTGTTGCGCTTCACGGCGCGGCCCTCTTCGGCCAGGTCGAGGCTGGTGTTGGGGTACCATTGCAGGAGCACGTCCTTCGAGCCGGGCGTGAAGCGGTGCGTGATGAGCTCCACGGTGAGGTCGCAGTCGAAATCGAACGCCACTTGCAGGCGGTCGAGCAATTCGGTATAGTGCTGCTGCCAATCGGGAATGGGCATAATGGGAGCCAGCACCACGCCCACCGGGTAGCCGGCGCCACCCGCAGCCACGGGCAGGGCCAGCTTGCGCATGGCCTGAATGCGGGCCTCTACGGATGCCGTGCCGCCTTCCAAGCGCCGAACCACAGGCTCGGCATTGAGGGAAAAGCGGGCGCGGGTACGGCCGTGGTGCTGCAAATCCAGCAGCGGCCCGATGTGGTCGTACTTGCTAACGAAACGCAACTGAGCGCCTTCACGGGTGCCGAAATGGCGCACGGCCTCAGCCAGGCTGCCAGTGAGGTGCTCAATGCCCAGCACGTCGGTGTAGCAGCTGGCCTCGAAGCTCACCACGCGGCCGGGCTGCTCGTAAGTAGTAGTGTTGGCCAATAGCTGAGGCAGGTTGGCGAAGGCCTTCACCACCGGCGGACCGCTGAGGCTGCCGGCCAGGTAGCAGTACTGGCAGTGGGCAGGGCAGCCTTCGGCCAGGTTCAGCTGCCAGTCGGCCGAGGGCGGCGTGGGCTGCAGACGCAGGGCTCCGGCGGGGGCCTTCACGATGGCCAGGGTGTTTTTGGCGGTGCGGTAGGTGGCACGCACGTCATCGCCGCGCAGGCCGGTGAGGCGGTTGCTTTTCAGTAGCTCCACTTCCAGGTTTTGGGCCGACACGCGGGCCAGGATTTGCTGGCCAAATTCTTCGTCCAGGGCGTCGGGCGTGAACACCACGCGCTGCGGTAGCCAGAGCTTAGCTGAGTGGGTGCGCGGGGCCAAAGCCGTGGCAGGTTGGTCGGTGAGCAGGGTATCGGAAATGGAAACGAGGGAGCCGGCAGTGAGCATACAAATAGGTTGGTGGCGGATATTTAACCAACGTATTACGGCTCGGATAAAGTCCCTAAAACCCGCTTAACACTCCTTTTTGGGCAATATTTATTGAATTGACTAACTAACACTTAATCATAATTTTGGTTGAGCTAACTCAGCTAATCAAAGGCAAACCCCGTACCTAGTTATGCGCTGATTCTCCTTGCCTCATGTCCTACCCAACTGTCGCGCCGCTCATCCTCACCCTTGCCCTGGATGAGGCGGCCCAGACCTACTTCAACGCCCTGCGGCGCGAGCATTTTCCGCCCAAAATCAATTACCTGGCGGCTCACCTCACCCTCTTCCACCACTTGCCCGGCGCCGAGTTGGAGGCCGTGTGCGAGCAGCTGCATAGCTGTTGCCTGGCACAGTGCGAGCTCCTGCTACAAGTCACGGGCCTTCGCTCGCTGGGCCGCGGGGTTGCTTTCACCCTGGAAAACGAAGAGCTGCGAGCGCTGCACCGCCAACTGCAACAAACATTTGCTGCCTCCCTCACGCCTCAGGACCAGCAGAAGCTGCAGCCCCACGTCACCATTCAAAACAAGGTGGAGCCCGCGGTGGCCCGGGAGTTGCTGGCCCGGCTTCAGGCAGACTTCGCGCCTTTTTGTGCCATTGGCACCGGACTGCAGCTCTGGACTTATCGCAACGGCCCGTGGGAGGCCCTGGAGTATTTTCCGTTCAAAGCCGCTGTCAGCGTGCTTTAGCTGAAAATAACGCGAGCTTTTTATTGGGCCCGGCCTTTCCAGTAGGTCTATTGGGAAATCGTCCAGCGCAGAACGCCCATCCCACTTTGTCCCGGATAAAAAAATTTCATCTGCCGGCCGCTTGTCGAGCCGAAGGTCGGCGAAGCCAAGCATCTCACCCGCTTCGCCTGCCTCGCGTCTGTCATGCTGACGAAGGAAGCATCTTATCACCGTTGAACGAATCGTTGAAGCGTGATAGGATGCTTCGCAGGCTCAGCATGGCAGACGACTAAGTTTACCTACCCTACGCGAGATGCTTCGGCAAGCTCAACATGACGTTCTGGTTATTTTTAGGCTAGGGTTCTAAATAGACTCTATCTACTTCTCTTACCAGCCAATTCCGTAATCTTCGCCGTGGTTGCTGGAGCCGCCCCAGAGGCTATTGTGTTTCCAGTCAAAGTAAATGGCATTGATGGGCCCGCTGGTGCGGTCTTCAAAGCTCATGGTGTAGCCCAGCTTTTTAAGCTCTTCCCGCACCTGCTCAGGGGTGTTTTTGTTAAGCAGAATATGGCCGGGTTTGGGTTTGCGGTCGTCAGTCTTTGAGCCGCCCAGCGAGAGCCATAACTGGTTTGTGTTGAAGTTGGCCGCCTCGGAGGCTTGCTGCAAGGTCATGCCGAACTCCACTACGTTCAGGAAAAACTGCAGGAGGTTCTGGTCTTGGGTGTCGCCGCCCTGCACGGCAAACGACAGAAAGGGCTTGCCGTCTTTGAGCGCCATGGAGGGCGTTAAGGTCACGCGGGGCCGTTTGCCAGGTGCCACCACGTTGAACGGGTTCTGAGTGGGTTCCAGCACAAAGCTTTGCATGCGCTGGCTCATGCCTACCCCGGTATTGCCAGCAATGCAGGCCGGCAGCCACCCCCCGCTGGGCGTAATGGACACTACCCAGCCTTCTTTATCGGCGGCTTCCATGGTGGTAGTGCCCAGCCACAGGCGCTCCTGGTACTCGGCACTAGGAGAGTTGTTGCCCAAGTCGTGCTTAGGGGCGAAGTTCCGTTTAGTGGTGTCCATCTCGTAGCCTCTGGCCTTGAGCAGCTTCAGGTACGGGTTTTTCTTTCCTTCAAACGGGTAAGGGTCGCCGGGACCAATGCGGGGGTCGTTTTTCTGGTATTGGATAAGGCGCGACCGTTGCTTGGCGTAGGCTTTGCTGAGCAACCCTTTGATGGGTTCTTCCGGGGCGGCATAAGAATCGCCGTAGTAAAAGTCGCGGTCAGCAAACGAGAGGCTCATGGCCTGGTACACCGTATGAATGTACTTGGAGCTGTTGTAGCCCATGGCCTTCAGGTCAAAGTTTTCCAGAATGTTGAGCCCCTGCAGCATGGCGGGTCCCTGGGTCCATTGCTGCAGTTTGTATACGTCAACGCCTTTGTAGTTGACCATAAGCGGCTCCTCTTCCAACGGTTTCCAGCGGGCCAGGTCCTGCATGTTAATCAGGCCACCCTGCTCCTTCGAGCCACGCACAAATTCCTGGGCAATGTCGCCGGTATAGAACCGGTTGTAGGCGGCCATGATGGCCTCTTTCCGGCTTTTGCCATTCTTAAGAGCCGCTTTTTCAGCGTCTATCAGTTTGGTCAGCGTTTGCAACAGGTCTTGCTGCACAAATATTTCGCCAGCCTCGGGCGCTTCCCGCTCCTGGCCGGGGTGAGTCAGAAACAGTTTTTTGCTGTAAGGCCATTGTTTTAGCAGCGCTTTGTTTTTCTCGATGCTGTTGGCCGTCTGCGCCTCGATGGGGTAGCCGGCGGCCATTTCCATGGCCGGGGCCAGCACCTGCTCCAAGCTGAGGGTGCCGTAGTTGGCCAGCATGTGCATGAGTCCGCCAGGGGTGCCGGGCGTGGTGGCGGCCAATGGGCCGTTTTCAGGAGGAAAATTGTACCCTTTGCTTTTGAAGAACTTTGGAGTAGCCCCGGTTGGCGCCACGCCCATGGCATTGATGGCGATTACCTTTTTGGTGTTTGGGTTGTAAATAAGCGCCTGGGTTTCACCGCCCCAGCTCAGCACGTCCCACATGGTGCAGGTAGCGGCCAGCATGGCGCAGGCCGCATCTACCGCGTTACCGCCTTTTTGAAACGTCATGGCACCGGCCGTCGCCGCCAGGGGCTTGCCAGTTATCGCCATCCAGTGCTTGCCGTGCAACGGTGGTTTCTGGGTCTGCTGTGCTATACCGGGCAACGAAAGGGCAACCAGCGCCAGGAGTACATATAGCCGTTTCATAAAATCAACGTTTGTGAAGATAAATGTAATAGAAACTGAAGTCATTGCTTTTAGCCACTAAAAGGGAGTTCGGCTAACGCGTTTGGGGCTGTTTGCGCGCGGTCAGCGTTCCACAGTTTCGCGGGCACGGGCCATCTTGGTTTCGCCCTCCCACGACGCCAGTGCGGTCTGCCATTCGCGTGTTATCAAGTTTAACACGGCGCTGTCGGGGCGTATTCCGAGGGTAATGTACGTGCCTTGCTCGCGGGCGAAGGGGTCGGTGACGGTGCTTACCCGGCGGTATGCAGCAAAATGCGGGGCCAGCTCGTCGTCGGGTTCATCGTCGACAATAATCATGGCCCGGCACTGGTCCAGTGGCGGATACCAGTACAGAAAGCTGCCATTGAGGCTGTTGGCGGCGGGCAGGGCTCGGTGGCGGTTGTAATAATTAATGGCACTGGCCTGGCCGTAGTTGGCGCAGTGGATGAGGGTGTGGAGCCGGACAGAGTCAGGCAGGCTGCGGTAGGCGGCCCAGGTTTTGTTGGCCATTTCGCGCCAGCCCAGCATGTCGGCGTAGTCCTGGGGCAGTTGGTGCTGCTGGCCGTCTTCCCAGCGGTACACGCCCAGGCTTTCATATTTGGGACGCAGCGCGGCCATGGCAGCCGGGCTGCGCAAGGGGTACACCAATGGCAAAAACGCCAAGTGGCAGGCCAGCGGCACTACCAGCAGCACCAGTTGCACCAGCTGCTTCCACCGAAACCGCGCCAGCCGTTGTTCCCACCACACGGCCCCAAACGCGAACAGCACCGGGTAATAACCCAGGGCGTAATAGTCCTTGCCGTGCAGCACGGCCAGCAGCCCCACCCCCAGCACTGCTACCAGCCCCACCGCCCGGTATGGCCGAAACTGGCGCGCCAGCAACACTGCCAGCAGGCCCGGCACCCAAATCAGGAGCGCCGGAAAGCACATCAGCAGCTGGGCCTTCCAGAAGTCGGTGGCTTCGACGTGCACCAGTTGGCTTTCCTTCAGCAGTGCCATGTGGTGCAGAAAGGGAAAGCCGTGGCTGATTTGCCACCCCAGATTCGGCAGCCACAGCAGCAGTGCCAAGCCCGCTGCACCCCAGAAGTGGCGGTTGGTCAACAGCCGCCGGGCTGGCGTGAGCACCAGCGCTCCACCCAGCGCGGCGATAAAAAACAGCGTGGTGTACTTGTTCAACAACCCCAGCCCCAGCCCCAGGCCTAACAGATAGAGGTAGCGCGGCCGCTCGTCTTGGAAAAAGCACACCAGCCAATAAAGGCACGCCATAAACCCAAACACCTCAAACGAATTGGGCTGAAACAGCAGATTCAGCCGCGCAAAAGCTGTGCACAGGTAGCAGATGCCCGCCAGGGTTTGCGCAAACCAGCCGCCTCCCAAGCGCCCAGCCAGCCGCACCACCAGGTAAACGGTAGCCGCACCCCACAGAAAGGGCCAGAACTTCACCCAGCCCTCGGCCCCGCCCAGCGCCAGCGTCGCCCACCCCTGGGCAGCAATGAGCGGCGGCACTTCCAGGTAGCCCCAGGCCAGGTGCTGGCCATGGTTGAGGTAGAGGTATTCGTCGCGCTGCAACTCATAAGCCTTGCTGATGAGGAAATAGCCCGAGATAAACTTGAGCAAAGCAAAACCCAACGGAAGGAAGCGTTTCATGCGCGGCAAGGTAGCATCAGCCCACTTTCTTAGAGGAAATTCCTATTGTTAAAATCTACCAAACAGAATTAGAAATCAATGATAAAATCAAGTATTTAGCTTCCTAACTTTACTCGCTAACCATTCTCTCTTGCCTCTGGCCTACTTTTTACTCATTCATGATTGTTTACGGAACCAACGGCGCCCACGTGCGCACCACGCTCCTGCCGGGCGTGAACTGCCCTAGCTGCGCCGCAGCCGAAACGCTGCAGCTGAGTTTATTCAGCCGCTACGTTCACATTTACTGGGTGCCGGTGCTGCCCTACAGCAAGCCCGTGGTGGCCCAGTGTGGCCACTGCCAGCGCGCCTGGGAAGGCAAAGAGCTGCCCGCCGAAGTGCAGGAATCCGCTCGGGGATTCAAAAAAGAAACCCGCGCACCTCTGTGGCACTGGTCGGGGCTGGCGCTGATTGCCATTTTCATTGCGTGGGCCGTGGTAGCCAGCTCGCAGGACGCCCGCGCCAATGCCGACTACCTGGCCGCTCCCCGCCCCGGCGACATCTACACAGTGCGCTCCGATGAAGACCAATCCATCTACTCCTTGCTGAAGGTGGTGAGTGCCAAAGGCAACGCGGTGGAGCTGGTGGCCAATAAATTTGAAGTCAATGACAACCACCCCATCGGCAAGCTGAATTCGGCGGATAAATACAGCAAAGAGTCTTTCTCGCTTACCCAATTTGAACTGCAAATCATGCAGAACAAAGGCCAAATCACCGACGTGGACCGGCTGGAAGAATAAGCTCCTGCTGACTTCGGGGGCGAGGCTGGCCGGTATTGGCGCTGGCTAGAGCAGGCCAGCCCAGCGCATAAAGTCTGCCCCTACCTTATGCCAATAGAAATCGTCGTAATTGATTTGGCCGTCTTTGAAGCCGAAGAAGTTATGCTCGCGGCCGGAGTACTCTTGGAAAGTGAAGTTCGTTTTGCGCAGGCGCTGGGCTTCCAGGCGCAGGTAGTCATCGCCGGCCACACCCCGGTCGCGCGTGCCAAAGCCAACAAATACGGGCACCTTGGCTCGCAGTAGTACTGGCAGCGGCGCCGCTGAGAAGCTCATGGTGGTGCGGTTATTATCGCCGGGGGTGCAATCGGCGCGCGTCGGGTCGTTCAGCACGTCGCGCCAGTAACGGAACACTTGCGGCACAGCGGCCGTGTCGCCGGCGGCTTCCTCCCGGCGCGCCTCCACGATGTTGGAATGCATTCGCCCCAGTGGGTTGCCGCTCAAATACACGGCGCGGCTCACCAGGCCCGGCACGGCGGCGAGGTGCGCGGCCACCGTGCTGCCCTCCGAATGGCCACCTACTATCACTCGGTTGGCGTCGACCCACGACTGTTTTTTGAGGTACCGCAGCACAGCCACGTTTCGCCGCACATAGTAGTCGAGGTAGTTGCGCTGGCAGTAATAAAGCGGCGGGGTCTTTTCTTGAAACGCCCGGTTGGGATTGATTCCCTGAATGTTCGCTACTAGCGCAACTCCCGGTTTTCCGATAATGGCGATGTGGCACGGGGGCGGGTCCGTTTTGGCCAAAAACGGAAAGACCCCATATGCACCTTTGGCATCGTACAGAATCAACGGTTTCGGCAGAGAGCCCTGCACCCACAGCAGCAGCGGCTTCTTGGTTTGCGCTTCTCCTTTTGGCGAAAGAACCAGCACATCTACACTGTCTTTCCCAAACATCACCACCAGGTGGCGGTAGCCAAAGTCTTCGGGAGTGCGCCGGACCGGCCTGGTTTGGGCACCGATGGAAGCGTACAGCGGCCATAGCAACAGCAGCGTCAGACACAAAATCCGCATGTGGTTTCTTTCTAATGAACGCGTAGACGCTAGTGTCCGGCCAGTTCAAGGACTTTACCGGGCTGTTAAGAACTGCACCAGAAGCAACAACTACTTAAGTTCTTTCTTGCCTGCTGCGCTATTCCACTTCCAGGAATTGCTGAACAAAGCTCTCATAGGCCGCGCCGACAGGCAGTTCGTAGTTGATGTGCAAGCCCCGACGCATCACCTGAGTGGTTTGATTCGTCAACGGATTGAAGCCCTGATGGGAAGCCTCCTGCCAATACACGCCAACTCCCCGCTTCTGCCAAGATGGTAGGTTATTGAAGTTGATGCCGCGCTGAAATAGCATCTCGTTTTTGGCCGCGGTAGTTAGTCCCTTTACCGATGTTGTAGCCGCAACGCGGTTCTGCCCTTCATTACGTAACTGCCAATAGCAATGAGCGTTAAGCGCATTGCGCGAAGCATCTTCTGCCCGCCAACGGAAATAGTCTATTACATCAGCCAAGCGTGGCAGTTGCGCAATGCGGCAGTCGAAACACCCTACTGCTCCCAATTGCAATGAGAATTTAGCAGAAGCTTCTCCTGCCAGAATGCTATGGTATTTGCGCAGTTTCCGGCCAAACGTGTCTTCACCCGGGTCAAGCAAGAGTGATATTTCGTCGCTCTCGGTGAAACCGTAAAGCACCCGAAAGCCACACTGCATCAAATGCTCTACGGTGCCCACCATCAAGTCCCGAAAGCGCACATCAAAAGGCCGCTCAAAAGGATGGACTTCTTTGGTGAGCCGAGTAAAGCCGCGGCCATCGAGGCGAGCTACCAGGTAAAGGCCTGGCAAAGCACAATGGTCGTGAGCCGTTTCGTACACCCGCAGCCGGGCATCTAAGTCATTAAATTTCATGGTTTCCAGGTTTCAACCACGAAAGTACCATCCGGGCCGATGCGGACGTAATAGAGTTCGTCGAATCCCTCAGCATATTCTGGGAGTTCCAAGCGGGCACGCGTGCCGAAGATGCCACGGTCGGGCACTTGCTCAGGCAGCGGACGGCTTTGGTTGCGAATAAGTGCCTCCTGGGCCACTGAGTGGAAGAAATATCCTACGATGCGATACCCTAACTGCTTGGCCGGGCCAATGTAACGCGCCCGCTCCGCTGCCGAAGGATTGGTATTATCCACTACGAATCGGGCCTGCGTGTCAAGACACAAGGCCAACAGCCGCTGCTCGCGGTTGCGGGTCCGCAGCAAATCGAGACTGATGCGAATGTGGGAATTGAAAAAGCGCTGCTTGTAAAATGTGCTCTTTCCGGTGGCCTGAATGCCACAAAAGATAACGGCCTGCATCAGAATAGCAAGTAGGTGGCGCCCCCGGGGGTCGGGGTCGCTTATGGTGGTGAGTAAACGCTGCCTCTATTGCTACAGCGCATCGGGCAGCCGCACCAGTTTCAGATAGTCGCCCAGCCCGTTCGGCGTTTGAAACACGTGAATGAAGAGGATGTGTTCCTCGCCCCGGCTGCGCCAAATCTCCGCGTAAAAGCCCTCCACGGCGTACAGCGTCAGTTCGAAGCTGTCTTCCTGGCGTTCGGCCAGGCGGTGGCCGTGCCGGGCGATGTGCTCGGCCTGTCGACGCTGGTGCAAAGCTTTGAAGTCCGTAAGGGTCATGGATGCGGAACCGTGGTTTTGCAAAGTTCGTGCGTAGCCGCCCTACTTTGTGCCATGAACACCTTTCGCTTTCCTCACCCGCTGGTGCTGCTTGTAGGCTTTATTATACTGGCCGCGGTGCTGAGCTACGTGCTGCCCGCCGGCCGCTTTGACCGCCAAAAGGACCCCGAGACCGGCCGCGATGTGGTGATAGCCGGCTCCTACCACCGCGTGCCCGCCACGCCGGTAGGCCCGCTAGATATGCTGGTGAATATTCCCAAAGGCTTGGCCGATGCCGCGGCCGTGGTGTTCCTCATCTTTTTGGCGGGCGGCGCCTTCACGGTAGTGGACCAGACCGGGGCCCTGCGCCACGGCGTCGACTGGCTGCTGACCCGAGCCCAAGGCCGGGAAGTAGTGGTAATACCGTTGGTCAGCCTGCTGTTTGCCACCATGGGCGCCCTCGAAAACATGGGCGAGGAAATCATTCCGCTGGTACCAGTGCTGCTGGTGCTGATGCGCCGGCTGGGCTACCCCACCCTCACGGCCGTGGCGGCCAGCGCAGGTGCCGCTTTTGTGGGCGCTTCGTTCAGCCCCATCAACCCGTTCCAGGTGGGCATTGCCCAGAAATTGGCGCAGCTGCCGCTGCTCTCGGGCGGTGGCTGGCGCATGGCATTCTTAGCTGTGGCCGTCACCGTCTGGATTATCGGCACCATGCGCTACGCCACCCGCCACCGCGTGCAGCCCGAAATTACGCCCGAAGAAATTGCGGCCGACCAACGAGGGGCCGGCCGCCACGGGCTGGTGCTGCTCCTAATGCTGGTCACGTTCGGCGTATTTGCCTACGGGGTGCTGAAGCTGGGCTGGGATTTCGAGCAGATGTCGGCGCTGTTCTTCGTGCTGGGCGTGAGCGCGGGCTTACTGGGCGGCTTGGGAGCGACCGGTACCGCCGAGGGCTTCGTGGCCGGCTTCCGCGACATTGCGTTTTCGGCCATCCTGATTGGTTTTGCCCGCGCCATTTTTGTGGTGCTGGAGCAGGGCAACATCGTGGATACCATTGTCAACGGCCTGGCCTCGCCCCTGGCCCACTTGCCCGTAACCTTCGCTGCCCTGGGTATGATGGCCGTGCAAACGGCCCTGCACGTGCCCGTGCCCAGCGGCAGCGGGCAAGCTACCCTCACCATGCCGCTACTCACGCCACTGTCAGACCTCATCGGCCTCTCGCGCCAAGTGATGGTGCTGGCATTTCAGTACGGCGCCGGCCTCTGCGAGCTGATTACGCCCACCAATGGCACGCTCATGGCCATGCTGGCGGCGTGTGGCGTGCGCTTCGAGCAGTGGCTCAAGTTTGTGTGGCCGCTTTATGGGCTTTTGATTCTGCTGGGGATAGCCAGCGTGGTGGGCGGCATTGCGGTGGGGCTATAACCGCGCTTGGAGCTTATTGAAGAATGGCGAAATAAAAAAAGAGTATCATGCTGAGCTTGTCGAAGCATCTCTACCGCGTAAGTAATCTGATTTACTATTGCGGTAGAGATGCTTCGACAAGCTCAGCATGATACTCTTTTTCTTGCCTTTATTTCTTTACGGAAGAAATGAGCCTAATCAGCTCGCAGCTCCGAGCCTTTGAAAATCTTCGGCAGCTTGCGCTTGCGTTCCACAATCTGATACGTGGCGGTGTCTGTGCTTTCGTCCCAGAACACATCCGAAACCTGCCCAAAGTGGCGGTACTGGCCCGGCTCCGGCGTCACTTCCTCCACCGAGTCGCCGAAGCTGAACTTGGGCTTGTGGTATATTTCCTTGAACAGCTCCGGTTTCACGAGAAACTGCTGTTCGTCGTAGCGGATGGTCACCCATTCCCCTTCTTCATCTTCGCTGATTTTCTCAAATAGCTTGCCCACCGGCTCCAGCAACTCAAACGAGCGGCGGTTGGCGGGGTGAATATACCGGAAGCCATATTCGGGCGACCAGCCATAAAGACCAAAAATGACGGGTTTGGGACGGCGCATTCTTCTTTAGTGAGCGGTTATTGCTTCAGTTTACTAATGAACGATGAACAAGCTCAGGGCGCAATTTGCTCACTACGGCAGTAAATCATGGCCGATTGATGCGTTGTGTTGCCCTAAACTGCAAGCCAATTTGCTATCGACCAATGGCTTCTAGCTATTGGCAACTCGTAATCTTCGATTAAATTCCTTACGTGCGCCAGCGCCGCTTGTACTCCTAGCCAAAGCGCCCCATGATAACCGCCCCTGTTAGCAACACCGCCGCGGGGCCGGATGGCGCAAGCTTTTGCCCGCCTACCGCCGAAGATACTTGCGGTGAAAAATCGGGGCAGATTCATCCAAATCGGGAGTAGCCCATAGCCCAGGTCGCGTTCGTGCCCGAAAGCTGGCAATAACCAGCAACGCTGCCAAGTGCTCAGCCGGTGCCAAACACGAGCACGTCTTTAGTCCGTGCCTGCTAAAAAGCTCAACTGTTTGGCCATTAAACGACCATTCTCGTATTGTCGAGCTATCCCCGTCCAACATCAGCTGCATTTTCGGCTGCCCGGGCGGCGAACTTCTTCTTTTTCAATGCCTATCGCTTCCGTATCCGGCCGCGCCAGAGTTGCGTCCCAATCCCCTGCTAAAACACCAACTAAAAAAACACCTTCGCTTCCATCGGCTACCCTGCAACCGGGCATGGGTGCCGTGCCCCACGCCGCCGGCACCACGTTTCGGGTGTGGGCGCCCCACGCAGAAGCGGTAGCCGTTATCGGCTCCTTCAACGAGTGGGATGCGGCACGAAACACCTTGCAGCTGGAAGGAGATGGCTACTGGGCCACCGACGTTGCAGGCGCCCAGCCCGGCGACGAGTACAAATACCGCATCACCCATCAGGGCAGGGAATTTGACCGCAACGACCCTTATGCCCGGCAGGTAACCAATTCGGCCGGCTCCTCGGTAGTGCACAACCCGCACTTTGACTGGGGCGACGACAATTTCCGGATGCCCGCCTGGAACGAGCTGGTGATTTACGAACTGCACGTGGGGACCTTCAACGCCCCCAACGCCAGCCACGTGGGCACCTTCCTCAGCGTGGCGGAAAAGATGCCTTACCTGCGCGATTTGGGCATCAATTGCATCGAGCTGCTGCCGGCTACCGAGTTTCCGGGCAGCCGCTCGTGGGGCTACAATCCTTCCAATCCCTTTGCGCTGGAAAGCGACTACGGCGGGCCGGTGGCTTTCAAGGAACTGGTGAAAAAAGCCCACGAGCACGGCATTGCCGTGGTGCTCGATGTGGTGTACAACCACTTTGGCCCCGGCGACCTCGACCTCTGGCAGTTCGATGGCTGGAGCGAGAACGGCGGCGGGGGCATTTACTTCTACAACGACTGGCGCGCCCACACGCCCTGGGGCGACAACCGCCCCGATTACGGCCGCCCCGAGGTGCGCCAGTACATCCGCGACAATGCCCTGATGTGGCTGCACGACTACCGCGTCGACGGCCTCCGGGCCGATGCCATTGCCTTTGTCCGCAACGTGCACGGCGAAAGCGACCCGGCCGCCGACCTGCCCGATGGCTGGAGCCTGATGCGCTGGATAAACGAGGAAATTGCCCGGACCATGCCCTGGAAAATCACCATTGCCGAGGACATGCGCGGCAACGCTGGCATCACCGAAACCATCGAAAACGGCGGACAGGGCTTCAATTCGCAATGGGACAACCAATTCCTTAACCCCATTGTGCGGGCCCTGACCACGCCCGAAGATGCTGACCGCGACATGCACGCCGTGGCCGAGGCCCTGACCGTCAGCTACAATGGCGATGCCTTCCGCCGCGTCATCTACACCGAAAGCCACGACGAAGTAGCCAACGGCAAAGCCCGCCTGCCCGAGGAAATCATGCCCGGCGACGCCGCCCATTGGTTTCCGAAAAAGCGCGCCACCTTGGGCGCGGCCTTGGTACTCACCGCTCCCGGCATACCCATGCTGTTTCAGGGCCAGGAATTCCTGGCAGACGGCGCGTTCGTCGACACCGAGCCCCTGGACTGGCAGCGCGCTGAGCACCGCGCCGGCCTCGTGCACCTCTACCGCGACCTCATTGCCCTGCGCCGCAACACTCGCGGCAACACGGCAGGCCTGGGCGGCCAGCACACCCACGTCTTTCACCTCAACAACACGGACAAACTAGTCGCTTTCACCCGCTCTACTGCCCAAGAAGGCCCTGGCGAAACGACTGTCGTTGTTGCCAACTTCGCCAATAAAATATACGAGGCCTATACCATCGGCCTGCCCGGTCCCGGCCATTGGCGGGTGCGCTTCAACAGCGACTGGCAGGGTTACGATGGCGAATTTGGCGATTTTGAGAGCTTCGGCACGGAAGCTTTCAAAGGAGAGTACGACGGCTACAAGTGGCATGGCACCATCGGAATAGCGCCGTATGCGGTGCTGATTTTATCGCAGGGAGAGCACTAGGCGTAAGCCTGCAAACTACTCTTCTCTTGAGCGGGAAGCCGAGCAGCGAGGCACTACGCTTGCGAACAAAAAAGCCACTGCGGAAACGCAGTGGCTTTTTTGTTTAATCCTGTCAGGCTCTCTAAAAATCTGCCTATACGTCGGCTTGGTCATAGCGCTCGTCCTGCAACCCGGGCCAGCCGCCTTCAAACACAAACTCTGCCAGCGGCTTGCGCGTCCGGGAGGCAAGCTCCTTATCGCGCAGCCCCTCAGACAGAAGGCTGGCGTCGCCGGGGTAGCCAATGGTGAACAAGGCCACTGGCTCATAGCCGGCAGGGATGGTAAAAGCTTCCCGGATTTTATCAGCCGAGAAGCCCGCCATCTGGTGGATTTGCAGGCCCAGCTCGGTGGCTTGAATGGCAAGCGTGGCCGTGGCCTGGCCCACGTCGTGCCGGGCCCAGGCATTGGGGTTTTCGTCGTGCGAGAAGTGGAGCTTGGCAATGCTCACGACCAGGACGGGGGCGTTTTTAGCCCAAACCTGGTTGAATTCGCCCATGCTGGTCAGTATTTTATCGTACGCTTCGGAGCTGGTTTCGCGGTTGCCCACGAGGTAGCGCCAGGGCTGCTCGCCAAAACAGGAAGCGGCCGAAGATGCCGCTGCGAAAACCTGCTTCAGGGCATCGGCGGGCACGGGTTGGTTGGTGTAGGCCCGGGGGCTGCGGCGCTGCGTTAGTACCGGCAGAACAGGGTGTTCGAGTGCGAGAATGTTGGTGGTATCAGCCATACGGCAAGTTCAGAATGGGGTGGGGCAAGCCATCGGCTCACCGCCAGGGTGAAGAATGATTGTAGCGCGCTTAACAGCTACCGTGCTCCGAAGTTTTGGCAGCCGAGGCAGTACCTCATTAGCAGCAACTTCGACCAAAGGCCGAAAAAAATCGTTTGCAATGGCATCTAAGCGCTGATAAGCTTTACCTTTCGCCGCGTTCACACATCTGTCATTTCGCATCCTCCCCCTATGCAGCCTACGCCCCACGCCCCTGATGTCCTGTTCCCCGACGCTTTATTGGTAGAGGTTGCTTGGGAAGTTTGTAACCAGGTAGGAGGCATTTACACCGTTATCCGCTCGAAAGTGCCAGCCACCGTCCCCGTCTGGGGCGACCGTTATTGCCTGGTGGGCCCCTACTTCCCCAACCAGGCCCAGGGCGAGTTTGAGCCATTCGATGATTTGGCTATTCACACGGCTTCCGACCCCTTCGGGGCCGCTGTGCGCACCATGCGCGCCCAGGGCTACGACGTGCAAATCGGCACCTGGCTCGTGACGGGACGTCCCCGCGCCGTGCTCATCAATCCTTTTCAGGCCTACAACCAACTGGGCCAGTTGAAGGCAGAACTCTGGCAGCGCCACGGCATTCCCTCGCCCGACAACGACGACCTCCTGCACCAGGTAATTGCTTTTGGGCACCTCACTACCGTTTTCTTTCAGCACGTGGCGGCCCAGGTAAAGCCCGAACAGCGCCTGCTGGGCCACTTTCACGAGTGGATGACGGGCGTGGCCATTCCGGAGCTGCGCCGGCTGCAAGTGCCAGCCCATCTGCTGTTCACGACCCACGCCACCCTGCTGGGCCGCTACCTGGCCATGAACGACGCCAACTTCTACGACCACCTCATGTGGGTGAACTGGGAAGTCGAGGCTAAGAAATTTAACATCGAGCCGGCCGTGCGCATGGAGCGCGCCGCCGCCCATGGCAGCCACGTCTTCACCACGGTGAGCGAGCTCACGGTGCGCGAGTGCATTTATTTACTGGACCGGATTCCGGATGCGGTGCTGCCCAACGGACTCAACATCGAGCGGTTTGTGGCCCTGCACGAGTTTCAGAACCTGCACCAGCAGTACAAGGCCAAAATTCACGAATTCGTGATGGCCCACTTCTTCCAGTCGTACGCCTTCGATCTGGATAAGACGCTGTACTTCTTCACTTCGGGCCGCTACGAATATCACAACAAAGGCTTCGACCTGACCCTCGAAGCCCTGGCCCGCCTCAACCACCGCCTGCAGGCCAGCGGGAGTGAAGTCCAGGTGGTGATGTTCTTCATCACCAAGCGTCCTTTCACCAGCATCAACCCGCAGGTGCTGGAGCGGCGCGCCATGCTCGACGAAGTGCACGAAACCTGCCAGGCCATTGAGCGCCAGGTGGGCGAGCGGCTGTTTTATGCCGCTGCTTCCAGCCCCGACCACAAGTTGCCCGACATCACGAGCATGGTCGACGACTACTGGAAGCTGCGCTACCGCCGCACCCTGCAAAGCTGGAAAACCAATGCGCTGCCCTCCGTCATCACCCACAACCTGGTAAACGACCAGGACGATGACATCCTGAATTTTATGCGCCGGGCCCAGCTGCTCAATCACCGCCACGACCGGGTGAAGATGGTGTACCATCCGGATTTTGTGTCGCCCTCCTCCCCGCTGCTGGGCATGGAATACGGCCAGTTTGTGCGCGGCTGCCACCTGGGCGTGTTCCCCTCCTACTACGAGCCCTGGGGCTATACCCCGCTCGAATGTGTGGCCCGCGGCGTACCCGCCATCACCTCCGACTTGTCGGGCTTTGGCGACTACGTGCTCCAAACCATTCCGGACCCCGAGCAAAAAGGCATTTTTGTGGTACACCGCCAGGAAAAATCCTTCGACGAATCGGCTGAGGAGCTCTGCAACATGCTCTGGGACTTTGTGCAGCACAGCCGCCGCGAGCGCATTATGCAGCGCAACGCAGTAGAGAGTTCGGCCGAGCTGTTCGACTGGAAAAACCTGCGCGTACACTACGACCGGGCCTACGCCCTGGCGCTGGAGCGGCAGTAAAAGACCACTCAGGTGCGCCGCCGCGCGCACTAAAATTGGACTAGTGGCTCGTAGCGGTTCGCAGCACTCACTGTATCTTCAATGATGAGAATATCTATTCCCGCCGCTCTTTTGGTTTGCGCCGGCCTGAGCGCTGCTGCCCACGAGTTCTGGCTTGAAGCGCCACGCTTCCGCCTGCAGCCCGGACAGACAATAAACATCCGGCCCTTGATTGGTGAAAACTTTAAGGGCGAACCGTGGACCAACAAGGCCGAGAAGGTGATGCGCCTGGTTCGCTTCGGCCCCACCCCGGCCGACTCCACCGACCTCACCCCGGCGCCCAGCTTTGCTCCCACCGATACTTTTCGTACCGCTTTGGCCTTTACCAAGCCGGGAACCCATGTGGTGCTGCTGCGCTCCACAAATTCTTTTATTGAAATGCCCGCCGCGGAGTTTGCCGCTTACCTCCGCGAAGAAGGCCTCGACTACACGCTGAAACTGCGCCAGGAGCGTGACCAGCAGACCGCGCCAGGCCGCGAAACCTACCGCCGCTGCGCCAAAGCGCTAGTGCAGGTAGGCGAGGTAGCAGCAGTTGCGGCAGCGACCGACAGCGCCTGCCGCAAGATTTATGGCCTGCCACTGGAACTGGTGCCGGAACAGAATCCCTATCGGATTTCTGCCGGCAAGGCATTGACAGTATTGGTGTTACGTGCGGGCCTGCCAGTATCCGGGGCCGCCGTGCAGATATGGCAGCGGCAGCCTGGCGGCCTGCCTACTACACATTTTACGGTGCGTTCTAACCAAAACGGGCGAGTGCTGTTACGTCTGTCAGGACCCGGCCCCTACTTGCTGGCCACAGTGAGCATGACCGAGGCCCCAGCCAAGCTGCGCGACCGCGCCGATTGGCAGTCGACCTGGGCGTCTTTAACCTTTGCCGGACCAAGCGCGGCCGTACGAAGGACCGCCGCAAAACATTAGCCAACTTCGCCTAAGATTTTGGGTTTTTTCTTTACCTTCGCCGTTCTCTTACCCTCCTTGCCTACGCTGTATGAAGTACACGATTGATAAAAAAGAAAGCTACACCATAATTACCATTGAGGAAAAGAAGCTCGACACCACTGTTGCGCCCGACCTCAAATCGGAATTTGTGAAGCTTAACGCCGAAGGCATTAACAACCTGATTCTCGACCTAACCAATGTGAAATACACGGATTCGTCGGGCCTCAGCTCCATTCTTATTGCCAACCGTCTGTGCAATTCTACGGGCGGCCTGCTGGTTCTTACTGGCCTGCAAGACCACGTGCTCAAGCTCATCACCATCAGCAAGCTGGAGTCGGTGCTCCATATTTTGCCCACGGTAGAGGAAGGCATTGACCGGGTATTTTTGCACGCCATTGAGCGCGACCTGACGGATAAGGAGTAACTTTTTTAAAGCTGCAAGCTATAAGCTGCAAGCCGCAAGCCGCGTTCAGTCGAACAGGCTTGCGGCTTGCAGCTTATAGCTTGCGGCCATTATAGCCCCCACCCTTGACTTTTGAGCTGAAGATTTTGGGCTCGGCCTCGGCCACTCCAGTACTTTCCCGCCACCCCACGGCGCAGGTGCTCACGGTAGGCGCCAGCAACTACCTGATTGATTGCGGCGAAGGCACTCAGTGGCAAATGCTCGAGCACCGCGTGCGGCCCCACCAGCTGCAGGCCATTTTTATCTCGCACCTGCACGGCGACCATTACTTCGGGCTGTTTGGCTTGCTGGGCACCATGCACCTGCAGGGCCGCACCCAGCCGCTACACATCCTTGGGCCCGCCGGGCTCGATGAAGTGCTCAGCGCTCAGGCCCGGGTGTCCAATATGCAGTTGGGTTTTCCTATGGATTTTACGGTGGTCGACACCGAAATCCACGCCGTGGTATATGAAGACGAGTTGATTACGGTGTCTTCGCTGCCCATGCGTCATCGCATTCCCTGCGCCGGCTACCTCTTTGCCGAAAAGCCCCGCCGCGCCAACCTTCTCAAGGACAAATTGCCAGCTGGCCTGCGCCCCGACCAGCTGGCCCGCTTGGCCCACGGCGAAGACCTGCCTGCCGATAGCCAACAAGCTGGCCTGCGCCATGCCGACGTGGCCGGCCAGCCGCCAGTGCCGCGCCGCTACGCCTTCTTTTCCGACACGCTCTACACCCCTGCCCTGGCCGACCTGATTCGCGGGGCCGACCTGCTCTACCACGAAGCCACCTTCCTGGAAGACCTAAAAGAGCGCGCCGCCCAAACCCACCACAGCACCGCCCGCCAAGCCGCCCAGCTCGCACACGATGCAGAGGTTAAACACCTTTTGCTGGGCCACTTCTCGGGGCGCTACAAGAGCCTAGAGCCCCTGCTGCACGAAGCCCACGAGGTGTTTCTGGCTACTGCACTAGCCACTGAGGGGCTGATTGTAAGTTTGTAGCGTTGGCTTACAGCTTGCACTTTCGCGAGGCCTGGCAACAACAATTTTCGGCTTCGCTGCCTTACTATACCACGACTTTTTCCTCTCTATAGCTGGAGTTACTGCATGCCCACCTACGCTCACAAAAAACAGCAGCTCTACTTGGTTCTCAGCGGTATCTTTATTGTGAATGCGCTGCTGGCTGAGATTATTGGGGTTAAGATATTCTCGGCTGACAAGCTGATGGGGTTGCCCGGCAACCTCACGGCGGGCGTGCTTATATGGCCGGTGGTTTTTGTGACTACCGACATCATCAATGAATACTTTGGGAAAGCGGGTGTCTTGCGGATTAGCTACCTAACGGTGGCGCTTATCCTGTTTGCGTTCGGGGTTATCTTCCTTACCACTACGCTGCCGCCCGCCGATTTTTGGCTCGATGTAAATAAGACCGATGACCTTGGAAGGCCGTTTGACATTGAGTATGCTTACGACAGTATTTTTCGGCAGGGACTGGGCATCATCACCGGCTCCATCGTTGCGTTTGGCATCGGCCAAGTGCTCGATGCCTCCGTTTTCGCCGCTATTCGCAAGGCTACAGGGGGGCGTTTTGTGTGGCTGCGCGCTACGGGCTCTACGCTGATTTCGCAGCTGGTCGACTCCTTTGTAGTGCTGTATGTGGCCTTTTATATGTTCGGTAACTGGTCGCTGGACCAAGTAATGAGGGTGGCGAACACCAACTACTGGTACAAATTTGCGATGGCTATTCTGCTCACGCCGATGATTTACCTGGCCCATTATGTCATCGACAAATATCTAGGACAAGAAGAGACCGTGGAGTTGCAGAAGGAGGCAGTAGAGAATATTTCTGTCTAATAATCAACCCAGATAATTCACCGTTAATGCGCGCACTTTTATTCATCATAATTACCCTTATAGTTCCTCATTTTGTTCAAGCCCAATCGGATTTCGCGAAGGGAACCTTCCGGTTGAAGAAAATCCCTGAAATTCAGATGAGTGGCCTGCTGCGAAGTGGTAGCAGCTTGGATGTGAAGCAGACCCCGGATGGTCCAAGCGTAAAGTATCCGTGGGAAGACATATTATCTTATAAAACAGGTATTTACCGTTACATTCGAGCTAGTGGTTTCACAATGAGAAATCTTTCAGGCTGGTCTCACGAAATAGCGGACAACAGGTTCGTTCTATTGCTAGACAGCGGAGCCGTGTCGCTTATGCGCTATGAATATGATTTCGCCCTATACAATACCAATCAGCCACCGCCCTCTATCATTTTATTGCAACGAGCCAATGAAAAGGAAGCTACCGATATTCCATATAGTGTGTTTGAGGGTGGAGGAAAGAAATTCCGAGAATCACTAAAGCCCTATGTAACCGAAAGGCCGGATTTGTTAGCCTTGTTGGCCGATAAAAAAAATCACGATTTACAATCTGCTAACCTTTATTCATGCCTTGAATAATAAAGAGCAGTTTCTAAATTATCCAATACAAGGGCCTTTGCCCAGCAGCAACTAAG
Organism: Hymenobacter sp. B1770; assembly: GCF_049896385.1. Lineage (NCBI taxonomy): Bacteria > Pseudomonadati > Bacteroidota > Cytophagia > Cytophagales > Hymenobacteraceae > Hymenobacter > Hymenobacter sp. B1770. Next base: position 430,130 of record NZ_JAFCUF010000004.1, read on the forward strand.
CGTAATCTATTTCCTTCATGTCCCGCATTCTCACCGGCATCCAGAGCACTGGCCGCCCCCATTTAGGCAACCTGCTCGGTGCCATCCTACCCGCCATCGAGCTATCGAAAAGCCCAGCCAACGACTCCTTGTACTTCATTGCTGATTTGCACTCGCTCACCACCGTGCGCGACCCTGAACTACTGCGGGCCAACACCTACGCCGTAGCCGCCGCCTGGCTGGCTTGTGGCTTTGACACGGAGAAGAACCTGTTTTACCGGCAGTCCGACGTGCCGCAGGTAACCGAGCTGACCTGGTACCTGAGCTGCTTCACCCCTTTCCCGATGCTGGCCAATGCCCACTCGTTCAAGGACAAGTCGGACCGGCTGTCGGACGTGAATGCCGGCCTCTTCACCTACCCGGTACTCATGGCGGCCGATATTCTGCTCTACGACGCTGAAATCGTGCCCGTGGGCAAAGACCAGATTCAGCACCTGGAAATAGCCCGCGACATTGCCACGGCCTTCAATGCGCGCTACGGCGAAACGCTGGTGCTGCCCCAGGCCCGCGTCGATGCCCAACTCATGACCATCCCTGGCCTCGATGGCCAGAAGATGAGCAAGAGCTATGGCAACATCATCGACGTTTTCGCACCGGAAAAGGAGCTTCTAAAAACTGTCAAGAGCATCGTTTCGGACAGCACGCCGCTGGAGGCCCCCAAAAACCCCGAGACTGACACGACCTTCAAGCTCTACTCCCTGCTGGCCACCGCCGAGGAAACAGCCACCATGCGCGCCAACTATGAGGCCGGCGGCTACGGCTACGGCCACGCCAAAAAGGAACTGTACGAGCTGATTTTGCGTCGCTTCGCTACGGAGCGGGAGCAGTTCACCTTCTACATAAACAACCTGCCTGAACTGGATGCTCAGCTGGCGATTGGGGCCCGGCGTGCACAAGAGTATGGCGCTGGGGTGCTGGCTAAGGTGCGGCAAAAGGTGGGCTACGGGAAGTAGAATTTACCTGCGGGAAACCTCACCCGGGGACCTCACCCCAGCCCCTCTCCCACGGAGAAGGGAGCCTAACGAAACTAATGGAAACAGAAAGTCCCACTGCTCATCGCAGTGGGACTTTCTGTTTGAAAGCTTATTAGCACTTTTGCCGTGGCTCCCCTCTCCGCGGGAGAGGGGCTGGGGGTGAGGTCCTCAGCTACCACATCAAGAACCCTGCTGCTGCGCCGAGAAGCTGAATCCAACTTTACTGCCGCGGCTCACCTGCTGGTTTTCCAATTTCTGCTTGACGCTGATTTTCTGGATTTCAGGCAGCGGCGGCGCAATTAAGTCGTTATTAACGGCGGCAATCATGGCGCTTTCCACGAACAGGCGCATGGCGTCGGTTGTGATTTTGTTGTCCGACATGTCGTTGTTGGGCAATTCGAGCTGCTGCACGCCTTCTAGATAGTAGTGGTTGTCGATGTTGACAAGCAGGCGGCCGACGAGGTAGCCAGGGTCGTTTAGACGCTGATATTTAATACTATCGGCCATGAAGTTGTACGCCATGATGTGGCCGAAGAAGCGGCGCCGGAAATCCGCGTTTACATAAGCACTGTTCATGGGGCCGTAGTCGTCGGGGAACGTCACCACGTTGGAATGCATGACAAACACCAGCAAGTCGCCCGAAAACTTTATGTGATACTCCATCTCGTTGACGGGCCGGTACTCAATCACCACGCTCGAATCGAGGGCCGTAAGCTTATGCGCCAACTCAACCACCAATTCCTGGGTTACGAGCCGCAAGCAATCAAAGGCCGCTTGGGTATTGCGAAAAATGGCTTGTTTGGCGGTTGATTTCTGCTTTAGACCTTCGAATATCTGGTCGAGGCGGTCGGCAGGGGCCGCGGTAGGCGAGCCGGCTTGGGCAATGGGGAGGTTGTCGGTAGCAGTGGCGCCGCTGTGAGCTGCTTCCGGGGCCGCGGTAGGCTCGGCAGCAGCTTTTTGCTTACGGGCTTTAGCCGGCTTTTTGACCGGGGCTGGGGCCTCCGCTACGCTGGAGGCTCCATTACCAGCCGTTTCAGTGGGGGCGAACAACTCCGGTTCGGCGTTGGAATTAGTGGTTGACTTGGCCATGCGAAAGGATTAGTGCTACGCCCCAAATAACAGACGCGCGAGGGTATACAACGAAGATAAGCAGAACAGGAAACGCCGCTCGGTTCCGTTGCCTTGAACCAGGAGGTACGAAAGAAAGCAAGGCCTTAGTTGCAAAAACAACCACCGACAGCGGTTCACTCGTCGCTGTGCGACGGCTTACTCAATGCGGGTGGGGCACTTAGCTGAGCCGCCACCTCCCACTCCGAACTGTGGAATGCCACTGTGCGCAGGCCCGCTGCCCCGGGCAGCAGCATGGCTGCGGCCGAAGGATGAGCCAAAGCCTCTCCTACGCTGCGCACAGCACCGGCTGGCACTGCTCGCCGCTCAAGCTCGGCCAGCAGCTCATCGCTGTTTGCGGCAGCGATGCAGTCGGTAAGGAGGCGCTCTAGTTCGGCGCGGTGCTGCACTCGGGCGGCATTAGTTGCAAAGCGGCTGTCCGTTGCCCACGCCGCTTGGTTTAGGGCAGTGCACAGCTGACGAAACTGGCCATCGGACCCCACAGCCAGCACGAGCTGGCGGCCGTTGGCAGAGCGATACACAGTGCCGTAGGGGACGATACTAGGGTGGCCGGAGCCCATGGGTTTTGGGTCGTACCCCGTCACGAGGAAAGTGGCTGCTTGGTTGGCAAGGGCCGACAATGCGCTGTCCAGCAAACTCACGTGCACCAGCGCCCCAAGGCCGGTTCTTTCCCGCTGAAACAGGGCAGTGAGGAGGCCTTCTTTCAGTTGGTGCGCCGCCAGCAAATCGACCATGGCCACCGGCATTTTCTGGGGCGGGTGAGCGGGGCCAGCGGCGTTGAGGAACATGAAGCCGGCTTCGGCCTGGAGCACGGCATCGTAGCCGGCGCGGGCATTATCGGGGCCATAGCCGGTAAGGTGACCGTAGATAAGACGCGGGTTTTTAGCGGATAGGCTGGCATAGTCCGCCTTGAGCTTCTCGGCATCGCCGGGCTTGTAGCTGGCCAGCACAATGTCTGCTGTGCTGGCCAAGACGTGCAGCCGGGCTTGGCCAGCAGCAGTAGTGAGGTCCAGCACCAGCGACTGTTTGCCCCAGTTAGAAGCGGCAAAGTAGGCCGAAACCGAAGCATGGGAAGTCACTTGCGGAGCAGCAGTTTCGGCAGTGGTTTTCCAAGTGCGGGTGACATCGCCGGCGGGGCTTTCTATTTTCAACACCTCTGCTCCAAGCTCCGCGAAGAATTGCCCAACCTGAGGGCCAGCTAGCACGGAGGCGAGCTCTAACACGCAGAGGTCTGCGAACGGACCTTGAGTATTCATAGATTTTGCGAGCAGTTAAAATTTGGTTTTCTCTCCAACGCCTTAGCCCAATCTATGCACTCGTCTACCATGGCAATCACCTCGTCGGCATCACCACTCAATTCAATGCGACGGTTGTTTCGGTCAGTTAAAGACACAATTAAATGTCCATTTGATACTTCATTAATGCGAAGAAGCCACCCTGGAATTGGGTAAGTATTGTCGTGAAAATTCATCACTAAGCACCTAGTCTACACGCCCTACCCGCACGAACACCGGGAACACGACCTCCCGCTCGCCGGGTCCCCATAGCTCCATCACTTCAGCGGCTATTAGGTCTACGGCATCTTCGCCCCGTTCATTCTGATATTTCACCACGCTCGACCACGTACGCAGGTATTGCAAAAACCACTCGGCTGACCACTGCCGCTGCACGGAGAAACGCGCCCGCTGCACCCCGGCAAAAGGAAAGGGAATGCGCGCGTACTCATCGTCGATGTGCCAGCGGTTGGCGTCCCAATATGGCCCCATTATCACATCGTGGAAGTGCCGAATGAGCGGGTCAACTTCCGGACTTATCTGCACCAAACCGTAGCCCCATTCGGCCAGCACGGCCCCGGAGCGGGCCACCCGGCGCACTTCGGCGTGGTAAGCAGTCGCGTCGAACCAATGCACGGCCTGCGCCACGGTAATGAGGTCGAAGCGTTGGTTGGGAAAGAGGGTTTGCTCGGCGCGGGCGGTTTGGTAGTGAAGATTGGTCCGGGGAGTGGCTTGCGCCAGCTGCTTTTCGCTCAGGTCCGTGGCGTCGACCCGCACAAAATGGTCGGCCAGCACCACGGCTACCTGGCCATTGCCGGTGGCACAGTCCCAGGCTCGCTCGCGGCCAATAACCTGCGGCAATAGCCAGTCATACAGCGCAGCAGGATAGTCGATACGGTAGCGGGCATAGTCAGCGGCTTGGGCTGAAAAACGGTCGAGGGCCATGGCACAGGGCAACCAAGTGTTGTCTTGGCGTGTTGCAAGAACGAGATTCTTTGGTTTTACGCGCTGGCTCAGCCTTTGCGCCCCTCCCAACTCTTCGTTTTTCTATGGTTGGGGTTCCATCGTATCTTTACTCCAAATCAAGCGGTTCGCTGGCCCGGCATCAAGGTCAGCCCAATATTTCACTACAAACAAGCTGAACCTTGACGTTTCACGAATTTAAGCTTCACGACGACCTGTTGGCTGGCATCGACGCCATGAATTACCAGCAGGCCACCCCAGTTCAGGAGCAGGCCATCCCCAAAATCCTCGACGGTAAAGACCTCATTGCCTGTGCCCAAACTGGCACCGGCAAAACCGCCGCCTACCTCCTGCCGCTGCTCGACAAGATTTCGCACGACAAGCACGGCCACACCACTACCCTCATTCTGGTGCCCACCCGCGAGCTGGCCACCCAGATTGACGAGCAGGTGATGGGCTTCGGCTACTACGTGGAAGCCAGCAGCATTGCCATCTACGGCGGCGGCAAGTCGGAGAACTGGGAGCAGCAAAAGCGCGCCCTCACCTCTGGCGCCGACATCATCATCGCCACGCCCGGCCGCCTCATTGCCCACCTCCAAATGGGCTACGTGAAGTTCGACAAAATCAAGTACCTGGTGCTGGACGAGGCCGATAAGATGATGGACATGGGCTTCTCCGATGACATCTTCAACATCGTGCGCCAGCTGCCTACCAACCGGCAGACGCTGCTGTTCTCGGCCACGATGCCGACCAAAATCCGCGACTTCTCGCAGCAAATTCTCAAGAACCCCGAGGAGATTCGACTGGCCGTATCGAAGCCCGCTGCCGGCATCGACCAGCAGATGTATATGGCCTTCGACCGCCAGAAAATCTACGTCCTCGAGCACATCATCAAAACGCAGGACGTGCAGAGCATGGTGCTCTTCACCAGTCAGAAAGCAGCCGTTGGCGGCATTGTAAAAGCCGTCAACAAGCTCGGCATTGAAGCCCGAGGCATCAGCTCCGACCGCACCCAGGAAGAGCGCGAGGAAATCATGCGCGCCTTCAAAAACAAGCAGTTCCCCATCCTGGTAGCTACCGACGTTCTCAGCCGCGGCATCGACATCGACTCGCTCAGCCACGTGGTGAACTACGACATCCCCCGCGCTGCCGAAGACTACGTCCACCGCATTGGCCGCACGGCCCGGGCCGCTACCAAAGGCACTGCCATCACCTTTATCTCCGACCAGGACCAGGACCGGGTGGTGAAAATTGAAAAGCTCATCGAGCGCGACCTCGAGAAGCGTAGCATTACCGAAGAGTTGGGCCTGGGCCCGGCCCCGGAGTTTGACCCCAAGCGTTTTGCTGGTCTGGGTGGTAAAATTGGTGGCCGTCCGGCCCGCGGCGCCCACGGCGGAAGTGGCGGTGGCTCCCGCGACGGCGGCCCACGCCGCGAAGGTGGCGTAAGCCGCGATGGCGGCCGTGACCGCGACGGAGGCCGCCCGCCCCGCCGCGACGCCCCCGACCCCAAAGACCCCAAGCACATCGAGCGCATGGCCAATGCCAAGAATGCCCTCGCGGCGCTTGATGCCGGCAGTGCCCCCACCGTGCCCTACCAGCGCCCGCCCCGCGAGCCCCGTCCCGAGGGCGAAGCCCGCCCCGAGCGCCGCCCGCGCCCCAAGGGTGAGAACCGCCCCCCACGGGAGCCTCGTGCTCCGCGCCCGGAAGGCGAGCAGCGCCCGCCCCGGGAGCCACGCCCGGAAGGTGAAGCCCGTGCACCCCGCGCCCCTCGCGCCGAAGGTGATTCGCAAGAGCCACATGCAGAAGGTGAGCGCCGCCGGAGCCGCGGCGGCCGCAACCGCAAGCGAGGTCCTAAGCCGGAAGGCGATACTCAGCCGAAAGAACCACAGAGTTCACCTGCTGCTTCTGCTTCAGAGTAGCCTGCAGTTATTTCAGACAAAACAGCTCCACTGGATATCCAGTGGAGCTGTTTTGTCTGCTGTTTTTTTCAATTTGACCCAGACGACCAGCTACAAAAAGCAGCCTTAAAACTTCTCAATCTCTGCCTACTTTTCCCAGTTCTGGTAGGCCAATTTGCAGGAAGAAAGCATACGTTTCCGCATAGAAATTCGGAAGTCTGGTTTCGTCGGTAGCCGACCCTTCGGGGATGAAAAGTACCATGCCTTGCCGAGCACGCGTCAGCAGTACTCGATAGGCGTTCAGTAGATAGCGTCGACTTTCAAGGGTATTGCATTGTTGCCACCGAGTGCCCTTAAACTTGCGAAAGTGCCACTTTCCTTGGTGCAACCACAAATCAGCATCCCAGGCCAAGCCTACCCAATCCAGTTCTAGGCCCTGAATATCAAATTCGGTCGCTACGTCTTCTAAATAGTACGATGACCGCACGTCGTCACGGCCGTTTAGAAACCAGACTGGGGCGTCGATTTTATCTTTAATGTTCAACCCCAGTGGTTTCAGCCTATGTGCCCCCGAAGAAGCTACCAAGCCATACCTCTCGGTACCGCGTGCTTGCTGTCGGAGCCAAGCCTTCGCGGGCTCTAGCTGGCGTGTCAATTGAATTGGATATACGTCCCGCAGTTGAGAGGCGTAGATGTGCTGAGCTTTTTCAACATCGGCATCAAGGATGGCTTGAACGAAAGCGGCAACGTGTTCGGAACGAAAAGAGCGGACGGAAACAGCCAAATGCAGCGCATCCAATGGCTGGGCTTGCAAAGCATCTAACCGGGCCACTCCGGTGACAGTATTCAAATAGTTTTGGTCGTCACGAATGCGGCGGGAATAATAGATATCCCAATCAGAAAAGCGTGATTCAAATGCTCGGAGCCATTCTTCTAAACCTGCCTCACCCGTGTTGATTTCTTGCCCGCCTCCTACCAAACACACGACGGTGCACCAGTCGGGATGGCGGTCCATCACTTCAATCAAAAACTCTGGCTCTGACATATTAAAATCAGGTTGCCCGCGCTTTTGTTGCATGAATTTACTGGCTTGCTGGGCTGACCATGCCCGCTGAGCCTCATCAAACACCGTCACTTTTTCAATTGGAGGGCCTTGGGTGCGCAAGGCCTCATCTCGAAAGTGGTGAATGTTCTGTATGAAAGTCCTTACTTCGGAAACAGCCTGCTTCTTATCGATGCGCCGACCAATACGTTTGGCATCGTGCACTTTGTCACGAGCCAGTGCTTCGCGTAGCACATCTACCAGCGGCCCATTTCCGGACAAAAACACAGCATGCTCAACTTCATCTATCTGGGTGCGCTCGCTAGCAATATTAAGCCCTGCTAATGTCTTTCCAGCTCCCGGGACTCCTGTTACGAAGCAGATGGATTTTCTTCCATTTGCTTTCGAGCCGTCAATGATATCGGCCACACAAGCACCTGTGACAGTCAGGTTTTCTGCTCCGGCATCGGAGCGAGAAATGTCAGTTACTCGGTGCCCTTTGTATATGGCCTGGGCTGCTTCGATAATCGTAGGTGTGGGATGATACCCGGACCGAAGCCACGCCTGAACGTCAATTACTTGTCCGGCAACACCAGCAGTGCCTAAGTGCAATAGTTCTGCAATTTGACTCTCGTTGCCAAGCATTGCTTGGCATAACCCATCTTCAAAAGAAAGCAGTATGTTGCGATGAGTTGGTGCATGCGTGGCAATCAATATCGGAAGGATGCGAACATGATGACTACCTGCGTGGAAGTTCTTGAGGTCTAGAGCATAGTCAAGTACTTGGTCCTGCCCACTTTGGTCGTAAGTAGTGCTGCGCACTTTAAATTCGAGCACAAATACTGCGTCGTCAAGGAGTACCAGCACATCGGCTCGCTTGCCCATGCGGGGAATGGCAACTTCAAATAAGACATGCCCTCGGGCAAAATACAGCAACTCGTTTTGGAGCACCTTAATCTGGTGTAGCCATGCTCCCTTCTGCGACTCTTCTAAAGCATGCGTGTGCTCCAGCGCCAATTGTCCTATTATACTTTCTTCGCTTTGAATTAGAAAATCGGCAATTGGGGCGTGGTAATAGGCGCGTTGCATTGATGAGATTGGTGAATCAGAAAAGAGTCTAAGCCGGTAGTTGACCAGACAAAGCAACGACAAAAGCAAATCACCCCAACACCTGCCCCACCCCAAATAGCACCGTAAAAATCAGAGTACTAAGTGCCATTTGCTTAAGCAACGGATCAATCTGCATGGATTCTTGCCGCTGCCACACCTGAACGGCGTTGAAAGCAAAAAGTGGGACGGCCAGTGCAAAAAGCCACTGCCAGGGCGAGCGGTACGTGAGCGCCACAAACACCGTGGCGCAGCCTAGTCCCAACACCAGCAGCAACCAATGGTACCGCCGCGCGTGCATAGGCCCGAGCCGCACTGGAATTGTGATTTTACCCGCTAGCACATCGGAGTTTATATCGCGAATGTTGTTCACATTCAGTACCGCCGTGGCGAAGCAACCCAGCGCCGCTGCTGGCAGCAGGATGGGCAAGGGCAGCGTGCGCGTCTGCAGAAAATAGGTACCGCACACTCCTACCAAGCCAAAGAACAGAAACACTGAAATATCACCCAAGCCCGCGTAACCATAGGGGTTAGAGCCGGCCGTGTAGTTCACCGCGGCCCAAATGGCGGCCAGCCCTAACGCCAGGAAGCCCAGAAACAGCCCCAACCCTGCAGCGCCCAGCGCCACCCAAAGCAGCGAGAGGCCACTGAGCAGCGACAATACCCCACAAATCAGCATACCGCGTTTCATTTGGGCCGGGCTGATGGCACCACTCTGCACGGCGCGCTGCGGGCCCTGGCGGTGCACGCTGTCGGCGCCGTTTTGGGAGTCGCCATAGTCGTTAGCTAGGTTGCTGAGCACTTGCAGCAGAATGGTGGTGAGGGCGGCCAGCGCAACTACCATCCCATTAAACTGCCCGGCCGCCGCTGCCAGAAAGCCGCCCGTGAGAATGCTGGCCAGAGCCAGTGGCAACGTGCGGGGGCGAAATGCAGAAATCCAGGGCGACATACTTTTTTTTGTAAAGGGATGCAACAAGAACGTCATGCTGAGCGGAGTAAAGCAGTCCTACCACACGATTTTGCCTAATCGGCTGTCATGCTGACGAAGGAAGCATCCTATCTCGGCTGAACGATTTGTTCGAACCAGATAGGATGCTTCCTTCGTCAGCATGACAGACGAGACTGGACAGGGGAAGCAGTAGCGAGGCCTTCACCAGTTCAGCATGACGCTCCCACTTCAATGGCAGGACAAATTACTTTGAGATGTCCGCTAGCAACTCTGGGCTAAGAGGCTTCACGTCAGACTTGTAAAACTTCACCACGTGGCCATTCTCGTCGACCAAGTATTTGCAGAAATTCCAGTTAGGGGCGCTGTCTACGGCGCCGTTCTGTTTTTTATCGGCCAGGAATTGAAACAGCGGCGCCGTGTCGGCGCCACTCACCGATACCTTGCTGAACAACGGGAAGGTCACCCCGAAATTCTTCTCGCAGAAAGCGGCAATCTGAGCTTCGGTGCCGGGCTCCTGGCCGCCGAAGTTGTTGGCCGGAAAGCCTAGCACGGTCACTTTGTCGCCGTGCGTTTTATACAGTTCCTCCAGGTCTTTGTACTGCGGGGTGTAGCCGCACTCCGAGGCAGTGTTCACAATCAATAACTTTTTGCCTTTGTACTGGCTCAAGCTCACGTCTTTGCCATCGATGGACTTCACAGTAAAATCGTAAACAGAACCGGTTGCAGTTTCAGCAGAAGTATTCATAAGAGGAGATTGAGCTGGTTTGGCTACTATAAACACCACCGCAGAGGCAGCAGCGACCAATGTGAGAAGAATGATTTTTTTCATGCAGTAGGTGGCCAATCCTGACTAGCCGCCTGCATAACCCGGGGCAGGCTCGCTGGGTTTTGGGCCGCGGCTAATTAGGTGGTGGGCACCGTGAGCCACTTCTCGAGCTGCACCGGCTGATAGGCAGCCAACTGGGCCAGCAAGTCGGCCGGGTCGGCGGATTGCAGCAACTGGCTGCGGTTTTCGGCGCGCAGCAGCTGGTCGTCGCGCATGCGGTCGAGGGCCAGCAGCAGGTGGTCGTAGTAACCATCCACGTTCAGCACGGCCACCGGCTTGCGGTGCAGGCCAAGCTGGCCCCAGGTGAGGACTTCGAACAGCTCTTCGAGGGTGCCGTAGCCGCCGGGCATGGCCACGAAGGCATCGGCGCGGTCGGCCATCAGGAGCTTCCGCTCGTGCATGCTCTTCACCACATGCAATTCAGTACAGCCAAGGTGGGCCAGTTCTTTGTTGGCTAGGAAGTCAGGAATTACTCCGACTACCCTGCCGCCGTGGGCCAGCACTGCATCGGCGATGGTGCCCATCAGCCCTACCCGGCCGCCGCCGTACACCAGCGTGAGGTCGTTGGCCACCATGGCTGCGCCCAAGGCCTGCGCCTGGGCAATGTAAAGAGGGTTGGTTCCGGCACTGGAACCGCAGTAAACGGCAATACTTTTCATCTTTTTAAAACAATGTAGAGATTCGACACTTGGCTACGCCGTTCTAGCAATTACATGCGCTCGGGCACTTGGATGCCCAGTAGGCCAAACGCCGCTTTAATCTGTTCGCCAGTGCGAGCCGACAGGGCTAAGCGCAGGTTGCGTTTGGCAAGGTCGGCTTCTGCGAAAATCGGCACTTTGGCATAGAAGCGGTTGTAGTTCCGGGCCAAGTCGTAGGCATACTGGGCCACCACGGCAGGCGACAGATTCTTTGCGGCTTCGGCTACCACAGCCGAATAGCGCGCCAGCTCTTGTATCAGCTCGCTATCGGCGCTGTGCAGCTCCGTCACGGTGCTCCAGTCAGCAGTTTCGTCAACCCCCAACTCTACTGCTTTGCGACGGACAGCAGCGGTCCGCGAGTGGGAATACTGGATAAACGGCCCGGTGTCGCCTTCCAGATTCACCGACTCTTCGGGATTGAAGAGCATACGCTTCTTGGGGTCCACCTTGAGAAGGTAATACTTCAGGGCGCCCAGGCCCAACATGTGGTACAGCTCCTCCAGCTCGGCGTCGGTCAGGCCTTCGGTTTTGCCTTTTTCGAGAGTAGCAGCTTTGGCGGCGGCCACTACGTCGCGCACCAGCTCGTCGGCGTCGACCACAGTGCCTTCGCGCGATTTCATCTTACCCGAGGGCAGGTCCACCATGCCGTAGCTGAGGTGATGGATGGCCTCGGCGTAGGGCTTGCCCAGCTTGCGCAGGGTGGCCTGCAGCACCTGCATGTGGTAGTTCTGCTCGTCGGCGATTACGTAGATGCTGGAGTCGTAGCCAAAGTCCTGGTACTTCAGCTCGGCCGTGCCCAGGTCTTGGGTGATGTAGACGCTGGTGCCATCGGCGCGGAGCAGAAGCTTTTCGTCGAGGCCCTCGGCCTGCAAGTCAACCCATACCGAGCCATTCTCTTTCTTGAAGAACACGCCCTTTTGCAGGCCTTCCTCCACCCGCTCCTTGCCCAGCAGGTAGGTGCCCGATTCGTAATAAAATTTATCGAAATCGACGCCGATGGTGCGGTAAGTTTCATCAAAACCCTCGTACACCCAGCCGTTCATCTGGCGCCAGAGGCTTACTACGTCTTCGTCGCCGGCTTCCCAGGCTTGCAGCATCTGCTGGGCCTCGGTCATGAGCGGGGCGCTTTTCTTGGCCACGTCGGTGGCCACGCCTTCGGCTTCGAGCTGGCGAATTTCCTCGCGGTAGTGCTTTTCAAACAGCACGTAGTACTTGCCGGCGAGGTGGTCGCCCTTCATGCCGACGCTCTGCGGCGTTTCGCCCTGGCCGAAGCGCTGGTAGGCAATCATCGACTTGCAAATGTGAATGCCGCGGTCATTCACCAAGTTGGCTTTGGTGACGGTGGCGCCGGTAGCTTTCAAAATCTCGGCAACCGAGTAGCCCAGGAAGTTGTTGCGCAAATGGCCCAGGTGCAGGGGCTTATTGGTGTTGGGTGAAGAGTATTCGACCACCACATTGCGCGGAGCATCTGGCAAGGACACGGGAGCCTCTGCAGGCTGGGCGCACAGTTGGTTGAATACCTGCAGCCATTCCGAATCGGCAACTTCCAGGTTAAGGAAGCCTTTCACCACGTTGTAGCCGCTCACGCGGGGCTCGTTGGCTCGCAGCCATTCGCCCAGCGCCTGCCCAATCTGCTCGGGGCCTTTGCCGAAGCTTTTGGTTAGCGGAAACGTGACCAGGGTGAAGCTGCCGACAAACTCCTTGCGCGTGGGCTGAAGCGTGAGGCTGGCGGCGGGGATTTCAACGCCAAATACTGCCGTGGCGGCAGCCTGCAAGGCGGTTTTGAGAGAGTTTTCTAGTTGTTGCACGGGGCAAAGGTACGGGCGAGGTGCGGCCGGGACTAGTGGGGCCGGTTTCGTTGTGCTTTTAGTGAAATGGGAAGCTGGCACCCGCCTGCTCATACCAGTGCCCCGTTAACTCTTGGCGACGCCATTGGCTTGCAGTTTACAACCAGTAAGCCGCCTTCACTTATCCCTTTTCGCCTAAAAGTGGGATTGTTCTTAATTCGGTATTGCCCTGGCTGCCGTTAAATCTAGTAGCGTCTGGAAGAGGTCGGCTTCGTCGTAGGGCTTGGTGATGCAGGCATTCATATCGGCTGCCAGATAGGCTATTCGGTCGGACTCAAAAGCATTAGCCGTCAGGGCAATAATTGGAATATTGGCGCGCACCTCATCGGGGCTCGCCCGAACGGCGGCCGTGACTTCTACGCCGCTCAGTCCAGGCATTTTGATATCGAGAATAGCAGCATCGAATACTGCTTCGCTTAGCTGGGCCAAAGCATCGGTGCCGTTGCTGACGGCTTTTACCTGCACACCCCTGTTTTCCAGCATCACCACCGCAATCCATTGATTGACGACGTTGTCCTCGGCCAAAAGCACGCGTAGACCCCGCAGGCCCTCGTAGGAGGGAGTGGCCGTGGCCAGGACTTGCTCAGCAATGGTTGCAGGGGGCCGGGGCAGCGTGAGCGTAAAAGAAAACGTGGTGCCCTCATTGGGCTCGGTGCAGAGCAGCAGAACGCCCCCCATTTGGCTTACCAGCTGCTGGCTGATGGCCAAGCCCAGCCCTGTGCCTCCAAAGCGGCGGCTGGTTTCGGTGCTGGCCTGCGCAAAGGCTTCGAAAATGTGTCCCTGTTGCTCGGGCGCTATGCCAATGCCGGTGTCTTCTACCCAAAATCGCAAGGCAAGTTCGGTGGGCGTGTCGCGAAGCACATCGGCGCCGAGCCGCACCTGCCCTTGGTCCGTGAATTTGATAGCGTTGGAGAGCAGGTTGAGAAGCACCTGATGCAGCCGGTACGCATCGCCAACAACCCGTGGCGCAACGGTGCGCAGGGGCTCAACGATTAGCTGAAGTCCTTTTTCCTCGGCCAGCGCGGCCACCGTCTGGCCGGCACCTTGCATGACCACTGCCAAGTCGAAGGGCGCGCGGTCGAGCTGCAAGTGCTGGGTCGTGATTTTGGCCATGTCCAGCACGTCATTGAGCAGGGATAACAAGTGCTGACCGGCGTGCTGCATCGTGTTCAGGTACTCGCGCTGCTGCTCGGTGAGGCCGGTTTTTTGCAACAGAGTAGCCATCCCCAGCACCCCGTTGAGGGGGGTGCGAATTTCGTGGCTCATGCGAGCCAGAAAGGCTTCTTTGGCTTGGGCGTTTTCCTCGGCTTCCTGCTTAGCATGCTGCAGGGCACGCTGGGCTAGCACGCCCGTGGTTACGTCGTAGCCAGAAGCTACGATGTAGGGCGGATAGCCCTCTTCCATCACTTGGTAGGCATAGTACTGCAGGTAGCGTCGCTCCCCGGTGCTGGTCCACACAGTCATTAGGCGGGGCTGCTGCTGCTGTAGAGGCTTCTGGTCTTCAAGATAGGCCTGCAGGGAGGCGTGGTGCTCGGGCGGTAGGGCGTCGTAGATGGAGCGGCCCAGCATCTCGGCTGCTGGCATGGCCATGAGCCGCTCTATGGCCGGGTTCACCGAGAGCACGGTGCCGTTCAAATCGTGCGTGCAAATCAGCGCCTGTGAATAATATACCAAGTCGTGGTATTGCTTTTCGCGGCGCTCCAACTCCTGACGGGCCTGCTTCACCGCCGTTACGTCGGTAGCGACGGTGAGAACGCCGAGCTTACCATCGGCGCGCGGCAGCGGCCGCTTGTGCACCTGAAAATACAGGGTTTCGCCCGTAGCCAAGGTAAATGGCAGTTCCTGGGTTTGGGCCTGCTGGGTGGTGCGTACCAGCTCGCTGAGGTGCCGGACCTGCTGCAGCTCTTTTCGCACGGTCGGGGTGGCTTCAGGCTCACTCCAATGCTGGCTGTGCGTTAGCAAGTCATCAAACGCTTGGTTCGAAAAGGAAACGCTGTTGTCGGGGTCTACCAGATAAAGCGCATTGGGCAGGGCATCCAATATCTGGCGGATAAACACCTGCTGCTCCTGCAGCATCAGCTGCACTTCGTTTTGAAGCTTCTCGGCCGTGTAGCGCGCCGTAATGTCGATGCCTGACCCCACCACCAGCCGCAACGAACCATCGGCATTAAACACGGGCCTCAGGTTGCGCAGTATCAGCTGCGGGCGCTGGTTGCGGCCTGTGCGCATCTCCTCCCAGGTTACATCCGTTTGGGTGCGCACTGCCAGGTTGAAGTACTGCTCCCGCTGCTGGGCCATTTCGAAGAGCTGGTGCATCTGCCGAAACTCGAAGTATTCGGCATTGGTCATGCCAATGATTTGCCGGCGTACCTCGGGGTCTGCTACCGCAGAGGGATTGACGAACAGAAAGCGGTGCTCGGCGTCAAATATGGCCACATCAACTGGCAGCTGATTGAGAATCAGCTCGTAAAACTCCTGCTGGCGGGCTATTTTTTCTTCGGCCTGCTTGCGTTCCGTAATATCGACGCCTGAGCAGATGACCAGCAGCACCCCGTTGGGGCCGCGCATGGGCCGGTAGCGCAACAGAATATACTGCAGCCCATCGGGCCCCACGCGCGTTTCTTCCCACGCTACTTCCCGCTGCTCGCGCAGCACTTCGGCGAACTTATCTGCGCGATTGCGCATCACCGCTTCCGGGCGCAAGCGGTACGCACAGGCTTCCTCGTTGGTCTTTCCTATCATCCAGGCCCGCACAATGGGGTCGGGCTCAACTACTGGGTTAAGGAACAGGTAGCGGTGCTCGGCGTCCAGCACCGACACCGCGGAGGGCACTTGCTCCAGCACGCTTTCGTAGAAGGCCCGCTGCTCGGCCAACTGCTGTTCGGCCACCTGGCGCTCGGTGATGTTGGTAAGGTAAAGGGTGGCAAAGGGCTGGCCGGCCAGGGCCACCACCGTGGACAGGTAGTGATGCCCGGCCACCGCCAGCTCCCGCTGAAGGGGCGTCTGGGTGCGCAGGGCTTCGTGCACCAGGGCCACTATATCCGGCGGCAAGGCAGCCTCTGGTGTCTCGGCGGTTAGGGCCTGCAGCAAGGTCGCGGCAGCAGGGTTCGCATAAACCACCTCCCCATTCTCAGTCAACCGCAAGACCGGGTTTGGGTTTTGCTGCGAGATGTAGGAGAGCGCGCGGGCCTGCGCCGCCCGCTGGTGACGTTCGGTCACGTCGCGATAGCAAATTAGCCGGCCCGCCCGCTGGCTGTCCAGCACCAGGTAGTCCAGCTCAACTACCCGCCCATCGGCCAGCAGAAACTCTTCTTCCAGCACGGTTTCGCCGGCCGCGTGTAGGGCAAGCACCCGCCTGATAAAGGCAGCCGGGTCCAGGAACGCGCCGCTGATTTGCACAGCATCGTGCGGAATTGGTGGCTGGCCCTCGGCTGGTCCAGCCACGGGCGGAAGGCCGAACAGTTGCCAGAAATGCTGATTAACAAACTGTATTTGTTCGTCGTTATCAACCAGTACCAGTCCGGCCCGCAAGTTTTGCACCAAGGCCGTTAGCTGGGTCAGGTGGCGCTGCGCGTTGCTTGCCGTAGCCGCCAGCTCGTGTTTGAGTGCCGCCACTTCGGCCTGGGCCGCAGCCAAAGCACTTTCGGCCTGTTCGCGGCGGGCACGCTCACCGGCTAGCTGCGCTGCCCAGTCGGTACTAGAAGGAGAAGACGGCGTATGCATGGCCGGTCGCAGTGAGAATTGAAAAAGCCTGGAGGCCAGTACGGCCATACATATTGCACTAGCTGCAATTCGGCTTGTCTTCAACGGAAGCTCCACCTCAAGCAAAGAAAGCAGGTTTCAGCTGATTTACGCCGCCAACTGCCCCTACGGGGCGTGTTATTCACAAAGCCCAGCCAATGACTTTACAAAGCGACTTAACGCTACTCCGCAGCCGTTGGTGCGGAACGCCAGCGCAGTGGAATGGCGTTGTGCTCCTGATTCTTTCCAGCTAATCTTCTTCGTACGTGTCATTGTTTGCCTCCCCACTTCTTTCGAAATCCCACTTGTTATGGCTGCTTTTAGCGCTGTTGGGTGCTCCAGCCTGCAAAAGCAATTCACCAGCGCCCACTCCTGAGGCCCCTGCCGCAGAGGCGTCGGTTCTTACCGGCAGCACCCTCATCGGGGAGTATAGTACCTCTGTACTCGCCGGACGGGTACAAGGTGTGCCCCTAGCAGGCAGCCTGGTGCGCTACCCTATCCGGGCCTACCGCCTCACCTATCGCACCAAAACGCCCGATGGCACCGAAACCACTGCTTCGGGCGCGGTGCTGGTGCCGGTGGGCGCTGGGCAGCTGCCCGTACTAAGCTATCAGCACGGCACCCTGGAGCCCCGCAGCGAAAGCCAGGCTCCCTCCTACTACGCCACTGGCAGCGACGTATGGTCGGTGGTTTCAGTGCTGGCCTCAACAGGCTACGTGGTATCGGCCCCCGACTACTTGGGCTACGGCGCCTCCAAAGCCCTGCCGCACCCCTACGAACACGCGGCTTCGCTGGCGTCCTCATCGGCTGATATGCTGCGGGCCACCCGCGAGTTTTGTCAGCAGCAAAAGGTCGATGTCAACCAGAAGAACTTCTTACTCGGCTACTCGGAAGGCGGCTACGCCACCATGGCTCTGCACAAGCTCCTGGAAGATAAGTATGCTACCACCTTGCCCGTAACTGCCAGCGCGCCCGGCGCTGGGGCTTACCACAAAACCGCGTTTGCCCGCTACATCATGGGTGCCACGCAACCCCTCAACTTCCTCACGACCTACGTGTGGGTATTACGCACCTACGACCGCATCTACGCCCTCAACCGACCTTTCTCCTTCTACTACCAGGAGCCCTACGCCACGCGCCTGCAAGCCGACCCGTTTGCGCCCGTGCCCAGTGAGCAAAGCCAACTCTTTGCTCCCGGCTTCCGGCAGGCCGTACTGAATAATGCCGACGCACCTCTAGCCACTGCCCTCGCCGACAACGACATCTACGACTGGAAGCCCCGCGCCCCGCTGGCCCTCTTTCACGGCACCGCCGACGACTACGTGCCCTTCTTCAATTCGCAGGATGCCTACGACGCCATGCAGAAGCGCGGCGCCACGCAAGTAGAGCTGCGCCCTATTCCGGGCGGCAACCACTTTACATCGGCCACGGCCTACACGCTGGGTGCCTATGCGTTTATCAGGCAGTTTTAAGGACCTTTCTCGCCTTGTGGCAATAAAAATAACGCTCATGCTGCGCGGAGCCGAAGCATCTTTGCCCCGCAACTAATCAGAATTAGTAATGCAGTAGAGCTGCTTCGGCTCCGCGCAGCATGGCCGTTCTTACAGCAGCAGTACGTTCTAAATACCCATTCCTTCTACCGGCTTACCACCTCATCAAGCCGCAGGCGCCGCTCAATGGCCTCAGTGGCCGCCTCCAGAATGTTGAAAGCATTCTTAGCCATGGTGTTTTCGCTGTCGAGGGTTGGGTTAATTTCCACCATCTCGAAGCACACCACCCGGTCGTTTTCGAGCAGGGCGCGGCACAGGGCAATGGCTTCGGGCACGTCGAGGCCCAGCTCCACAGGGGTGCCGGTGCCTTTGCTAAAGCGCGAATCCAACGAGTCGACATCAAAAGAGATGTACACCATGTCGCAGAAGCGCAGCCGCTCGTAAATCTCGCGGGCCACCTGCCGCGGGCCTTTGGCGCGGAACTCATCGAGCTTGAAGTTTTTGATTCCGAGCGAATCGATGATAGCGTTTTCCTGCTCTTCGGTGTCGCGCACCACCACGTACACGAGGTGGTCGGGCGTCAGTTTGGGGCCGGGCTCGCCCAGGTTCTGAAGGCGGCGCCAAAAAAACTCAGTTTCGGGCTCGGGCACATTGCGCTGGTGCTTGAGGTTATCCAAGCCCAGGGCGGCGGCCAGGGGCATGCCGTGCACGTTGCCGCTGGGCGTGGTGTAGGGCGAGTGAATGTCGGCGTGGGCATCAATCCAGACCACGCCCAAGGTCTTTTGCGGGTAGGTGGCCTTGATGCCGGCAATGGTGGCGTTGGCATTGCTGTGGTCGCCGGCCAGCACCACCGGAAATTCGCCAAACCGCAGGGTCTGCTCTACGGCGTTGGCAATGCCCTTTTGCACCGTGTAGATAGAATCGATGTGTTTGGCAAAGGGGAAGTGGTTTTTATCAAACAGCACATGGTTCAGGTCGGGAACCACGACGGAGTTGAAGCGGCTGAAATAATCACAGCCCTTGTTGAGGCAGGCCACGCGTAGCGCATCAATGCCCATGCTGGCACCGCGCGTACCCGCTCCGAGTTCGGAGCGTACTTCCAGTAATTTTATGCGTTTCATCGGGTGGGAATTTGGGTAGCGTATGGTGCATCGTTCCAAAGCCCTTCACTCAACACTCGTCATTCAACCTACTAACAGCAGTTCAGCGCGTGAACGATTGTTACTTGTTAAATGCTAACTGCTAAATGACAGAACCTTCGAGCGCTGCCTTGCGGTAGATATGCTCCACCGTAGCCAAGTCGCTTTATTCCATCGTCACGATGCGAGGCGAGACTGCAGAACAACGGGTTGTTCCGAACCTTATAATCTCCACCCCGGCGGTACTTTTGACCTGCCGACTGCAAAGGTCGGCTTTTCCCGCCGCTTTTAAAAACCGATGGATACTTACCACGACCTAATTTCCCAAACCTTCGACTTCCCCACGGCCGATTTCACCGTGCAGGAACACGAGCTGCGCTTCCACGGCATCGACCTCATGGGCCTAGTGGAAAAGTATGGCACCCCGCTGCGCCTGACCTACCTGCCTAAAATCAGCTCCCAGATTCAACGGGCGAAGAAATGGTTTGCCGATGCCATTGAGCAAACCAACTACCAAGGCACGTACTCCTACGCCTACTGCACCAAGTCGTCGCACTTCCGCTTTGTGCTGGAGGAGGCCTTGAAGAACGACATCCACCTCGAAACCTCGTCGTGGTTCGACATCAGCATCATTCGCAACCTGCACGCCCAGGGCAAGGTCGACAAGCAAAAGCACATCATCTGCAACGGCTTCAAGCCCGAGGCATACAAGAAGGAAATTGCGGCGCTCATCAACGACGGCTTTGTGAACTGCATGCCCATTATTGATGCGCCCAACGAAATCGATTATTACCACGACCACGTGCGCGAAAAAGTGAACCTGGGCATGCGCCTCGCTTCCGACGAAGAGCCGCGCTTCCAGTTTTACACCTCGCGCCTGGGCATCCGCTACGCCGACGCCATCCCGCTCTATGAGAAGCGCATCAAGGAAGACCCGCGCTTCGAGCTGACGATGCTGCACTACTTCATCAACACCGGCATCAAGGACACGTCCTATTATTGGTCGGAGCTGAGCCGCTTTGTGCACAAGTATTGTGAGCTGCGCAAAGTGTGTCCCACCCTGCAAACGATTGATATTGGCGGCGGCTTCCCTATCCAAACCAGCATTCAGCCCGAGTACGACTACCCCTACATGGTGACTGAAATTCTGCGCACCATTCAGCGCATTTGTACCGAGGAAGGCGTGCCCGAGCCCAACATCTTCACTGAGTTCGGCATCTTCACGGTAGGCGAGAGCGGCGCCATCATCTACAGCATTCTCGACGAGAAGCTGCAAAACGACAAGGAGCTTTGGTATATGATTGACGGCTCGTTTATCACCAATCTACCCGATACCTGGGCTCTAAATCAGCGCTTTATCATGCTGGCACTAAACGGCTGGAATAAAGGCTACAAAAAGTTGCAGCTCGGGGGTCTCACCTGCGACTCGCAGGACTACTACAACGCCGAGAAGCACATCTACCAGGTGTTCCTACCCGAGCGCAAGCCCGCCGATGCTCAGCCGCTCTACGTGGGCTTTTTCCATACCGGCGCCTACCAGGAAAGCCTGAGCGGCTTCGGCGGTATTAAGCACTGCCTCATCCCCGCCCCTCAGCACGTGATTCTCGACCGCGCCGCCGATGGCACTCTTAGTGACACGGTTTTTGCTCCCGAGCAGGACGCCGCCAGCATGATGCGGATACTCGGATACCAATAATCCAATTTTGACGTTAGCAATTTTTCTTAAGATATAGGGTTGACTGCTTATCTTTGAAGCCAACCTCGTCATCCCTCACTCGTTTTTTTATAATTATGAAAAAGTTCGTTCTGCTTGCTGCCGGCTTTGCAGCCCTTACCCTGGGCGCTTGCAACCGCCAGAAGTGCCCTGCCTACGGCAGCACCAAGGAAGCCAACCGCGTTTCCTCGCCCATTATGGCCAGCACGGCTACGCCGGCAGCACGGCAGTAAATTCTTAGAACTTGAATTAGAAAAGGCTGGCTTTCCCTTGGGGAAGGCCAGCCTTTTTATGTTTTAGCAGAGCAGTTCGTTGATGCAGAACAGAACGTTATGATGCGCGCGCGCTGCATGACGTTCTAAGCATCAGAATAACCTCAGTGGCCGCCTGCAAATCCGCCACCCGGGGCGCAAATGCTGCTACTTCCGTTTCGCCCACCAAAATGCCGCGCACGCCCACTTTGGCCCCGGCTTCCATGTCGCGGTACCGGTCGCCGACAATCCAGCACTGCGAGACGTCCAGATTGAACCGCGCTACCGCTTTCTCAAGCATGCCCGAATCGGGCTTGCGGAGGATGGATTCGCTCACGCTGGGGTGAGCGTCGCTGAAATACAAGGCATCGAGGACGTAGCCGCAGGCGTCTTGTAGCTTGGCGTGGCAGGCGAGCACATCGGCAGCGGCGTAAAGCTTTTTGGCAATGCCGGCCTGATTGGTGACCACCACCAAATAGTAGCCGGCCGCTTTCAGGCGCGCCAAGCTCTCGGGCACACCAAGGCAAATGCGAAACTCCTCCGGCTTCCACACGTAGTCCCCCATCTCGTCGTTTAAAACGCCGTCCCGGTCAAGAAATATTGCTTTGTTCTTTGTTATCATCGGGGCAAAGCTACGGGCAGGCAAGCCGCAACACTGCGGCCCTAGCTTTGCGCCCTCCTCCTGCAACATCTCTATGAAAATTGCCATCATCGGCGGCGGCATCAGCGGCCTCACGTTTGCCTGGTACCTGCAAAAGGCCGGCGTGGCCTACGACCTGTTCGAGGCCGACCCGCGCCCCGGTGGCAACCTGCACAGCTGGACCACCCCCGAAGGCTACCTCCTGGAAGTGGGCCCCAACTCCCTGCAGCTAAGCCCAGAGTTGGAAGAGCTGCTGGCCGACCTTGGCCTCACCGACCAGATTCAGGATGCCGCCGCCGTGAGCCAGCAGCGCTACGTGCTGCGAGCCGGGCATTACCAGGTACTGCCCGGCTCGCCACCGGCCTTGCTTACCAACGGATTTTTCAGCCTCAAAGCCAAATGGCAGCTGCTGAAAGAACTCCGCCTACCCGCCGGCCCCTCCGATACCAACGAAACCGTAGCTCACTTTTTTCGTCGCCGCTTCGGCTCCGAAATCCTGGACTATGCCATCAATCCCTTCATGGCCGGCATCTACGCCGGCGACCCCGAACGGCTGCTGCTGCACAAAACCTTTCCGCAGCTGGCCGCCTTGGAGCAGGAGCACGGCTCGGTGCTGCGCGGGCTGGCCAAAAAAGGCAAAGGCGCGGGCCGCCGCCGCATCGTCACGCTCAGCAAGGGCCTGCAAACCCTGACCGATACGCTGGCGGCCCGGCTTACACACTACCAACCCGGCACGGCGGTCAAGGCCATTTTTCGGGCCACTGATGGCACCTACCAGCTGGAGCTGGCAAGCCCGCAAGGTCTGGCTGCGGTGCCCGGCTACACCCACTTGGCTCTGGCCCTGCCCACCTACGCCCTGGCCCCGCTCCTGGAGCCGTTGTTTCCACAAGCGGCAGGAGCCCTGGCCGCCGTGCACTACCCGCCCATGAGCGCCGTGTACTCGGCCTACGACCGGGCCGCCGTGACGCATCCGCTCAACGGCTTTGGGGCCCTGCACCCCAAGGTTGAAGGTGCCTACGCTGCCGGCTCTATCTGGACCAGCGCCATTTACCCCCAGCGAGTTCCGGCCGGGCAGGTCCTCTTTACCACGTTTGTGGGCGGTGCCCAGTACGAGGCGGCCGCCACTGAGCCCGAGGATGTTCAAAAAGCCGCCGTGCATGCCGAATTGAGCAAGTTTTACGGCATCAGCGGTGCTCCACGCTGGCAGGGACGCTACTTTTGGGCGCGTAGCATTCCGCAATTTGACGAGCGGATTGTGGGAGCTCATGCCGCCGCCGCTACCTTGGAAGCTGAGAATATCTGGAGCGTCGCCAACTGGCGTGCCGGCGTCGGCGTGCCCGATTGCGTGCGGCATGCCCGCCAAGTTGCCAGCACGTTATCGGCTGAGAAGTAACCTTACTCCAACCGACGGAATACCGGAAAAAGTCTAAAATATTATCATTTGGTCGCTAAATAGTGGCTTGTGGGCCTCTATGGGCATGCAGCTTCGTGCCCCTTAACCCTATCTTTGAGCCCATGAGTGAAGGCCTCGTCCTAATTCCTACTTACAACGAGCGCGAAAATGCGGAATTGATTATCCGGAAGGTGATGTCGTTGCCGCGAGCATTTGATGTCTTAATTATCGACGATGGCTCCCCGGACGGCACGGCCGCCATTGTGCAAGGCCTGCAGGCCATTTTCCCCGGACGGCTATTTTTAGAAGAGCGCAAGGGCAAACAGGGCCTCGGCACGGCCTACATTCATGGCTTCCGCTGGGCGCTGGCACACGGCTACGACTACATTTTTGAGATGGACGCCGACTTCTCGCACAACCCCGATGACTTGCTGCGCCTGCACGACGCCTGCGTGCAGGAGGGTTTTGACATGGCCATTGGCTCGCGCTACATCCAAGGCGTGAACGTGGTCAACTGGCCCATGTCGCGGGTGCTGATGTCCTACTTTGCGTCCTGGTACGTGCGCCTGGTTACAGGCATGCCCATCCGCGACGCCACTGCCGGCTTTAAGTGCTACTCGGCAAAAGTATTGCGAGCCATTGATTTAGATGAAATTGATTTCGTAGGTTACGCTTTCCAAATTGAGATGAAATGGCTGGCCTACCAGCTGGGTTTCCGTATCAAAGAGGTGCCTATCATTTTCACCGACCGCACCCGCGGCACTTCCAAAATGTCGAAGGGCATCGTGGAGGAAGCCTTCTTTGGCGTGCTGCAGATGAAAGCCAGTAGCTGGTTCCGGCCGCTTAAGCCCGTTGGCAGCCGGTAAAGACGCGGGCCAACAGAACATTTGGCCCTACCATTAACTTATGGGTTTACTCGGGAGCGGCCGCCTAACTAAGGCAGTAACTAACGGCGGGGATGGCTATCGATGGCCTCTTTGATATCTTTCTGCCCCGGGTGGCCAATTTATTCAACCTTTCTTTCGGCCACTACCCCAACAAGCTTGCTAGCCTCGGCGTATCTTGCCCCAACGCATGGAAAATACCCCTCTGTTTTGGTTTGTTTTTAATATTTTCGTAATCGGGCTACTGCTGCTCGATTTGCTGGTGTTCAACCGCAAAGCCCACGCCGTAACCCTGCGCGAAGCGTTGAGTTGGAGTGCCTTCTGGGTAGCGTTGTCCCTGTGCTTCAACTTTCTTGTCTACCGCACCATGGGCCACGAAGCCGGCCTGCAATGGCTCACCGGCTACTTGGTAGAAAAAGCCCTGAGCGTCGACAACCTGTTTGTATTTTTGCTCATTTTCAACTACTTCAAAGTTCCTTCGGAGTTCCAGCACCGCATTCTATTCTGGGGCGTTTTGGGCGCGCTGATTCTGCGGGCCGTGTTTATTCTGGTAGGGGGCGCCCTGCTGGCCAAGTTTCACTTTCTCATTTACTTGCTCGGGGCCTTCCTCATGTACACCGGTATTCGGATGGGCCTGAGTGGCGACGAGCCTGAAATTGACCCCGAAAACAACCCGGTGGTGCGTTTTCTGAGCCGTCATTTGCCCATCACACGGCAGTTTGAAGGGGGTAAATTCTTTGTGCGCCGCGACGGGGTGCGATTCGCAACTCCCTTGTTTGTGGTATTAATAATGGTGGAAACCACCGACGTTGTATTTGCTGCCGACTCCATTCCTGCTATTCTGGCCATCACTCGCGACACCTTTATTGTATTCACCTCCAATGTGTTTGCTTTGCTGGGCCTGCGCGCCATGTATTTTGCCCTGGCCAGCATGATGCGTCTGTTTCACTATTTGCACTACGGCCTCTCGCTGATTCTCGTGTTCATTGGTGCCAAGATTTTACTCGAAAGCTTTTTCCCCATCCCCATGCCCATAGCGCTGGGCGTGGTGGGCGGCCTGCTCGTGCTAAGCGTGCTGGCATCGGTGGTATGGCCCAAAAAGGAGGTCGAAGCATAGGTGGCTACCGGAAACCCATTAGCAATGGACCTTGCTTGAAACTGAAGCTTTGATGCACTTGGAACCGCTGCAAGTAGCAGCATTTAATGCTCAAGTCTCAATATGTAAAAAGGAAAGCCCTTCGCTTTGAAGCGAAGGGCTTTCCTTTTTCTTATCATCAATAGGCGCGTACCGTTTGCTTAATCAGGCGTTTTGAGCAACACCTGGACTATGACCTTGGCGCGCTTTACTCGTTTCTAGCGCGGCGCCCTTCCTGCATCCACACCGGGGGCACCGATGTTCACACCGGCATCGGCGCCCGTGTTCAGCAGGTCCAGCAGGTTTAGAGGCTCGAACTGGCTAGAGTCGGCCTGTGCCGTAATGCGCGTGGTATCAGGCCGTGGTGCAAAGCTCATGTACTTACGCGCCGGACCGTTGAGGTTAAGGTTATACCCCATGTTGTCCCGCTCGTTGTTCGTAATGAGACCTCGCGTGGCCATAATGTCGGCTATCAGCCGAAAGAAATAGCGGGTGCTGCGGCGCAGGTCGCCGTAGGCATCAAAGGAGTAGCGGGCGTACTTGGGCTTGGGAATGATACTCGCCAGGTAGAGACTCTCAGACAAGTTGAGTTCACTGGGACGCTTACCATAGTAGAACAAGGCCGCGTCTTTTACGCCATACACGCCACGCTTACCACTGGGCCAGCGGTACTGGCTGGGGCCCCACTCAATAATGTTCAGGTAGACCTCAAACATGCGCTGCTTGCTGGCCACCTTCATGTTTTCGAGCAGCCAGACAATCAGGGCTTCCTCCATCTTGCGGGCTACCGTTTTTTGGCGCGTCAGGAACACGTTTTTCACGAGCTGCATCGACAGCGTACTGCCGCCGCGGGCAAAGCGCCGCTCCTTGATGTTTTGAATAGCTGACTTCACAAAAGCCTTCTCCATGAAGCCTTTGTGGGCGAAGAAACGCGGGTCTTCGGCCGTAGTGATGGCGTGAATCAGGAACGGCGACACGTCGTTGTACGACACAAAATCGGGGTTCGGCGGTCCCACCACAAAAGTGCGCACCGAATCGCCCTTGTCGTTATATACAGTGTGCCGGAACGGTGTATTGAGCTTGTTCAGGTCTTCCTCGCCAAAGCTGGTCAGCTTGAAGTTATTACCCTTTAGGCTCGAATCAAATTTGAGGCTGTCTACCTGGGCCATGTCGAGGCTGCCACTCATGCGGTAGGTGAGCGTACCGGTGCCGCGCACCCCGCGCACTTCGTCGAAAATACCGGTAGGCAACGACGAAAAGAAGTCATTGGCTTCGGTTTCGGCAGATGTAACCTTGATGGAGACGGCCCGGCTTGGCTTCAATCGCACGCTTATTTCGGGAAACATCACCAGCTTGTTCACCGTGACCTGGCTGCCCTTCTCCAAAGAAGCTGTGCCACGGCCCAAAGTGGCCACAAAATCCATGGAGCCACTTTTCACTTCAATCTCATTGGCTGCCAGCTTGGGGTGATACAAACTGAAATTACGCGCCGCCACCGAACCGCGCACCGTGAGCCGGCCCCCAGTTTCGTCCTTGTTAAAGTCCTTGCTAATGAGGCTCACCAGCACCGTATCGAAGCTCACCATGGCGCCAAAGCGGCGCGGCAGGTAGGGAAGCTGTATTGAACCACCTCGGCCAAACACTCGGGCAGTGAGGGCATAGTCACCGGGCTCGATGTGCCCAGTGATGCCCAACTCGTTCACGACCGAGTCGATGTTGGCCGTGAGGCGTCCCGAGATATCCCCATCTTTGATTTGCAGCTCCGGCAATTGCATGATTGCCGTATGCCGCGGGGTTAGGTAACTGACGTAGAAATCCTTAAAGTGCGCTTCGCCGGGCACGTTGTCGAAGCCGGCTTCCAGCACTTGGTTTAACAGCAAGCCATAATTAGTGCCTTTGGTCGTGTCAACGGGTATAGTCTTGGTTTTATCCTTCTTTACCAAGAAACCATAGTTGTCACCGGCAGGAGTTTTGCGTGCCGTAAGGCGGGCTGTCAAAATTTCGAGCCCACTGAAAACCGGGCGGCCTGCAAACAGCGAGCGCACGCTCAAGCTAGCTTGCAGGCGCTTGGCCGTGAGCAAGGTATCATTAGGAGCATCGCGAGGAACCAGGCTCATCCCGGCTATTTCTACGGTCTTGAAACCGGCGAACTCGGCAGGACCTAAGGTGAGGATAACGGGATACTTGCGTTCAACTTTAGCTTTTACTTCACCCAGGGCATAGGTGAGCAACTGCTGGCGCTTCCATTGAAATACGGCAAAAGCCACCAGCAACAACAAGGCGAAACCGCCTACTATGCCGAAAATAAGACGTTTAGTGGAAGGAGATATGGACACGGAATACAGTAAAGTGGGCGGGTTCGCCACCATCAAAGGTAAGAAAATCGGCCGCGGGAAGCAGAATTAAAGTTGTCGCGCTGGAGGTACTATACGAGTAATGTGCCCGGTACGGGGGAGCTTGGGTAGTGCAACGCTGCTTTCTGCCCGTACTTTTGCCACCATGCCCAGTCCTCTTACCGCACTTTCGCCCCTCGACGGGCGCTATGCTCGTGCCACGGCCCCCCTGGCCACCCGCTTTTCTGAAATGGCCCTGATGCGCTACCGCGTGCTAGTCGAGGTCGAATACTTCATCGCCTTGGCGGAGTTGCCTCTGCCTCAGCTACAGGGTGTATTAACCGATACTTTTCCGGCGCTTCGGCGCATTTATGAGGCTTTTACCGAAGCTGACGCCGAAGCCATCAAGGCCCACGAAGCCGTAACGAATCACGATGTTAAAGCGGTAGAATACTTCCTGCGCGACCAATTCACGGCGCTGGGACTAGGTGGTTTTGTCGAGTTTATTCATTTCGGGCTCACTTCGCAAGACATTAACAACACGGCCATCCCATTGAGTTTCCGCGATGCGCTGATGGGCGAGCTCTTGCCAGCTTACGCCCAGGTGCGCAACGCCCTTTCAGCCCGGGCCCAGGAGTGGGCGGCTGTGCCCATGCTGGCCCGCACCCACGGGCAGCCCGCCTCGCCTACCCGCCTGGGCAAGGAGGTTGAAGTGTTTGTGGCCCGCCTCGACGCCCAGGTTGCACTGCTGGCCCAAATACCGTTCGGCGCCAAGTTCGGCGGGGCCACGGGCAATTTCAATGCCCATTTCGCAGCCTATCCCCAGGTTGACTGGCACGATTTCGCCACCACCTTCGTCACCGCCCGCCTGGGCCTTAGCCGCTCCTACCCCACTACCCAAATCGAGCATTACGACCACTTGGCCGCTCACTGCGACGCCCTCAAGCGCCTCAACACCATCCTACTCGACCTGGCCCGCGACGTGTGGCAGTACATTTCACTTGGTTACTTTAAGCAGACCATCAAAGCCGGCGAAGTGGGCTCCTCGGCCATGCCGCACAAGGTTAACCCCATCGATTTCGAGAACGCCGAAGGCAACCTCGGCGTTGCCAATGCCCTCCTCGAGCACTTCGCGGCCAAGCTGCCCATCTCCCGCCTGCAGCGCGACCTCACCGACTCTACCGTGCTCCGCAACCTGGGCGTGCCGCTTGGGCACATTCTCATTTCCCTCGGCGCCCTGCAGCGCGGCTTGGGCAAGCTGGCACTCGATGAGTCAGCCTTACAGCGCGATTTGGTAGCCAACTGGGCCGTGGTGGCCGAGGGCATTCAAACCATTCTGCGCCGCGAAGCTTACCCCGACCCCTACAACGCCCTCAAAGCCCTTACTCGCACAGGTGAGGCCATTTCCGCCGACAGCATTCGGTCATTCATTAATACGCTCGACGTTGCCGAGGCGGTAAAGTCTGAATTGCGGGCCATTACACCAGCAACTTACGTTGGCCGCTAACCCCTGCTGCCTTCTCTTATGTAGTGCGGCGGTACGGTGACGGTTTTCCTCAATTATGTCATTCTATCAATTATGTCATTCTACTAATGAGCATCGCCCGTAATATCGTTCTGCACCTGACGGCGGGGCTTGCGCTGACAGTTCCAGTTGCCTGTTCTTCCGCCAACAAAACCGACCCAAACCCGGAGCCTGCCCCAGTGTTAAGTTGGACCGTCGACGGGACCCCAGTTACTACCACCATGCTCCAGTCCCAGAACACCAGCATAACGCTTTCCATCAGTGGCACGCTGAATCCAGCGGGCCCAATTACCAGTTACGTATCGCTTGAAATGCCGCGAGCCGTCGGCACCTACTCGTTTAGCCCGACCAGCGAGGCCTCGGCCTTTTACAGCACCATCGGCCCGGGTACACAAACGGTGTACTACGCCGGTGCTAATTATGGAGCCGGCACTGTGTCTGGCTCAGGCACCATTGTGGTCACGGCCCTTACGGCCACCCGTGTCAACGGCACCTTTACCTTCACTGGCATCAATTTCCCCACGGGGACGTCCATGCAAGTCACCAGCGGTCAATTTAGTGTGGGACTATAAGCTGTCCTTGCTGGCTACTTTTGCTTTTCCATTCCTGCCCCGCGCTTCTGTGTCTCACCTGCTCAACAACCTCACCGTCCACCCCGATTGCCGTCACTTTCGCGGCGACCTTCCCTGCCGCCCCAACAAAACGCACGGCTACGTGTGCGAGGGCTGCCCGGTGTATGCACCCGTATCCAGCCGGCTGCTTATCATCAAGCTCGGGGCCATTGGCGATGTCATTCGCACTACGCCCTTGCTGCGGCGCTTGCGGCAGGAACGCCCCGGCTGCTTCATCACTTGGCTCACGCACACGCCGGCCATCCTGCCACAGGCAGAAGTGGATGAAATTCTAAAGTTTGATTTCGCTAGCGCTCTGCAGCTGCAAGCCCGGCAGTTCGACGTGGTCATCAACCTCGACAAGGAAAAAGAAGCCTGCGCCCTGCTGAACACCATTCCGGCAAAAGCGAAATTCGGCTACTCCCTGCGCCCGCACGACGGCGTGGCTTGGCCCCAAAATCAGCTGGCCGAGCATAAATTCCTCACCGGCCTTTTCGACCAGGTAAGTCAGGCCAACACCATGCCCTACGTCCAGGAAATATTCGAGCTCTGCGGCTTCGACTTCCGCGGCGAAGAATACGTTTTTGATACCCACGAAGACAAAGGCTACGACTGGAGCCCACTGCCTTCTACCGGCCCCCGCATTGGCCTCAACACCGGCTGCGGCGACCGTTGGACCACCCGCCTCTGGAGCGACGAGAAATGGATTAGCCTTATAACTCAGCTTCAGCAAGCGGGATACACCCCCGTACTGCTGGGCGGCGAGGCCGAAGATGCCCGCAACCGTGTCCTCCACAGCGCCACCGGCGCGGCTTATCTGGGCACCTTCCCTCTTCCCCAGTTCATCAACCTGATGCACCAGATGGATGCCATTGTTACACAAGTAACCATGGCCATGCACATCAGCATTGCCCTGCGCAAGCCTACCATCCTGATGAACAACATTTTCAACCCCCACGAATTCGACCTCTACGGCCGTGGTCAGCTCGTGGGCCCCAACCGGGAATGCGTCTGCTTCTACCGCGGCACTTGTCAGCTTGGCACCAGCTGCATGGAGGATTTGCCAGCGGAGAAGGTGATGCAAGCCGTACAGGCAACGCTGTCAAGCCTACCGGTTTGGCGCTAGCAAGCTCACGCCCTGCCGACATTCTTGGTATGTCGTAAACTAGCTTTAAGACTCCACGGTGCTCGACTTGGTCAAACCGGCCACTTCTTCAAGGGCGGCCACCATCAGCGGCCACGAAAACTGCTTTTTTTGGTCTCGCACCCCCGCTGCAAAAGCGCCTTCTCGTTGGTTGGTGTAGAAGTCAACTATTGCATCTGCAATTTCCTGCGCCCTCGGGGCCACCACATACCCTACCACTCCGTTCGGTATTAACTCGGCGAGCCCGCCTACGTCCGTAACCAGCATGGGCCGCTCAAAGTGATAAGCTATTTGTGACACCCCGCTTTGTGTAGCATTTTTATAAGGCTGCACAACTAAATCAGCCGCGCAGAAATAATCTACTACCTTTTCGTTAGGTATAAAATCCGTAGCTCTAATTATTCTATCTTCTAAAGCAAAGCGTGTAATTAACTCCTCATATAGAGCTGCATCCTCGTAAAATTCACCTGCAATAATTAATTTAACAGGCATGGCACTTATACGCGGGTCCGCAAAAGCTTGTAGCATAATGTCCAGACCTTTATAAGCCCTGATAAAGCCAAAAAACAATAAATACCCGCTTGTTTTCGGCAGTTTCAAAGCCTGTAAGGCTTCGTCTTTGATTTTAATTGGTCCAAAATTATCATACAGTGGGTGTGGACGGTACAACGCAGGTTTAGCGCTAAATCCTAGTTGTTGCAAATCGCTCAACACACTGCGGCTCATGGTCACAAAGCCATCGCACTCACTCAGGAAATAACGGGTAAAAGGTCCATCCCCCGGTCGCTTTTCATGCGGAATCACGTTATCCGTAATAGCCACTACCCGGGTATGCCCATTTTGCCGCACCAGCCGCGCTACCGTACCCAAAGCAGGCCCCATAAATGGCAGCCAGAACCGGAACACCACAATATCCGGCCGCTCCGCTCGCAATTTTCGCCCCACCTGCCACCACGACAACGGGTTCACGGAGTTCAAACTCACCTCAATAGCCAAATCAGCCGGCCCCGCCTCGGCACTAAACTGCGTCTGCCCCGGAAATAAGAAGTTTGGATACTGCAATGAGAAAGTAACAATGCGAACTTCATCTCCCGCTTCCTGAAAAGCTCGTGCCAGCCGCTCGTTATAAGTAGCTAATCCCCCTCGTAGAGGATACGCCGGACCAATTATTACAACCTTCATGAATTAAAAAGCAGAAAGCACGACAACTGAATTAAATAACTACCAAGGTCACGGCTGCGGAAGCCCTTTTCATTATCAATTCACCCGTTTTAATTAATCTTCTCCCGCACCAAGTAATCATTGCGGCGTGGCCCATTCAATTGCACCATTTCCGCTAGAAAGCCAGCCAAAAACAGTTGTACGCCCACAATCACTGCCACCAACGCCATAAAAAACAATGGCTGGTCGGTTACGTTACGCGCCTTCAGGTTATGATAAGCCAACCACACTTTCTCGCCGGTGAGCCACAATGTGAGCACCATACCTAATAGAAACGACAACGTCCCCAACGTCCCAAAAAAGTGCATAGGTCTCCGTCGAAAACGGCTCACAAACGTTATGCTGGCCAAATCCAGAAAGCCGTACACAAACCGTTCGAGCCCAAACTTTGTCACCCCATACTTGCGCTCCTGATGCTGCACTATCTTCTCGCCAATGCGGCGAAATCCGTTCCACTTCGCTATAACTGGGATATAGCGATGCATTTCGCCATATACTTCAATACTCTTCACAACGCGCTGGTCATAGGCTTTTAACCCACAGTTAAAGTCGTGCAATCGAATACCCGAAATCCACCGCGTAGCGCCGTTAAATAACTTGGTCGGAAGCGTTTTCGACAACGGGTCGTACCGCTTCTGCTTCCAACCACTCACCAAGTCGAATTTATCCTCCGTAACCATCCGATACAGTTCGGGGAGTTCTTCGGGCGAATCCTGTAAGTCGGCGTCCATGGTGCACACTACCCGCCCACATGCCGCCTCAAACCCAACATTCAACGCCGCCGATTTGCCATAATTCCGGTTGAAACGGATGCCCCGCAAAGCAGCATCTCCCATAGCCAAAGCCTCAATCACCTCCCAAGAATCATCAGTCGAGCCGTCATCAATCAAGATAACTTCATAAGTAAGGCCGTGAGTCTGGAGCACCCGCGCAATCCAGCGCGTGAGTTCGGGCAACGACTCTGCTTCATTGAGCAGCGGAATAACGATGGAAATTTCCACCGGAAAAGAGGCGGACGATTTATTCAAACTCAGAAGGATTACGCTTTGTAAAGGCCGATACCAACAACCCAATAATAACTCCGCTTGCCAGTCCACTACTTAAGCCACCAAGCAACGCCCTGCCTAGCCCCGTCTTCATCTCACCGATTCTGGCAGTGCTTTTCTCTATTTGCTCATCGGGAATATTATTTCGCTCCATAAAATCGACCATGTCCTGCTTCATGCGCTCCAAAAAATCCAAGTCAATGTAATGCAGATAGACGTAGTTGAAGAAGCCCGAAACTACTCCCGACAATAAAAGCATTACGACGGCAATGGTCAGCCCCTGTCCTATCTGCATGTAACCTCCGTTGGCGTTTTTAAAAGCTTTATGCGCTGTTATAATCCAGGCAATGCTTACAATAAGCCAACCCACAAAAGCAGCAGTACCATAAACAACGAAGCTGAAACCGGCAATTCTGGTGAGAAAATCAACTAGTAACGCGGTCAGCGCCAGTAACAAGCCATAACGAATACCGACAGCGAGCGGAGTGGCCTGTTGCGAGTGAGCTTCCATAATCGAGGGCTAGTATGTTATTCTCGCAAAAATATTCCACCCGGGAGCGCGAGCGTGAGACCGAGCAGTACCAGTTGTATGAAATTACTAACCGCCATATCCCCAACCGTAATCTTTTCCACTTTTTGCAGCTGCTGCTGCAATTCCTGCTCGCTAAGCTTCACCTTTGAGTTCTCCCGCTGCTGGGTGTGAACAATTTCCAGAATCTCAGCCCGGTTGACGGCTATTGCTTTTTCACCGGCTACCTGCGCTATTCCAACCAAACTGCTCGCCGAAACAAGCGCAGCTACCAGCACCGTTAACAAACCCACCCCCAACGACCGGCCTAGACCTGGCCTCTCAGGTTTCAGGCGACGCCGTAACACCCACTCACTTGTCACCGCCGCTAGCGGCACAAACAGTTGAGCCATAATTTGCTTAGGCCCAAAGCCGTTATTACCCGTTAGCTGCAAAGCAACCATCCAAATTGCGCACACTAAGCCTGCGCCTACCCCAAAACGCAGCCCAATTTTAGTCACCAATCCAGTCGCCGGCTTCGTTTTAGTAGGATTAGGGTCAAAAGTAGCAGCAGCCATCAGCTTGAAATTAATTAAGGTAGCAAGTTACACTGCGCAACCTAGCCACTCTTTCAATTTCCTTCTTATGCAGGTTTCAGACTACTAATTTAGTCCGTACAGCGCCTAACCGTCGAGTTGCCAAGCGCACCAGTAATGCCTCTGCGAGCAGGCACACCAAAGCAAAAACTAAAAAATAACGCCACAGAGGCTGCCCAGTCTGTTCTGCCTTAAACTTAGCGAGCGCAGCCCCTTGCGCACCCCCTTCCAAAACCTTAATATTTGGTCTATCAGGGCCAACTAATTCGCGCAGCTCAGCTGCCGTGTAAGCCGCTAACTCCGACTCCTTTTTGTCCTGATTGAAAGCCAAAGTAGTCACCACCTTCCCCCCACGTTGCACTTGATAAAAGCCAGGCGTATCCATTCCAATCGGCAAATCCAGTCGAAGTTCATGTCCTAAAACGCGCTGAGCAGGAATCAGGGTCAAACTGTCCTTTACCAAACGGAATCCAGCCTCATCAGTGCCCCTTGTAATGTCCTTTATTGCCTCGGCCACGACCGGAAGCTTCAGTGCCACCGTATTTTGTGTCAAGCGATAAGCTGGTAACTGCTCATTAATATAGCTCAGCATCGCCATGCGGTACATCACCGGCACAAATAACGCGTGCTGAGCAAAGTCAGAATACCCTTTAGAAAAAGGTGCCGAAAAGACATACACTTTCCCTAGTCCACTTACGAAGCTCGCCAAGTAGCTTTCTCCATCCCGCAAACGAAGGATATCGGTACCAGTGCGCGACCACCGCAGTAAGGGCGCCACACGTGGCATTGTTACAGCACGCTGCTGGGCACCAAAAACTTCCCGAAAAAAAGGTTCTTGCGAGTTTGGCATTGCGACTTCACGCAATTCGGGAGCGACAATATTAGCCTCCCATTGTGCCCCGCCCAAACCTAGCTCTTTAAACAATTGCTGATGAGAAGATTGCCCTGCCACTAAAGCCGTGGGGACGATTACAACGCTTCCCCCTCGTTTCACAACTGCTTGGAGTTCCTCACGCAAACCTGCATCAACCTGACTCACCTCCCGCAACAATACTAAGTCCGCTTGCCGCATTAGGCCGTAATTCACACTCTGCGGCTTTGAATGTGCATACTTAAATAGTGATTCGTTGCTATAAAGTTGCTGAGTTAATGGTTCAGAGGCAATCTCATGTATTTGAATCGCTGCAGCAGGCTGCAATGTGAAATAGTAGGCATTGTCGAAAGTTACAGGTGTATCTTCTGTCACAATACGACCCAAAGCCTGCTTTTCATCCTCGACCTGCACTTGAACTACAGTAGCCACGGCTTTACCTGGCATAACAGTAATCCTAAAAGCAGCGACCTGCTTTGCATTGAGGAAAACCTTAACTGGACAATCAGTTGCAACTAAACTTCCTCCATTCCGCAGTCTTACATGCAAGCCAATATTTGTATGTACACGAACAATAGCATCATCAATCCAAATACTATCTACATATATATTGCCTACACCTTTTGGTGTCATGGGCACTAAAACCAACTCATTACCTTTCGCCATGTTATCAAAATGGCTAGCATTAAATGCATTTTTTTGAAAATCAGAAAGAACAAATAGCGAGTTATAAGAATTTATACCAGAATGCGTTGCATTAATAAGTGAAAGAGGTGAACGTGATGTAAACCTAAGTCCATCTAACTTGGACTGATACTCTCCTACATTAACGAGCCGGCCTCCACTATTTCTCAATGTGAGTTTATCTCGTGAAGACACAAGTTGGCTCAAACCCCTAGCCTCAGCGATAGCCTCTGCTAAAAGGGTAAGCTGCATTGAACTTGGTTGCTGCATACTAAAAGAGTTATCAATTAGTACGTCAGTACTCATACCAGTGGAGGACTTTTCAGGACCTATAGTAGGAATAAAAGGCTGGCAGAACATCAAGACGATGCTTGAGATAGCGAGTACCCGTGTAACCAACACCAGTAAATGCTGCACTCTCCTATGCCGTACGTTAACCAGTTCGGCTTTCTGTATAAAAGAAGTATTAGTAAAAATAAGTCTTTGTGGCCGGCGCAGTTGAAGTAAATGAATAATAACAGGGATGGCAATTGCCAAAAGCCCAAGCAGAAACCATGGATAAGTCAAACGCATACCTGTATTATTTATAGCTTAGAAAGCTTTTACCCTCAGACGAGTCTGACTAAAAATCCATTTGAGCATAAAGGTTGCGCCTAAAAAGAACTTGTCAGGACCTATAGATACCTCTCTCAACAGACTTTTAGTAAGGCAACACTTCCCAGTGTTGCAGCCCGCCCTAAAACCAAGACGCCCCCCGCGGGCTGGTGAAAGCGGGCGGGGGGCGTGGGGTTGTAAAAAAGGTTGGCGGCGACCGACTCTCCCACCGGTGAAGGCAGTACCATAGGCGCACCGGGGCTTAACGGCTCTGTTCGGAATGGGAAGAGGTGAACACCCGGGCTAAAGCCACCATTGCTGGCGGGTCACTGCGTGTTCGTGCAGGACTCAATAACGTTGACATAAGGGGACAAAAACGAAGCGCGGGTGGCGCGTTTGACGAATGATTCAATTGCTTGATTAGCGAAGCCCTCGGCCACTTAGTACGGCTCAGCTATTCTGTTTCCAGTTGTTCACCTGCCGCCTATCCACGTCGTCATCTCCGACGGGCCTTCAATTGGGAAATCTCATCTCCAGGTGAGTTTCGCACTTAGATGCTTTCAGCGCTTATCTCGTCCCAGCGTAGCTACCCGGCGCTGCACCTGGCGGTACAACCGGCGCACCAGCGGCTGGTCCATCCCGGTCCTCTCGTACTAAGGACAGGTCCTGTCAAATTTCCAACGCCCACCACAGATAGGGACCGAACTGTCTCACGACGTTCTGAACCCAGCTCGCGTGCCACTTTAATCGGCGAACAGCCGAACCCTTGGGACCTTCTCCAGCCCCAGGACGTGACGAGCCGACATCGAGGTGCCAAACCTCCCCGTCGATATGAGCTCTTGGGGGAGATCAGCCTGTTATCCCCGGCGTACCTTTTATCCTTTGAGCGATGGCCCTTCCATGCGGAACCACCGGATCACTATATCCGTCTTTCGACCCTGCTCGGCTAGTCGGCCTCACAGTCAAGCCCGCTTCTGCTATTGCGCTCTGCGTACGGTTACCAAGCGTACTGAGCGGACCTTTGAAAGCCTCCGATACTCTTTTGGAGGCGACCACCCCAGTCAAACTACCCAGCAGCCACTGTCTCCCGTCATACGGGATTAGGCATCAGGCACGGCAAGGGCGGTATTTCAACGTTGGCTCCCCGAGAACTAGCGTCCCCGGCTCAGCGCCTCCCGCCTATGCTACACATGCCGAACCCAACACCAATGGCAACCTATAGTAAAGGTGCACGGGGTCTTTCCGTCCCGTGGCGGGTACTCGGCATCTTCACCGAGACTACAATTTCACCGAGCTCACGGCTGAGACAGCGCCCAGATCGTTACACCATACTAAACGATTCGAAATCGGAAATAATTAATTCAGGCTCGAAATCGCAGAGCAATTCCCGGTATTTAGCGAAGTTGG